>NZ_NOVT01000019.1:0-36084 GCF_008042455.1 Corynebacterium sp. LK10
GCTTCAAAGTGTCATAAACTCACACAGTTTCACATTTGCAGCCCGTAAATTTTGCGTTAAGTAGCAAGAAGCGTGTCCAATCGGCGTGCACCGGGGTCTACTTTTCTCTTAACCCCCGGTTTTTCGGCCGTCCCGCACGAGCACCGCACGAGTCCGGCACTCCAGCCCCGCACGAGTCCGGCACTCCAGCCCCGCACGAGTCCGGCACTACACCATCCACCAGCTCGCCTGCAGCCGCACGCATCAGCCTCGCTAATCACACCCTCATTTCGCCAACCAAGCACAGGCAGCTACAACGATTGCTTCTGCGCCCCGGTCAAGAGTGGGTTGGAGGTCAGGGGCAAAAGCTGGGTTGTGGTTGCCAACAGCGCTGCTCTCATCCGCGAAGCCGCCGAGCCCCCAGTACGTATATGGCACGCCAAGCGCATCGGGGATGATTGAGAAATCTTCAGAGGCGGGCACTGCGTCCAAGTCGGAGACTTCATCACCGAAGTACGCGTCGAATGCCTCGCGCACAGTATTCGTGGCGTCCCCGTCATTGTTCGTGAGGGGATAGCGGTCGTAGTAAGTGAACTGCGGGTCTTGAGGGCTGCGGGCAGCAACGCACTCTGCTCGTACAATGCGCTCGATTGCCTCTTTGAGGTGTTCGGTCACGGCGCTGTTGTAGGCACGAGTGTTGATGAGCAGCTCTGCGGAGTCAGGGATGATGTTGGACTTAGTTCCCGCCTGAATCGCGCCAACGGTCACCACTGCGGTCTCGGTGGCTGCTACCTCACGCGAGACAATCGTCTGAAGGCGCATCACAATGGTGGATGCCAAGACAACGGGATCGACACTGAGCTCCGGCATGGATCCATGGGAGCCATTACCGTGCACAGTGACTTTGACCGAGAATGCAGAGGAGAGAACTGGCCCGCGGCGAGTGCCCACATAGCCGCCGGGCAAGCTAGCTAGTACGTGTTGACCGAGATAAACATCGGGACGCGGAATAGCCTTCTCCAGATCTGCCGCCAGCATTGCGCGTGCACCTTCGGCGGTTTCTTCAGCGGGTTGGAAGATACCGATGAATGTGCCAGACCACTGATCAAGGTTTTCGTTGAAAGCCTGCAGCGCTGTGAGCAAAGACATCAGGTGGAAGTCGTGGCCACAAGCGTGGGCGACGGGGACCTCTGTGCCGGTCTTTTCATCAATCTGCGTTGCCGTGGAGGCGTAATCTTTGCCGGAAGTCTCCTTCACCGGTAGCGCATCAATGTCTGCGCGCATAGCCACAATCGGCCCGGCACCGTTCTCAATAATGGCAACGACGCCGGTGCCTCCGACGCGATGTGTGGAAATACCCGAAGATTCGAGCTCCTGAATAATCCGGTCCGCAGTGCTGTGCTCCTGCATGGAAAGCTCAGGGTGCTGGTGGAAATACTTGTACAGTTCCTCGCGCTGGGACTGGGTGGACGCGAGACCATTCAGAATCTTTCTGGCGCTCTCAGTATTAGTGCGCATACCTAAAATGTACGCCGACCTAAAGCGGACGGTGGAGGCCCTGGAAGGCATCCCCGTCCCGCCCCAAACCTCTAAGAGCTGCCTACGTCGTCACAAAGAACTTCTGGTTACGCTCGCCGCGGTAGGACTGGGCGGTTGCAGTTGCGGCGATGATAGAGGCAACGATCAGCAGGCCAGCTGTAATCAAACCGAGCACCGACGAGTCTCCGGAGCGTACCTGGGAAATCGTTCCGACCAGCGTCATTGATGCATTAATGACAAAAACTGCCGCCGCCACGGACAGCACCGTGCGCGCTGCAGTCGATCCTTCAAGGAGTTTGCCGGCAAGCCACCAGCACGCAATCGCCGTTGCCGTCTGCGCGATAATCGCGAACGCGAAGCTCACGGCCAAGCTGGTCTGCGCAGCAGAAACCTCGATGTTGTTGGCCTTTGCCGCTTCCGTAACAGTCGCGTCCCATTTCAATAGGGAACTGACCACGGTGAGGATTAGCGCTGGGACGTAAACATATACCGCGAGCCGCCACCACCTAAAGGACTGCGCCGCATGGAAAGGAACGTCTTTAGCCGAATTGACTGCCATAATTCCATACTCTAAACCACGCTGTCGCGGCGCGAAACGTCACTGCTAGGTTGAACTTATCGCTTGCCGACGAGCAGATAACCGGCAACCACCACAAAAGCTAACTTTTATACAGCGCTGGTGCGGTGCGGGTCGGTGAAGTCGACACCTTGGGTTTCCCACACGCGACGCAGTTCGTCAACGCCCTTAGCGCGAGCAAGGGCAAATTCGTTGGTCGTGGCGGGGACCGGCTGGAAGATTGTGACTTCGGTTTCCTCTATCGCGACCGGCGGGATTTCTGCCTTGAGCAGCACAAAACCGGTGAAGCGCGACTGATCCCACAGTGGCTGGCCGAAGTCGATTAGTGCCCCCTCGGTGAGGATGAGGCCTTCGATGCTTGGGGAAGCGGCAAGAATACCCAGCGGGCGGATGACTTCGTCCAGTCCACCACGAATAGGCAAGATGAGCTCGGCGCGCGGGCCAGAGTTGGTGTCCACCACCATTGCGGACGGATCCTGCATCGCCTCGGCACTGCAGCCGAGTGTTGCATAGGTGACAATCCGGTCTGTGTCAGGTCCGAAGCGCAGCATCTTCAGTGGCGCAGAGCCAAGGAAGGTCAGCTGGGCTTCGCCGGGTTTGGACTCTTCAAAGTAGGAGGTAAATGCTGCTCGGACGGCTTTGATGATCGCATTGCTATCAGGGCCGGCGGGAGGAATGGGGCCGGTTAAGTTATCGAACACGGGCGGTACTCCTTGTTGAGGTGGTCATTTTAGGTTGCGGGCGAAAGCTCAACAGCATCAGCCCACGTCGCATCGAGGTTCAAAGTCTGCATCCACGTATCAATGTTGTCACCGTGTGCAGCGATTGCGGCGCGTGCAGTCAGCGTGGTCTCGATAGCGAATTCGGTGAGTTCATCGCTAATCAGCCCTTGAGTGTGGGCCGCGACGAGCTCGTCGACATCTTCAACGCGAATCTGTGTGGTCGCATCGACAGGTAGGGGAGCTATGGCCTCAGGATCGGTCGGTGCCTGCAGGATGTCGAGATACAAATCGGTCATACGCCAGCACTGCGGATCAGTCCGGTCGATGCTGACAATATCGACGTAGCGTTGGTGTTCCACCTTCACGCCCGGGCGGAAGTGATAAATGCTGATGCGCAACCCCTCGTCGGCAAGCAGGAATGACTCAAGATATCCAAACTTTGGATGATCCATCCCACGGCGCATATAAAGGCGGCTGGGAGTGAGAGTTCGGAACTCGTCGACATTGCGCCGAAAGCCCTTGGGGTCGGTGTTGACCATTTCACGTAGGTCAAAGGTCTCGACTTTCGGAGGATGTGTGTCCTGACTCGAGCGAATTGGGGAGAGTGCAGGAGCTGCCGCGGTCGAAGCCGAAGTGGCCGGTGAAGTGGACATGCGAATACCTTAACGTGTAGGGGTTGCCTTTTTGGGCATAGAAAAGCCCTTTCTGCATACGTGATGCAAAAAGGGCTAGGGGAGAACTAGAAAAACTTAGTTCAGGCCGACCGGGAAGACACCGGCGGTCGGAGTGTAGCTGCAGTTGGTCGGACCAGGCTCTTCCTGAGTGGTGATACCGCCCTGCATGACAGCGATGACCACGCCCTTGCCCGTGTCAGCGGTGCCGTTGACAGCGCCCGGGCCCTCCTCGGCGTTGATGCCGTTGTTCTCCAGGGTGGTCTTGCCGTACTTGCCGTTAGCAACGTTGACCCAGTAGACATTCATCTCTGTGTCCTGCTGCTTAGCCAGCTGCTTGGTGCCCAGGCCAGTGAAAATGAAGCCAAGCTGGTTTTCTGGAACACCTGGCAGAGGCAGGTCTGCCGGGCCCGGAACGGTAGTGGCCAGGCCGAAGGAACGACCTTCGCCGCCGATGCACTTGTCGGCAACAGTAGGCAGCAGGAACTGGTTGGTCTTCGGGGCACCTTCCGGAACCTTGAAGCCCGGCTCGCCCTCGCCCTCACCAGTCAGGAAGTCAATTCCCTTGTTCAGTGCGCTGGAAATTTCCTCAGGAACGCCTGGGGAGTTAATGATGTCGCGCGCGTTGCCGTAGAGATTCGGCGAAGCGATGTTCAGGGAGTCCAGCGACGGGGAAGCAGAAGCGGCGGGAGTCATGCCCGCAGTGAGAATTGCAGCTGCACCCAAGGTCGCTGCGGCACGGCGCAGGAAGGAGCGTCCAGTCGAAACCACGGTGAAGAACCTCTCATTCGTGGGCTATTGGAGTCGGAATCAAAATTTCGGAATCGTTGCTCATCTTAGAACGACTCCAACGTGAAATGGAAAGATTTGAAAAAGAAATGTTCAGAATCTTCTCAGGAGATTAACGCACGGATTCCCGTGTGTCGCAAGTTAATTAGAGTGATTTTTGATGTAGAACGAGATGATTGTGAAAATTGAGGCGAAATGTGTATGTATGGGGTTAATGGTGTTTCGCAGTGTGTAAGCGGGTGAAGTCAAGTCTCATCCCGTGGGGTTACAACTATGGCATTTGGTCACATCTATCACATGGTGGGCTGAGAGATTGCCGTCGTGAAGCGTTGTGGCGCTGGCGGATATGCCGTTATGGCTGTCGGTAAAGCGGGGGTGCAGTAAGGGGGTAATTTATCCCTAAGGGTGGCGCGGCAGTGCCACTTTGCATGACGGATAGGTGCTCGGGGTTGCGAGAATCTCTGCCAGATGTGCAGGGGCATTAAGAAGGAGTACACTGTAGAACGCTTTATTACGCGTTGATGCGGGGCGTTAAAGGCAGTCGTAAAGACAGTCCTTTAGAGCAAGGCCGTATCTTTTTCTTTTAGTCCTCTTAGCTTGTTAGGAGCTATCCGCCTGTGAGCGATACCGAGTTCCGTAATGTCGCCATTGTCGCACACGTCGACCATGGCAAGACCACTCTCGTGAACGCCATGCTGGAGCAGTCCGGCGTTTTCAGCGACCACGAAGAAGTTGCAGACCGAGTGATGGACTCTGGTGACCTTGAAAAGGAAAAGGGCATCACCATCTTGGCGAAGAACACCGCTATTCGCCGAAAAGGTGAGGGCAAGAACGGCGAAGACCTCATCATCAACGTCATTGACACCCCTGGTCACGCCGACTTTGGTGGCGAGGTGGAGCGCGCACTGTCCATGGTTGACGGCGTCGTGCTGTTGATCGACTCCTCTGAAGGTCCGCTGCCGCAGACCCGCTTCGTCCTGGGCAAGGCGCTTGCTGCCTGCATGCCGGTGATTATTGTGGTCAATAAGACTGACCGCCCAGATGCGCGTATCGACGAGGTTGTCGAGGAAGCACAGGATCTGCTGCTAGAGCTAGCCTCCACCCTGGAAGACCCGGAAGCTGCAGAGGTCGCTGAGCGCAACCTTGAGCTGCCGGTTCTCTATGCCTCTGGTCGTGCCGGTAAGGCTTCGACCGAGAACCCGGGTAACGGCAACCTGCCGGAGTCCGAGAACCTGCAGCCGCTGTTCGACGTCATCACCGAGGTGCTCCCGGAGCCGTCCGCTGAGATCGATGCCCCGCTGCAGGCGCAGGTGACCAACCTGGACTCCAGCTCCTTCCTTGGTCGAATTGGTCTGATTCGTATCCACAAGGGCCGTATCCGCAAGGGACAGCAGATTTCGTGGATTCACTACGATTCCGAGGGCAATGAGCATGTCAAGAACGCGAAGGTTGCAGAGCTGCTGCGTACCGTCGGCGTGACCCGCGTTCCTGCTGAAGAGGCCATTGCAGGTGACATCGCCGCTATCTCCGGTATCGACGAGGTCATGATCGGTGACTCTCTCTGTGATGTCGAGCACCCGGACCCGCTGCCGCGCATCCTGGTCGATGAGCCGGCTATTTCCATGACCATCGGTGTGAACACCTCGCCACTGGCAGGCCAGGGTGGTGGCGATAAGCTGACTGCTCGTATGGTCAAGGCCCGCCTGGACCAGGAGCTGATTGGTAACGTCTCACTGCGCGTGCTGCCGACCGAGCGCCCGGATGCCTGGGAGGTGCAGGGCCGTGGTGAAATGGCGCTGTCCGTTCTGGTTGAAACTATGCGTCGTGAGGGCTTTGAGCTGACCGTCGGTAAGCCGCAGGTTGTTACCAAGACCGTCGACGGCAAGGTTCAGGAGCCGTACGAGCACCTGACCATCGATGTTCCAGAAGAGCACCTGGGTGCTGTCACTCAGCTGATGGCGGCTCGTAAGGGGCGCATGGAGCAGATGGGTAACCAGGGCACCGGTTGGGTGCGCATGGAGTTCCTCATTCCGTCCCGCGGTCTGATTGGCTTCCGCACTACTTTCATGACGGAGACCAAGGGCACCGGTATCGCCAATCACTACTCGGCCGGTTACGGCGAGTGGGCAGGCGAGATTAAGGATCGTCCGACAGGATCGTTGGTCGCTGACCGTACTGGCCAGATCACCGCTTACGCGCTGATTCAGCTTTCTGACCGCGGTACCTTCTTCGTCGAGCCGGGTGACCAGGCTTACGAGGGCATGGTCGTTGGCCAGAATCCGCGTGATGAGGACATGGACATCAACATCACCAAGGAAAAGAAGCTGACCAATATGCGCGCAGCCTCGGCTGATGCGACCGTGACTCTGGAGAAGGCGCACAAGCTTTCCCTCGATGAGGCTATGGAGTTCTGTGGCGCTGACGAATGTGTTGAGGTCACCCCGGAGGGCATTCGCGTACGCAAGCAGATCCTCAGCGCCACCGATCGCGCTCGCGCTCGTTCCCGCGCGAAGGCCATGAATAAGAAGTAATTCGGGTTGCTAGGGGACTGGGCCACCTGAAAACCAGTCTCGGGGTAACTGACTCGGCCAGGTGTCGAGTAATCTCGTGGATATGTTTATTCGCAGCCGTCGTCACGCAGCTTCTCGTCGATTTTTCGTAGCATCGACACTCTGCGTGACGGCGGCTTTGGCGTCTTCGTGCATGGCTCGCCCGTCGGACGCTCCGACTGTGCCCGGGCAGCAGGAAGTGCCGGTGCAGCAGGAAGACACCGCTGACCAGGCTAAAAAGATGCGTGAAGTCACGGTCGGTGTCGACGAGTTTGTCGAAGGCTTCAATCCGCATTTGCTTGCCGACGTCTCCCCGGTGACCAGCCTGGTAGCGCGACTGACACTGCCTAGTGTTTTCACCCCTGCGCCGGTAGAGGGCGAGGCTGGTGACGCTAGTGCCTCCGCGCAAGCTCCCGGAGTGGTGGATAACGCTGCCAACGCTCGCTCGGCAGGAGCTCCCCAGTGGCTGCTCAACTCCGACTTGCTGGATTCCGTGCAGGTCATCGAGAGTGATGACAGCAAAGACGGTGACGCCAGAAACGGAGCTGGAAACGGAAAAGCGGCCGATGTTGACATCACGGATCCGACGGTAGCGGCAGAGCATGTCCGCTACCGCATTCGAAAAGGGGCGCAGTGGAGCGATGGCACGCCAATCAGTGGCGAGGACTTCCGCTACCTATTTTCCCAAGTCACGTCCACGCCAGGATCGCTGGATACGGCGACTTATGAGCTGATTAAATCCATTGATGTCTCCGATGGTGGCCGTCAGATTGACGTGACGTTCACTCAGCCGATTACGCATTGGCAGCGCCTGTTTGCACATCTCTTGCCAGCGCATTTGATGCGGTCGAACACTGATGGTTTTTCCGAAGGGCTGGCCAGCCGTTTCCCGGCCTCCGGTGGGCAGTACACCGTCGAGTCGATGGATGTCGGCCGCAACATCATTCGACTGGTTCGAAATGACCGCTACTGGGGTGAGCAGCCAGCAGCCTCGGAGGTTATTACGCTGCGTGCCATGCGTAGTGCCATCGATGGTGCGGAGCAACTGCGTTCGAAGCAGATCCATGCCGTGCAGGTCCGTCCGACGGAGACCTCTGAGCTGACGTACGGTCTGGTCCCCGGTGTTGCTGAGTTCTTCCATGAGCCGAACCGGGAACTGGTTTTCAGTACCAATCTCGCGTCGAGCAGGCTTGCCGACGAATCCGTCCGCCGGGCCATTCTGAGCACCATCAACGTTGCAGAGGTCTCAGAGGTGGCCACCGGGCGCCGAATTGCGGGTGGTTCTGGTGACGGTGGTGACCAGGAGCGATTCGAGACACCACAGGCTGGTTTTACTGAGGACAATCCGCTACGAATTGGCATCATCAGCGACGGTATAGCGGCACGCGCTGCGGCTTTTGCGGTCGCTGACCAGTTGACTGCAGCTGGTATCCCCGCCACCGTTGTTTCGTATTCTCCGGCGGACATGCTGCGGTCTTCGTTGCCCTACGGAACTGTCGATGCCGTGGTGGCATGGGCAGAGCAGCCCAATTCTGTCCAGGCGGCCCGGGAACGCTATGTGTGTACGGAAGGCTCGGTCAGTTCGCTGCCGCCGAAGGACCTGGACGAAGCGGGCGCAGAGTCGGCTGCTGAGTCTGAGTCCGAGTCTGATTCTGAGCTCGTCGATAGTTCGACAAGGCCTGCGCCAAGTGGAGATCGGGAAAAGAGTGCTGAAGAGCAGGGCTCGTTGGACGGGACAACACCATCTGAACAGTCCAAATCTTCTACCTCAGCGGAGCCGGCTGACCTAAATGGAGTACCAGTTGCTCCGAAATCGGCTGCTCGGAGCGAGAATCTCTCCGGTCTTTGTGACCCACAGATTGATGAGCTGCTCGCTCCCGACAGTTCTGCGTTGCCCGCTGAACTCGCCGATATCATTGCTGGCCACAGTATCGAGCTGACCTTGGTGAAAGACGGCTTGCTGACGGTGGTCAGCCCGGAAATTACAATTACCGGGAGGAGGGACTCTTCGCAGTGGACCGATGACCCAGTGTTGGGCCGCCTCGGTGTTCTGGGCGAGGTTCGCCGTGTCTCGACACAGAGTGGGGCTCGAGAATCGTCTGAGAATTCTCAGACGAGAGATAATCCGCGCGAAGATACAGAGCAGGACGGTTCGGGTCAGAACCAAGATGGCCGCGATAACATCGACCAGGAGAACAAGGGGAAGTAAGAAAGTCCGTGAAGTTACTTTTTGTTCACGCACATCCAGATGACGAGTCCATTTGGACAGGTGGTTTGATTGCGGCTGCCGCGCGTTCCGGAGCGTCGGTAAGCGTAGTGACCTGCACGATGGGCGAGCTGGGAGAGGTCATCGGTGCGCCGTACCAGGGGCTAGTTGCTGATGAAGCCGACCAGTTGGGCGGTTTCCGCGTCGCCGAGTTGCGCTCGGCGCTGCGTGCGTTAGGCGCCAACGGTCCTGATAACGCGCCGCGGTTCCTCGGCGGCGCTGGACGTTGGCGTGACTCCGGGATGGCCGGTGACAAGGGCAATGAGCATCCGCGTGCCTTCGTGAACTCAGGTGATGAGGCGGTCGCCCAGCTTCGCACCATCCTCGATGAGCTGCAGCCAGACCTGGTCATTACCTACGACGCCGATGGTGGCTATGGGCATCCGGACCACATTCGTGCGCACGATATCACTGTCGCGGCGTGCGGAAATCGCTTTCCGACGCTGTGGGCGGTCACCGATCGTGAGGCAATGGCGGCGGGGCTGGATGCCATTACCGTGGTACCGGAGAGCTGGCAGTCGTGCGATGTCGACGACTTCGCCACCGTGACTGGCCATTTCGAGGTTCAGCTGGATGACGCCGCTGTGGCTGCCAAGGTTGAGGCCATGCGCGCGCATGCGACGCAGGTGTGGTTCGCCGATGGTTCCGTCAGCGAGGTTAATCCGGATGCTGTCTATGGGCAGACCGATGGCTCTGGTCGTGCGCGAGCCGTCTGGGCGTTTTCCAATTTGCTGTGTCAGCCGGTGACACCGACTGAGGCATACCGTTTTGGTACGGCGACCGCTGCGTCCCTGGAAGAGCTGGGGGAGCTGGTGAATATCCAATTACCGCCAGAGCCGGTAGCGAGCGTCGACTCTGTACCGAGCGTGGATCTGGAAGCGGAGGGGAGTGCGGACGATGAGTAACCCTCAGCCTCACGAAAGCGAAGACTTGATTAACGCTGCTGGCGGAAAGTTGAAGAACGAGCGCTTGAGTATTGAAAAGCGCACATTCGGGGATGAGCGCTATTGGGGTGACCCGGAACGTTCGCAGCCACGCGAGAACTTCCATCAGGGGGAGGTCACAGTAGCGCTAGTCTGGCTGTCGCTGGCTGCGTTGGCAGCGTTGGTGATTGAAGTAGTTTTCCTCGGAGTGTGGATTACCATCGGCTCGGTTGCTATTCCGTTGCCGTGGACCATTCCGCTGGCCTATATTGCCAATCTGATTATCACCAACACAGCGTTGCTGTGGACACGCGATCGCTCCAAAGCTGCAATTCCGACTGTCATCTGGGTGCTGGGCTTTGCAGGCATTCTGCTGTGGGCAGTGCTGCCCTTCGGTGGGGACTTGGCAATGGGGCAGTGGTTGCGAACAGTGCTGCTGCTTGTTTGCGGTGTGCTGGGCGGTGCCTGGCCACTGCGCCATCTGCGGGCACTCTAGCGAAAACCGCAGCGGATACTGCAGGAGACGGTGAGGAATTGATACAGGGCAGGCCCGCATCAATGTGGCTCTTTCTGGAGCCAGTTGAAAACAACACCCACGTTGGGTGTAGACTCCAATCTGAATATACCGCTCTGTCTATTTTGCTCTGTTTCTCGTCGGAACGGCATAATCGACAGATAGCGAAAGCCTCATCCCATATCTTGTGAGAAAGGTTCTTAAACCTAAAACCATGACTTACATCATTGCCCAGCCATGTGTTGACGTCCTCGACCGTGCCTGTGTTGAAGAGTGCCCGGTTGACTGCATTTACGAGGGCAAGCGCATGCTCTACATTCATCCTGATGAGTGCGTGGACTGTGGCGCTTGTGAACCGGTCTGCCCAGTCGAGGCCATCTTCTACGAGGACGATGTTCCGGATGAGTGGGTTGAATTCATCGATGCGAATGTCGACTGGTTCGATGAGTTGGGTTCCCCGGGTGGTGCCGCCAAGCTCGGCCCCCAGGACTTCGATGTGCCATTCGTGGCAGCTCTGCCGCCGCAGGCAGAAGAATAAAACCACAGATGATTAAACCTATTTCTTTTCCCGGGAAGGACTTCATCACCGCCCATGTCAGCTGCCCGTAAGCGCGTAACTCCCGGTTCTCTTTTGCCTCAGTTTCCGTGGGATTCTCTCACGCAGGCGAAAGCCACTGCGGCTGCGCATGAAGAGGGCATGGTCAATCTCTCGGTCGGCACACCGGTCGATGAAGTCGCTCCGATAATTCGGAAGGGCCTTACCGAAGGTGCTGCCGCACCGGGTTACCCTCAGACCGTCGGCACGCCTGAGCTACGTGCTGCGATTGTTGCAGCGATGGCGCGGCGCTACGGCGTGACGGGACTGGAGTCAGCGGTCAATGGCGGCAATGTGCTTCCGGTCATCGGCACCAAGGAAGCGATTGGCTGGCTTCCCTTCCTCCTCGGCGTAGGCGCGGGGCACACCGTCGTCATCCCCGAGCTGGCATATCCCACCTACGAGGTCGGCGTTCGCATCGCAGGCGCTGAGCTGCTGCGTGCGGACTCGCTGACGCAAATCGGCCCCGCCTCGCCGACGCTGATGTTCATCAATTCCCCGGGCAACCCCAACGGCAAGGTCCTCGGTGTTGAACACCTGCGCAAGGTGGTTGAGTGGGCGCGTGCTCGGGACGTCGTTGTCGCCTCTGACGAGTGCTACCTGGGGCTCGGTTGGACTGAACAGCCAGTCAGTATTCTCGACCCGCGAGTGTGCGACGGTGATTTCACCAACCTGCTGGCTATTCACTCGCTGTCCAAGACGTCGAACATGGCGTCGTACCGCACCGGCTGGTTCGCTGGCGACGCGGACCTCATCGCCGAGCTGGTTTCCGTGCGCCGTCACATGGGGCTGATGATGCCGGGACCCATCCAGCACGCCACGATCGCCGCGCTTAACGACGACTCCCACGAGGCCGAACAAAAGCAGCGATACTGTGACCGCCGTGAGATTCTGCATGATGCACTGGTAGCCGCAGGTTTTCGTATCGATGACTCCGAGGGCGGGCTCTATCTGTGGGCTACGCGCGGGGAAGACTGCTGGCAGACCGTTGATTGGCTGGCCGAACGCGGCATTTTGGTCGCGCCGGGTAGCTTCTACGGCCCCAAGGGTGCGCAGCACGTGCGGGTGGGGCTCACAGCAACGCTCAACGACATCGAAGTGGCGGCGGCGCGTATTCGCGGCTAGCCCCGGCCAGATGTGCTGGCCCGCGTAGGCCGAATGCTGCAAACGGTGCCGACATCGGCATAGACCAAATCATGAAAAAGGGAGTGTGCCGTGGGACGTGCCGCAGGCAATCGAGATGCGTGGTGGGGCCTTGAGAAGAACCGTCAGGCAGCGCAAGTCGATGCCGCCGCTCACGAGCGCGAGGAGTACATCCCCTTTGAGCCGGCAATCGTGGCCGACACCGATGAGTTTCTGGTCGTAGACAAGCCACCTTTTCTGCCGGCGACTCCCAATGGCCGCATCGTGGCCAATACCGTGCAGGAGCGACTGCGACGTAGTCTCGGGGAACCGGAGATAGTGGCCGTTCACCGCCTGGATCTTCTGACCAGTGGGCTGCTGTTGCTTTCCCGGAATCCGGCTACCCGTGCGCGCTACCAGCAGCTTTTCCAAAACCAGGAAATCACCAAAGAATACGAATGCCTCACCGTGATGCCCGATGATTGGCATGTGGGGGAAACCAGGGATGTCACGCTTCTGCTCGATCCCAACCCGGCGGGGCGCGGAGTAAAAGTCGTGGAGACCGACGATTTCGCTCGCGCTGCCGCGAAGAATCCCAAGTTCAAGCTCGCACGCACAACCGTGACCTTCCTCGGCCGAGTAGCCGCGGACATCGGCGATGTGCTGGCGAACAGCCATGGCGGTGGTGCGACCAGCACCAGCATTCCGCTGCACGCAGTCGGCTGTGGTTGTGGGCATTGCGGCAGCCGCATGCAGGTGGGGCACTGGCGGCTACAGCCCCATACGGGCCGCACGCATCAGCTGCGGGCGACGATGGACTGGCTAGGCTATCCCATCCTCGGTGAGGATACCTATGGCCGGGAAGCGGGGGCGCAGGGGCCGTCGGCAAGCGCGAGTGGAGTGCCAAAGTACACGCCGCAGTTGCGATTGACGGCGACCGCGCTGGCCTTTGTCGACCCCGTCACTGGTGAGCGACGTGCCTACCGGAGCGCGCGGACTATCGCGGCCCCGGCAGACGTGCCGACGACCCCTTAGTTAGCGTGCAGCTCCGCGCTGAGCTTCACCTTTTCGGCAGCCCACGGCACAACCTCGACTGCACCAGAGAGCGAGTTGCGGCGGAAGAGCATATTCGATCCGCCCGAGAGCTCGCGGGCCTTGAGCGTCTTCTTCACACCGTCTAGGGCAACGTGGCACTTGGTGCCGGCAGTGATGTAGAGCCCGGCTTCGAGTACGCAGTCATCGCCGAGCGAGATGCCGAGTCCAGCGTTCGCACCGAGTAGGCATCGCTTGCCGACGGACACAACTTCCTTACCTCCACCGGATAGTGTGCCCATGATGGACGCACCACCGCCGATATCGGAGCCGTCGTCGACGACGACCCCCTGAGAGATACGGCCTTCCACCATGGAGTGTCCAAGCGTGCCTGCGTTGAAGTTGACGAAGCCCTCGTGCATGACTGTGGTGCCCTCTGCGAGGTGGGCGCCTAGGCGTACGCGGTCAGCGTCACCGATGCGGACTCCGGTGGGAGTGACGTAGTCGACCATGCGGGGGAATTTATCGATGGAGTAGACGGTGACAGGCCCGCGGCGCGACAGCTTGGCTCGGGTTACCTCGAAGCCTTCGACAGCACAGGGGCCAAAATTCGTCCACACCACATTGTTGAGCTTGCCGAAGATGCCGTCCAGGTTGATGCTGTTGGGGGTGGCCAGGCGGTGGGACAGCAAATGGAGGCGCAGGTAGGCATCGATGGTGTCAACTGGTGCGTCATCGAGTGAAGCGATGGTAGCTGTGACCAGATGGCGGGTGGTGCCGCGGTCCGCATCGGCTACGGCCAGATCTGTGAGGTAGGTGAAATCTTCAGGCAGTGCGTCGGCGTCGATGGTTCCGGTCGTGGTGGAGGTTGCCACGCCCTCTTCGATGAGCTTGGGGGCGGGGAACCAGACGTCGAGAACAGTATCGTTGTTAAAAGTGGCAATGCCGGTAGCTTGTGCTCCAAATTTCATGGAAAACAGGCTACCGGCATATCCCTATCTATGAAAAGTGTTCCGCAAATGTGTAGCAAGGAAGTGTTCGGATAGGGGTAGCAGGGTGGTTAGACCCTGCAATTAATTGTCATGGGCTAGTTGCTTTCGCTGGACTCGAGAGCCTCGCGGGCCGCGGTGCGGCTCTTCTTAGTCAGTGCAGCGAGTACCGCGAGGAACGCAGTGACACACACAACGGCGATAACCTGCTGGCGAGCACCAGGATCGGTGAGCATGCCAACAGCGAGGCCCAGGATCAGGATGACCGTTACCCAGGACAGTGCCGGGTAGGCCCACATGCGAACGGAAAGCTCGTTGTTGGCCTCCATCTGCGGGCGCAGCTTAATCTCGGACAGGGCGATAACCAGCCAGATCACCAGCAAGCAGCCGCCGACAGCGTTCAGCAGGAAGACCAGGACACTCGAGCCGTCGAAGACAACCTGCAGGCCAACAGAGACGAAGGCGAAGACCATCGACATGATGACCGCACGGTTCGGAACTGCGTGCTCATTGGTGTGGGCGAAGAAGCGCGGTGCCTCACCGCGGGTGGACATCGAGTAGACCAGGCGAGAGGTGGCGTAAATCTGAGCGTTGAATGCGGACAGCAGCGCCAGAACGATAATGGCCTCCATGAAGCCAACCGCACCTGGAATGTTCGCCTGCTTTAGAACCTGGGTGAACGGCGACTCAGCTGCGGAGTCAGCGCCGTCGATCTGGGAGTACGGCAACAGCAGGATGATGACGGTCACGCAGCCCAGGTAGAACACAGAGATGCGGAAGATTACCGAGCGGACAGCAGCAGCGATGGAGCGCTGCGGATCCTCGGCCTCAGCAGCGGCAATCGTGACAATCTCGATACCGCCGAAGGCGAAGGCCACAGCCAACAGACCAGCGGCAATGCCGGAAACGCCATTCGGGAGGAATCCGGACTCGGCAATATGCGTCGTACCGACGAAGCTGGTGCCTGGCAGCAGACCGAAGAAAAGAAGAACGCCAATGACCAAGAACGCGATAATCACCGCGACCTTGATGAACGCGAACCAGAACTCAAACTCGCCGAAACCGCGCACATTCGCCAAATTCACTACAGCGAAGAAGACAACACAGATCAGGCCTGGAATCCAGCCCGGAATACCGAACCACGCACCCATGATGGCACCGGCGCCGGTGATTTCAGCACCGAGCACCATGATGAGCATGAACCAGTAGAGCCAACCGAGGACAAAGCCAGCCGAAGAACCAAAGGCCATCTCAGCATAGGTGGAGAAGCTACCCGGTGTCGGGCGGGCAGCGGCCATCTCGCCGAGCATCTGCATGACGAGGACGACAATGAAGCCAGCGATGACATAGGAAATGAGAACACCCGGGCCAGCTGCCTTAATGCCGACGCCCGTACCAAGGAAAAGACCGGCACCGATTGCGGAGCCAAGACCCATCATGGTCAAGTGTCGAACCTGCAGCCCCTTGCCCAGCTGAGATGTCTCGCCGGAGGTGGAGGTAATTTGCGATTCGGTCATGTCGCAAACATTACCTCGCTGATAACAGGGGCAATAACCGTATTACGGGTTTACCCCCATTCACCGTTTCGGGGCCCATTAATGTGCCTTCAAGACACCTAAAGTAGGTTATCCGGCCAGCTCATCCGGCACGTCGGCAAGCTGAGTGAAAGTAGCGGCACCTTCGTCATTGCCCGGGCGTTCCGTGCGGCGGACGCACACTGCCGAGTGGTCCGGGTGATGGTAGAAGTGCATATTGTTGCGGCCGGAGATTTCCCATGCCTGAATACGGCGGTTCTCCGCGGGGACATCGATGGGCGTATCGGGGGCAATGAGGATGCTTCGGTCAATAATGCAGTCATTACCGAGGCTGACGCCGACGGTGCCGGCCGCGATATCGATGTGGCAGCGCTCGCCAACCGTGAGCGGCTTACGCTGACCGGAATCGTCGTGAGCGGCAATGATGGAGGCCGACAGCCCCACCTTCGTGTGCGCACCAATGACAACACCGGAGGATAGACGTCCCTCAATCTTGCATGGGCCCAGAGTGCCCGAGTTCAGCGAGACAAATCCCTCGCGCAGTACTGACGTACCCGGTGCCAGATAAGCGCCCAACCGCACGCGCTCGGCCTCTGCAATGCGGACACCTGCGGGCAGCACATAGTCGACCATGCGCGGCATGCGGTCGATGGCGTAGACGTGAATCAGGCCGCGGACGCGCAAGTGGGTACGCAGTTGCTCGAAGTTGTCCGGCAGGCATGGCCCCTTGTTGGTCCACGCCACGACATGGAGCAGCTCGTAGAGCCCCTTGGTGTTGAGCTGGTGCGGCTTGACCAAGCGGTGGGAGAGCAGATGCAGGCGCAGGTAGGCATCGTGCGGGTCGACAGCCGGCTTGGACAAATCCTCAATAGACGTGCGCACTGCCACCTGCTCCACGCGGCGATCCTCGTCCAAAATCACCTGACGAAGCAACTGTGGGGTCAAATCAGCGGCGCCGAGCCGGTGAGTGCTCGACTCTACGACCTCATCGCTTAACTGAGGTGCGGGAAACCAAGTATCGAGAACTGTACCGTCCATTGCGATGTTGGCGATTCCCGTAGCGACAGCACCAGATGTAATCATGATTCTTAATATTAGTATCCCTTTAAGGAATCTTCGCGGAAGGATGAACTATGCCCCTAGCTGGCCTTGAAAGCACACAGAAAATGAAGCAGTGGTTCTTAGTTAGCCTCATCATTGCTGTCAGTGTGCTCGGACTCGGCTTCGTCCTGGCCCTGCCGGTGGTCTTCTATGTCGGATTCGCACTGCTGAGTGCTTGGATTCTTGCCGTAGCCAGCTTCTTTGGTTTCGTTTTGCCGCCGCGAGCAATGCCAATTGGCGCAGTCGGTGTGGTGATTGCCGCAGTGGTTGCGCTCATCGCGCCGAACCGTCTTGTGCTGGTTATCGCAGTTGCCATCGCAGTGGGGCTCGGTGGTGGCATGATCGCCCGTCTTCTGCTGGAGCGCAAGAACCGCGATCAGCAGGCACGCATCGACGCTCTGCCGATGTGGGAGCGCGATGAGCTGGGCGATGTCGCCGAAACGCTTCGTCCTGCTTATCGACGAGACATCGATCCCACTCCAGTGCAGCTGCCACATGCAACGGCCAAGATTGTCGCGGCCGTCTGCAAGCCGTTGGCCGGTTCTACAGTGATTGTCAGCACGAATGAGCTGCGTCCGGTGATTGCGGTCTATGGCTCCCGTGTGGCTGTGGTCTATGGACCCGGCGCGGGCGTTGTCGAGGAAGAAAGCGGCAACGGAGAGGTGACCGATAATGCGGGGGAGGAGCGGGCGCTGGGGTCGTCGGCAAGCGAAACTCCGGAGGAAATCATTGCTCAAACTCTCCCGGAAGGAGCGAAAACCCTGGTCTTTGAGGTGGCTGATGGGCTTAAGCGTCCGGCGGAGGGGAGAATTGGTGTGACCTCCGCCGAACCGCATGAGCTGGCGCTGTTCCTCGGCGGTGGCGCGCCTGCCAATGGGGATGCGATCAATGGTCGTGCGGCGCATATTCATCACAAAATTCTGGTTTCGCTGGCGCACAACGGTTTGTACGCTTAATTGATGTGAAATCGAAGTTAAATCTGCTCCAAGATCCTGTAGACCTCACGGCGGCACTGGTCGACATCGAATCGGTGTCCCACAATGAGACCGCGATTGCGGATGCCGTCGAGGTGGCATTGCGTGAGGTCGCGCAGGCAGATAAGTCGATTGAGGTCCTGCGCATCGATAACAACGTGATTGCACGGACTCATCGTGGATTGCCGCAGCGTGTGATTCTGGCCGGACACCTGGATACGGTGCCGACTGCGGACAATGTGCCTTCGACGCGTGGGGTAGACGCGCAGGGAAGAGACACGCTCTTTGGCTGCGGAACTGTGGATATGAAAAGCGGGGACGCGGTCTATCTGCATGCTTTTGCGACGCTAGCGGCAAGCCAGGAGCTGCAGCGCGACCTGACGCTCATCATGTACGAATGCGAAGAAATCGCCGCGGAGTTCAACGGGTTGCGGCACTTGAGTGAGTCGCATCCGGAGCTTCTGACTGGCGATGTCGCTCTGCTGGGCGAGCCCAGCGGCAATGTCATCGAAGCCGGTTGTCAGGGCTCTATTCGCCTGCGTTTGACCGCTCACGGCACACGTGCGCACTCGGCTCGGGCGTGGCTCGGCGACAATGCCGTGCACAAGTTAGCGCCGGTGCTGTCGAGGATTGCCGCCTATGAGCCGCAGACTGTGGACATCGACGGGTTGGCCTACCGCGAAGGGCTCAACGTCGTCTGGCTGGAGGCCGGGGTTGCTACCAATACGCTTCCCGACGAGGCGGTGCTGCGAGTCAACTTCCGATTCGCGCCCAACCGCAGCGCCGATGAGGCCATGGCGCACTTCCGAGAGGTGCTTGGACTCGACGAGTTCGCGCCCGAGGACCTCACCGTCGATGTCGAGGATGTGAGCCCTGGGGCGCTGCCTGGACTGCATGCGGCGGCTGCGAAGGAGTTGGTTGCGGTCGCAGGCGACGTCGTAAAGCCCAAGTTTGGGTGGACCGATGTGGCGCGTTTTTCGGCGCTCGGCATTCCTGCGGTGAACTTTGGCCCGGGTGACCCGGCGTACTGCCACAAGAAGGATGAGCAGATTCCGGTCGAGTGCATAACGGCACTGTGGGAGGATGTGCGGCGGTACTTGACCACCGCGCCGGTGGCTGAGTGAGCCTAGAATCACACCCCACCCTCGCCGAGCGGGTGCGCGTATGTCATTGCTGGCATACATTGTGAGGTTATGAAACCTGTACGTACTCCGTCCCCAGCTAAGCGCCGTGCACTCCGCGGCCCAATCGCGATTCGACAGGCGGGCGAACCGCAGGCGTCTACGACCGACCGCAGGCTGTTGTCACACAATCCGAACACGGACTGGCTGCACAACGATACCTGGCGTGTGCTGCGCATTCAGTCGGAGTTCGTTGACGGCTTTGGTGCGTTGGCGGAGATTCCGCCGGCGGTGACGGTATATGGTTCGGCACGTCTGCCAGAGGATAGCCCTTACTACCAGTGGGGCTTCGACCTGGGCAAGGCGCTGGCGGAGGCGGGTTACGCGACCATCACCGGTGGCGGCCCGGGCATCATGGAAGCCGCCAACCGCGGCTGCTACGACGCCGACGGCCTGTCCATTGGGTTGGGCATTGAGCTGCCGCACGAGCAGCACTTGAATGACTGGGTCGACCTGGGCATGAACTTCCGCTACTTCTTCGTGCGGAAGACCATGTTCCTGAAGTACTCGCAGGCGTTTATTTGCCTGCCGGGCGGTTTCGGCACTCTCGATGAACTCTTTGAGTCACTGGTGATGGTTCAGACCGAGAAGGTGGAAAATCACCCAATCGTGCTGCTCGGCACTGAGTTCTGGTCGGGGCTGGTTGATTGGATGCGTGAGAAACTAGTGGCCATGGAGCTGATTTCTCCGACTGATATGGACCTTTTCCTGGTCACCGACTCCATTGACGAAGCGGTCGAGTACATCGAGGCCGCGCACGAAAAGCTGTTGGAAGAGTGTGAGCCGACCTCTGACGTTTCCGAAAAGCTCCGCCGAGTCCGTCGCTTCAGCGAAAGGTAGGACGCTGTGCGGAGTTTTTATCAGGACTCCGCGGTGCCGACGGTGATGGCCATCGTCAATCGCACCCCGGATTCCTTCTATGACCGTGGCGCGACGGCTGCGGAGGAGGCTGCGCTTGCTCGCGTCGACGAAGTTGTTGCGGCAGGCGCGGGCATTGTCGACATCGGCGGCGTCAAGGCCGGTATCGGTGCAGAAGTAACTGTTGCCGAGGAAATCGAGCGCGTGGTGCCGACCATCGCGAAGGTCCGCGAGCGCTATCCTGACCTGCACATTAGCGTCGACACCTGGCGCGCCGAAGTCGGAGAGGCCGCCATTAACGCTGGCGCCAACCTCATTAATGACACTTGGGCGGGCCATGACCCGGAGCTGCTGGAAGTCGCGGGTTCCCACGGGATGGGTTACGTCTGCTCGCACACAGGTGGGGCACTGCCACGCACCAATCCGATTCGCGTGCGTTACGACGACGTCGTGGACGATGTCATCTCAGAAACCGGCAAACTCGCCCAGAGGGCAGTGGACGCTGGCGTGCCGGAGGACCGCATCCTCATCGATCCCACCCACGACTTTGGCAAGAACACCTACCACGGCCTCGAACTTCTGCGGCGCTGCAATGAGCTCGTGGCTACAGGCTGGCCGGTGCTTATGGCGCTGTCGAATAAGGACTTCGTCGGTGAGACTCTGGACCGCCCGGTCGAGCAACGTGTGCCCGGCACCTTGGCCGCGACTGCCCATGCGGCAGCTGCCGGCGTTGCGGTGTTTCGTTCGCATCAGGTGTCCGAAACCCTTGATGTCTGTCGCATGACTCTGGCTATTTCTGGTGATTTTGCACCACTGCATCCGGTGCGTGGGCTGGTGTAAGGGGCGTAGTTTGAGGCGCTTCACCCATGCCGCTGCGTGAAACAAAAGACTATGATGAAGAGAAGTAGTCGAAATGCCGACCGGGATTCTAAACCGGGATTTTAAACCGGGGTCTTAGACCGAGGTCTTGAACCGGGATTGTCAATCTCCCAGCTACCACAGCTGAGCTGGGGTAGCTGGTCGTCTCCTGCATCGACATTGTCTTAGAACGAAGGAGTTCACATGGCAGCAATGAAGCCGCGTACCGGTGATGGTCCGCTGGAGGCAGTTAAAGAGGGCAAGAAGATTGTGATGCGCGTCCCCGCAGATGGTGGTGGGCGCCTGGTGGTGGAACTGTCCCCGGAGGAAGCCAAGGAGCTCGGTGCAGAGCTTGTAGCAGTAGTGGAGTAGCAGAGTAGTGGGGTATCGGGTAGAGGCCGGGTAGTGGCCGGGCCTGTCCGGTTTTGACCCAGCGGCGACCTACACCAGTGGTGTAGGTCGCCTTTTCTTTTTCAGGTGATAACGGCTCGAATGAGGGTTTATGAACAAAAAATACGGGCTGCAAATGTGAAACTGTGCGAGTTTATGACACTTTCAAGCCAGTTTTCGGGCAATTTTTGTCATAAACGTAGTCAGTAACTCGCATTGGAGTTACTTGGCTGAGCTCGACACGGGCTAAGATAGTGAAAATTATTTTTCTAGCTCAGTTTGAGGAGTGACCGACGTGCTAGCTGACATCATTGATGTGCTTGCTGACCCCATCGATGGCACTGATTTGAAGTTTGGTGATGCCGAACGAATGACTCTGAAGTCCGAATCCGGACATAGCTATGATGTCGCCCGCCAGGGTTACGTTACGCTCGCCGGAGGGGCTGGTCTGCGCTACACCGGCGATGACGCCAAGATGATTACCGCCCGCGAGGAGTTCCTCTCTGGTGGCCACTATGCTCCATTCGTTGAGGCAGTTACAGGCAACGTCCAGGACGTGCTTGACGACGCCAACGTGTCCGAGGCCGCCAGCCCAGTCATCTGCGAAGTCGGTGCGGGCACTGGTTACTACCTCGCACACACGCTGGACAGCATTCCCAATTCCCGTGGCGTAGGCATTGATGTGTCTGTGCCGGCCGCCAAGCACCTGGCCAAGAGCCACCCGCGCCTCGGCGCCGTTGTAGCCGATGCGTGGGCGCGTCTGCCGCTGCGTGATGGCTCCATCGATGCGCTTACAGTCGTCTTCGCACCTCGCAACGCGGAGGAGTTCGCTCGCGTGCTCAAGCCGGGCGGCCAGGTTGTGGTTCTGACTGCCACCACTGGTCACTTGGGTGAGCTTCGTGAGCCACTGGGCATCATTGATGTCGAGCGCGGCAAGGTCGAGCGCATGATTTCCCAGGCAGAGGGGCACCTCGTGCCTGTTGGCGACCCGGAGCTGGTGGAGTTCGGTATGAACCTCAACCAGGGTGCAATCGCCGCGCAGATCGGTATGAGCCCGTCGGCACGCCATATTCACCCGGAGGTGCTGCAGGAACGCATTGCGGCGCTACCTGCAGAGATGCACGTCACCGCCCGTGCCTACGTCACTCGTCTTGGCCGCCCGGGAGACTAGCGTTTACTCCTTGACCTCGGTTTTGTGAATCTGCTCATCCAGGTCTTCCGGATCCAGGTCAGCATCCGAGAATTCCGCCGTTAGCGGAAGGCGAAGCTGCAGGTCAGTGCCCGGGCACAGTTCGATAGTGCCCGAGCGCAGCTTAAAGTCCAGCACATGCCCGCCGCCGGTGCCGCCTTGCGCGAGGAAGTGCACGTGACAGCCGGGCACCGAAATTCCCTTCTCATAGACCGGCGTGCGGAAGCCCGCAATCGTGCCCTGCAGGTTCTCAAAATCAACCGAGGCGTCTTCTTCCGTCGCATCAACCATCTTCTGGTACGGCTTTTCCTGCTTTACGACGGTTCGAGTCTTCACCCACTCAAATTCGCCGGTAATCCGCAGTGCGTACATAAAGTTTTGGCTCGGCACCAGGGAATCGATGATGGGGCTAATTTCCTTGCGAGTCAGGTTTTCCGGCGCATCCATCACCGTGTGCGGGACGAAGTTGGTCACCACCGTGTAGGGGCTGCGCTGATCCATGGTGGCCCGGGTTGCGGAGCCGTCGTGACGCACCTGCCAGCAGACCCCGTCGAGGATTACCATTTCGCCATCGAGGCCGTCGAAGGTACCGATGCCGAAGTTTCCATGACCAAGGATTTCGCCAATGGTCATCTCGCCGTCGTAGATGCCATCGAGCAGTGCGGACATCAGTGAGTTTTGGAAAATTGTGTGTCGGACCGTTGGAAAATTCTCGTGAGTGGTCATGGAAGCCATTATATTCGCGATATTTGTAGCCCAAGCTGGGGCGGGTCGTCTGTTAGATGTCCGATCGGCTTGTGGGTAAGGAAATCGTGGCAAGAAAAACGCCCTGCGGAAAAATCCACAGGGCGCGATTTGGTGAATCGAGCGGTTGGTTCTACTTCGGCTGGATGGTGACTGTCACTTGGTCAGCAGTGGAGACGATATGAACGGTCTGGCCATCGGCAGCGACAGTGGCGTGACCGCCTTCGACATTCACTGTGAACCCATTCGGGAAGTTGATCGAGGGCACAACGAGCTCGCTGGTGGAACCAGGTGCGAAAACTCCGGTGCCGTCGACGCGGTTATTGTTCCAGCTGGCCTGGTAGACACGGGTGTCGCGGTTCCAGTCGGTAGCTTGCGGGGTGCCTGCGACCGCTCGCAGGTGTGGAGCGGCGAGGATGGTCATCTTGTCGCGGTTGAAGGCATCGGCACCTACAGGTCCTGGAACAGTAGGGTCGAAGACCATGCCCTGTTCCTTCTGGTTCTGCGTCGTCGGGTCGTTGCATCCGCAGTAGGACCAGTACTGCCAGCCGACCATGTGGCGGCGGGCAAGCGAAATTACGCCATTGAGGGTATCGGCATCGTCGGTCGCACCGAACTCGGACAGCAGTGTGGCCGAGCCGTTACCGGATGAGACGATTTCCGCATTGTCGAAGGTACGACCATCGAAGAAGTCACAGCCCGTGTAGGTGTTGAACAGGGCATTCGTGGTGCAGTAGACATGCCAGCTGAGGGCCGTACCAGCGGTTTCAGGAACCTCCGGGGCTGCCGGATTCGTGTTCAATCCGGTGTTCCACATGGAGTAGGGCTCGTAGTGGACAATAGCGTCCGGGTCCTTGTCGACAATCTGATTGGCAGCCTTCTGGTGCAGTTCATCGAGCTTTTCCTTAGCCGGGCCGCAGTCGCCGAGAGCCAGATAGCACAGTGGGTATGCGGAGCCTGGCCACGGTTCATTTATGATGTCGTAGCCCATCAGTCCCGGCATGTCGCCAAGGCGTTTGGCGACATGGCCCCACATGGCTGCGTAACGCTCCTGCAACCCAACGCCGCCTGGCCCTTCGCGGTTATTCAGGAAGTTGTCGTATGCCCTAATGAGTCCGATATTGAGAGCCTGGTTAGCGGGGAAGCCAACCTTTAAGAGGCTGGGAACCCCGTCGTCAATGACAGCCCAATCCGGGGCAAATTCGCCTTCGAACTTCTCGTTGTACATGTCCTGGTGGGCATCGACCAAGACCGCGATTCCACGCTCAGTGAGCATGGAGATAGTGCGGGCAATGGAATCCAGGTATTCGTCGTTGTACTCGCCGGGCTTTGGCTCTACTGCTTTCCAGATAATGCCGACTCGCATGGAGTCGAAGCCCTGCTGCACGAGCCAGTCAGCATCGTCCTCGTTAAAGCCTCCGGCCTCTGGGGTGTAAGGATCGTGCTTGTAGACGATGTTCGATCCCTGAGTGAGGAAAGCACGGCCGTCACCGTCGGTAAACCAGCGACCGGACTGTCCAAGGGGACCACGCTCGGTGATGGTAGCGGTACTAGGGGATGGGGCTACTTCTGTAGCGAGCGCCTGATGCGGTACTGCACCCGCTAGCGCTATGGCAATGGCGGCACCAACTGCTGCCACCTTCTTAGTGAATCTCATACTCAGTATGCTATTGACCAGGAATGATAAATTCAGCCAAAACTTAAATTAGGTTTAGGAAAGTGGGCAAAGGCATAAGTAAATGTCCTGAACGGGGTTAGTAAAAAGGCTAAAAAAGGCCCACCGCTTCCTTCTCGGAAGCGATGGGCCTTATGAGGAGACTCCGTTCGCCGCGCATCCGTGGCGTCTCGCAGACAGCCAGCTACATCAAAGACTTATAGACCTCGACGGTCTGCTGAGCGATGTTCTCCCAGCTAAACACATCTTCAGCGCGCTTCTTACCCGCCTGGCCAACCTTGGCAGCGCGGTCGCGGTCGGCGACCATGTTGTTGACAGCGGCAGCGATGCCTCGTTCGAAGCCCTCCGGATCGGACTCGTCGTAGTGAACCAGAGTGCCGGTTTCACCATCGACGACAACCTCCGGAATACCGCCGACATCAGAGGCGACAACGGCGGTGCCACAGGCCATAGCCTCGAGGTTAACGATGCCCAGCGGCTCGTAGATGGACGGGCAGACGAAGGAATCCGCGGCCGTCAGAATCTCCTGGATCTTCTCCTTCGGCAGCATGTCCTGCACCCAGAAAATGCCATCGCGCTTCTCCTGGAGGTCATGGACGAGCTGCTCAGTCTCCTTCGCGATTTCCGGGGTGTCCGGAGCGCCGGCGCACAGAACGAGCTGCACACCGTCGTCGAAAAGCGATGCGGCCTTGACCAAATGAGCGACACCCTTCTGACGGGTGATGCGGCCGACGAACGCGACCATCGGGCGAGACGGGTCAACGCCGAGCTCCTCCAGGACAGACCAGCCGTTCTGTTCCTTGGACTCTTCCCACGTCGGGCGCGGGTACCACAGCTCGGTGTCGATACCGTTCAGGACAACGTGGACCTTGTCGGGGGAGATACGCGGGTAGGCATCCAGGATGGCGTCCTTCATGCGCGCGGAAACAGCAATGACAGCGTCTGCGTACTCCATAGCATTGCGCTCGGACCAGCTGGAAACGTCGTAACCGCCGCCAAGCTGCTCGCGCTTCCATGGGCGGTGCGGCTCCAGTGAGTGCGCGGTTGCCACATGCGGAATGCCCTTGAGCAGACCAGTGAGGTGACCGCCCAGGCCCGAGTACCACGTGTGAGAGTGGACGACATCAATGTCGGTTGCCGCGGCGGCATTTGCCATGCGCAACCCCGTGGACAGCGTCTTAATCGAGGCGTTGGCATCCTTCAACTCCGGGTCAACGCCGTGGACATATACATCCGCCTCATCGCGAGGAGCACCCATGCAGTGCACATCGACGTCAACGCCGTCGAGGCCGCGCATGAAACGAGTCAGTTCAGTTACGTGAACACCTGCTCCGCCGTAAATCTCCGGAGGGTATTCCTTGGTCATCATGGCAACACGCATAGTTCCAGCGTAACCAGATTTGACAATTTCCGTCGCTTGATATGCCTGGGTGTGGGTAGCGGGGAGGGGAGACTGGCAGCGAGGAACGTAAATCGCATATAGGTTGGTTGGTGTGAGGAGTCAACCACATGTTTTGTCCATTGTCCTTGCCGGTGGCGAAGGCAAGCGTCTCTTCCCGCTGACGGAAGACCGCGCTAAGCCCGCCGTGCCTTTCGGCGGTAGCTATCGGCTTATCGACTTCGTGCTGTCGAACCTGGTCAACGCAGGTTTCTTGAAGATCTGTGTGCTGACCCAGTACAAGTCCCACTCGCTCGACCGTCACATTTCGCAGGCGTGGCAGCTGTCTGGCATCACCGGCCAGTACGTCACCCCGGTGCCGGCTCAGCAGCGTCTGGGTAAGCGCTGGTTCACCGGTTCGGCGGACGCGATTCTGCAGTCGCTGAACTTGGTTTACGACGAGGATCCGGAGTACGTCATCGTCTTCGGTGCCGACCACGTCTATCGCATGGATCCGCAGCAGATGCTGGAGGCCCACATCGAGTCTGGCGCTGGCGTGACGGTCGCTGGTATCCGCGTCCCGCGTTCTGAGGCCAGCGCATTCGGTGTCATCGATGCCGATGACAACAACCGAATCACCGAGTTCCTGGAGAAGCCGGCTGATCCGCCCGGCACCCCGGATGACCCGAACTCGACGTTCGCGTCGATGGGTAACTACATCTTCACTACCTCCGCGCTTATCGACGCTATTAAGCGTGACTCGGAAGATGAAAACTCCGACCATGATATGGGCGGAAACATTATTCCGATGCTGGTAGAGGAGGGCGAAGCTTTCGTCTGGGACTTCAAGGACAGCTACGTTCCGGGTGAGACCGAACGTGACAAGGGCTACTGGCGTGATGTCGGTACCATCGATGCCTTCTACGAGGCCAACATGGACCTGATTTCCGTCCACCCGGTGTTTAACCTCTACAACAAGAAGTGGCCAATCCACACCTTCTCAGAGGAGAACCTGCCTCCGGCCAAGTTTGTCCAGGGCGGTATTGCTCAGGCTTCGATGGTCGGTGCTGGTTCGATTGTCTCCGGTGGTACGGTCCGCAACTCGGTGATTAGCACCAACGTTGTGGTCGAGGATGGCGCGACGGTGGAGGGCTCGGTTCTCTTCCCAGGCGTTCGCGTCGGCCGCGGAGCAGTGGTTCGCCATGCGATTTTGGACAAGAACGTTGTAGTTTCCGACGGCGCCATTATCGGTGTCGATCCGGAGAAGGACGCAGAGCGCTTCAAGGTCAGCGCTGGTGGCGTTGTGGCCGTTGGTAAGAACCAGGTTATCTAGGCTGGTTGAGTCCGAGCGGCTGCAAAAGGCACGTACCGTGGGGTACGTGCCTTTTTCTTCTAACCCTTTTTGCTACCTAGTTGCTACCTAGTCCAAAAACTGGCAGCCCCAAAAATTATGGGCTTCGCATGTGAATACGGGCATGGGCTGCAAATGTGAAACTGTGCGAGTTTATGACACTTTCACGCCATTTTTCGGGCCATTTTTGTCATAAACGCAGTCAGTAAGTCGGCTCGACCCGTCGCCACCAACCATAAACGCAGTCAGTAAGTCGCAGTGGCCCATCGCTGCCGCTAGCCAGCCGGCCAACAGTAGAAAACTACTTCTTCACCAGCACAGTGGTGCCAGCTGCTAGAGGCAGGCGCATCACGTAAGCGTCGTCAAGCTGGAGCATGTATTCGTCGGCTTCGCGGGCAGCGACGGTGTCACGGTCAGTGCGTGACGAGTCAGCGACAGTGCCGTCGAGGAGCGCGCCGGTCAGGACGAGCGCGCCACCGGAGCGAAGCAGCGGCCAGGCCTTTTCCTGGGCGGCGCGGAGGATTGCCGGGGCGACGTCCAAGTAGACCAAGTCGTAGGAGTCGGCGGCCAGTCGATCCATGACCTCCAGTGGCTGCGAGGGCAGGAAGCGCTGTCGGTTGGGGCGGATGCCTGCGGCTCGGAAAGCGGACTTCGCCAGAGACTGGTGCTCGAGCTCCGGGTCGATGCAGGTGAGAACGCCGTCATCGCCGAGGCCGGCGGCCAGGTGCAAACCGACTACGCCTGCCGCAGGCGATGCGATGACAGCGGCGGGGTGACCGTCGCGGCGGGCGCTGGTCAGGGCCATGAGCGAGGTCAAAGCGGCGCCGGTCATCGTATCGGGGACGGCAACTCCGTATTCGCGAGCGCTCTCTCGGGCGCTTTCAAGGGCCTCGGAGACTACGGTCGTGTTGTTGACGTGCTGTGCAATAGCGTCACGTGCGGATAGCGGGGTAGCAGAAGAACTCGTTTCGGACACGCTTTATAGCGTAGGAAAAAACTCCGCTCAGGGCAGCGGGGCGCGCCGGTCAGTGCCGGACTAGGTGGGTAAACAAGCCTCAAACTTGTCTGGACTCTCAAACTATTTTCAGGGTAAGGTCACTACAAACCTAAGGTTGGTAAGGAACACTGAACTTCATGCCCGAACGAGTCAAGTCCGAACGAGTCAGCGCAGGCGCCAGCCGCGAGGACGCCGCGTCCGCTGACGTAACTGAGCAACTGTCCGGCACCGCGGCTTTTGACGCAGGTGTGGGGGAGATGCCGTCGTGGTCGGAGCTGGTTCAGGCCCACGCGGATAGTGTTTATGGGCTCGCATATCGGTTGACTGGTAACCAGCAGGACGCGGAAGACCTGACGCAGGAGACATTCATGCGTGTGTTCCGCTCGCTGAAGTCATACCGTCCCGGCACTTTTGAAGGCTGGCTGCATCGGATTACCACTAACCTGTTTTTGGATATGGTCCGGCATCGGCAGGTCATCCGGATGGAGGCGTTGCCGGAGAACTACGACCGTGTCCCGGGTACGCTGAAGACCCCGGAGCAGGCCGTCGATGACGCGATGCTCGACCCGGATTTGGAAATCGCGCTGGCTGAGCTGCAGCCGGACTATCGCGCGGTGGTTGTCCTCTGTGATGTGGTGGGGCTGACCTACGAGGAAATTGCCAGCACCCTTGGGCTCAAGATGGGCACTGTGCGTTCGCGTATTCACCGGGCACGTTCCAGCTTGCGGGCGACGTTGGAGCGCCTGGAGAAGGAACGACAGGAGCTGCCGGAGTCGGTCACCGCAGGCTAGATTTCCCGCACTCAATCCGCGGGAGTGGCTATTGTGGGGCTAGTTAAATAGGTGCGATTTCTGGAGGTGCTGCAGTCTGTGATTCAGCAGGGCGATGACAAGCGTTTTTTGTCAACGGAGCATCTCGGCACCGAGGCAATTGCCGCTTTTGTTGACGGCGAGTTGTCGGTCGTAGCTGAGCGTCGTGCGCAGGCGCACCTGATGGCATGCCCGGA
Source organism: Corynebacterium sp. LK10 (assembly GCF_008042455.1). Taxonomy (NCBI): domain Bacteria; kingdom Bacillati; phylum Actinomycetota; class Actinomycetes; order Mycobacteriales; family Corynebacteriaceae; genus Corynebacterium; species Corynebacterium sp. LK10. The sequence goes on from NZ_NOVT01000019.1 coordinate 29,505, forward strand.
ATGTCGCCGGGAGGTCGCGAAGCAGCGGCAGGCGGCCAAGCGTCTGCGTGATAGCGCGCCCTTGCACATTCCAGCTGAGCTGCGCGCTCGTATTGCTGATTTCGCAGGCAGTTGCGAGGACTCAGAGCCCCATCGGTCGGCGCGGCATCTCGCGCACCGTCCGCCGGAGTCGCTGAGTGCCGCGTTGGAGCAGATTGTTCGCGGTTTTCGTAAAGGTGGTAGTCACTAGTGGGCAAACATCGCTCTTTCGATGATTCCGCGTTTGCCCCGGACTCCGATCGTGCCGCCGCAACTGGCGGGTTACAGCGTGCTCCAGGGCAGAAGCTTGACGACGACACCAGTGCCACCGCCCAAGAGTATTCGCCGTGGCAGGATTCGTCGTCACGCATGACGACGGGGCGTCCAGCCCGCAAACCCGAAGCGAAAAAGAAGCCTCGCCCGAAGACGGCTCCCCGCGTCAGCGCGCGGGAAGTGATTTTTGGCCGCGAGGTGCCGTGGCGTGTGATCGCGGCGTCGTCGGCCGTGGTGCTGCTCATTGGCGGTGTTGGCGGCTTTGTTGGCGGTTGGGCTGGCAAGACTTTCCGCTCGGACTACCAGCGTGTGGAGCTGCAGCAGATCGAGGGGCGGCCGGGCAACGGTGATTTGACTGAAATCGGCAAGGTGGCGGAGGCTCTTCGTCCCGCGGTGGTGTCGATTGCGGTCAGTGCCGGTGAGGTCTCGGGCGTGGGCTCGGGGTTTGTCATTGATGGTGACGGTCATATTTTGACGAATAACCACGTCGTTTCGGCGGTGGCGGACCGGCAGGATATGCAGGTCTCCGTAACGTTTTGGGACGGCGGCAAGCTGAAGGAAGTGCCGGCCAAGATTATTGGCCGCGACCCGAAGACCGACCTCGCCGTAATTAAGGTCGAAGATGTTGCGGGGCTGACCGTGGCGCAGCTTGGTGATTCCAACGCGGTTGCGGTCGGTGACACCGTGATTGCGATGGGCTCGCCGCAGGGGCTCGGCGGCACGGTGACCTCGGGAATTGTCTCCGCGCTTAATCGGCCGGTGCGCCTGGCCGCTGAAGGGACTGACACGGACGGCTACGCCGATGCGATTCAGACCGATGCCTCCATCAACCCGGGTAACTCCGGTGGTCCGCTGGTGGATATCCGCGGTGCCATTATCGGTATTAATACGGTGATTTTCAGTAGCTCGGGTGGCTCACAGGGGTTGGGCTTTGCGATTCCAATCAATTCAGCCGTTGCCATCGCGGAGCAGCTCATCGCCGGTGAGCAGCCGGTTCATCCGGGGATTGGCGTGACAGCGCGCACGGTTTCCAATGGCGCACTGACTGGTGCCGAGATTGCCAGCATCCTGCCGGGAGGTGTTGCCGACCGGGAAGGCCTGCAGGAAGGCGATGTGATTACGGCTGTGGGAGACCGCGCGGTATCGTCCGCAGATGAGCTCACGGTGGCGCTGTGGACTGTTGGCGCTGGTAATGAGGCGGTATTGAAGATCGTTCGCCACGGAGCCGAGCTGGAGGCGAAGATCACGCCGGAGTAGGGGGCGCTGGTTTCTGCGGATTTAGCAGATTTGGTGGATTTGGCCACGCAATGCTGCATGCGAGGTGCACTGTAACTAAGGTGGTATAACGTGTTTTCTAATGTTGGCTGGGGCGAGATTCTTGTCCTCTTTATCCTCGGACTAATTCTCATCGGACCTGAGCGGTTGCCGAAGGTAATTGAGGACGTCCGCGCATTGCTCTTGGCTGCGCGCACCGCAATCAATGACGCACGCGATAACCTCTCGGACGAGTTCGGCGAAGACTTCGACGATCTTCGCAAGCCGCTGCAGGAGCTCAACGATCTCCGTCGTCTCAACCCGAAGACCGCCATCACCAGGACGCTTTTCGACGGCGATGACACCTACCTGGACATGCTCTCCGGTAAGCCCGCAGCGGGTGGTGGCGGAACTGGTGCAGCCGGAGCTGCAGGAGCGGCCGGGCCTGCGGGTCAGCAGTACCAGCAGTCCAATACGAACCAGCCAGTGCAGCCGGCTCCGTCGCAGCAGCCGCTCCCGCAGCCGGGGACGTGGCAGGATCCAGTTGCCCAGGCCCGCCAACAGCAAGCACAGCAAACACCACAGCAGCCGCAACAACCTCAGCAGCCCCGTGGGGTGCAGGCCTGGGTCGACGACGACAACCTATAGAGGTTGCAAACCGTTCCCGACCGCAAGTTACTGACTAGGTTTATGACACTTTGAGCACAAATTTTGCCACGAAAGTGTCATAAACCTAGTCAGTAAGTGCACGCAGCCGCTTTGATGGATGCACCACCGAAAGCGCCCACAACACATACGCCCCAGACACCGCAGCCGCAAAAGCAGACGCCCCCTTCCCGGCACCGAAAATACCGGGGAGGGGGCGTCGCTGTGATCGTCGTAAAGCGAAGGCCTACTTCGGAGTTACGCCCAAGCCGAGCGACTTGCCTGCGAGCGACTCGCGACGAACAACCAGCTTGTCAGCGATAGCGTTCAGGGCCTCGCCCGCGCCCGAATCCGGCTTGGACAGGACAATCGGGGTGCCCTTGTCGCCGCCTTCGCGTAGCTCTGTGTCCAGCGGCACCTGGCCGAGCAGCTCGACCTTTCCGCCGGTGATCTGGGTAAGACGACGGGCAACGGTCTCGCCGCCACCTGCGCCGAAGACCTCCATCTTGGAGCCGTCCGGCATCTCCATCCAGCTCATGTTCTCGATGACACCGGCGATGCGCTGGCGGGTCTGCAGCGAAATGGTGCCGGCGCGCTCTGCGACCTCGGCGGCGGCCATCTGCGGGGTAGTAACAATCAGCAGCTCAGCGTTCGGCACGAGCTGCGCCACGGAGATGGCGATGTCGCCGGTTCCCGGGGGCAGGTCGAAAAGCAGGACGTCCAGGTCGCCCCAGAACACGTCTGCGAGGAACTGCTGGATAGCGCGGTGCAGCATTGGCCCACGCCAGACAACCGGTGCGTTGTCGTCGACGAAGTGTCCGATAGAAATCAGTGACACGCCGTGCGCCTGCGGAGGCATAATCATGTCGTCGACCTGGTGCGGCTTTTCCTCGGAGCCCATCATGTGCGGGATGGAGTGTCCGTAGACGTCGGCATCGAGGACACCGACAGAAAGGCCCTTCGCGGCCAGCGCGGCGGCGAGGTTCACGGTCACGGAGGACTTACCGACGCCACCCTTACCGGAGGCGACGGCGAACACGCGGGTGCGGGAGTCCGGCTGGGCGAATGGGATCACCGGCTCGGAGGCGGTGCCGCGGACGGCGTTGCGGAACTCGCGGCGCTGCTCGTCATTCATCACATCGGTGGTGACGGTGACGTTGCCAACGCCCTCGATACCGTTCAGCGCCTCTTCGGTGCGCTCGATGATGGTGTTTTTCATGGGGCAACCGGCAATGGTGAGGTAAATCTCCACGGCCACGTCATTGTTGTCCGCCACCGAGATGGACTTGACCATGCCAATCTCGGTAATCGGGCGACGTACCTCAGGATCTTCGACCTGCGCCAGGGCGGTGCGAACTTCAGCTTCAGTAATCGTAGACATTATGTAGTGAATCTTATCGTGAGACCCCGCAAGACAAAGAACTACTGACAAAATCAGTAGTTTGCCGCTTTACGACGGTCACAGCGACCAACCCTTCCGGCAAGAGCGGTGGCGGTGGAATGGGCGGCGGACCAGTCGGTGGAACAATTGCCAATCGTCTGACGTTGTCCTTGATAGAACGCCTTTTGGCGATAGTTTTAGCAATATTTTCAGCAACTGAGTCACCATTTACTGTGACAACAACTGCAAGGGAACGGTGAGAGTACCGATGGCAAATGGGGAAGCGGGCAGCGGTTGGGGGAGCGGCCGGGAACAGAGCATGAAGTCCCGGTTGCCTCAGCGCCAGGTGCCCGAGGGGTGGCCGGTGGGCAGTTTCACCAACTACTCCGACGCGCAGGCGGCGGTGGATTCGCTCAGTGATCGCGATGAGTTCCCGGTTTCCGACCTCACCATCGTCGGTGTTGACCTGATGCAGGTGGAGCGCGTAGTCGGCAGGCTGACCTGGCCGAAGGTGCTCGGCGGCGGCGCACTGTACGGCCTATGGATGGGCCTGTTCTTCGGCCTGATTCTGGGGCTTTTCCAGGAAGATTGGGTGAGCCCGCTGATTGTTGGCCTCGGTATGGGCGCCATCTTCGGCATCGTGCTGGCCGCAGTTCCGTACGCAATGCAAAACGGCAAGCGGGATTTCTCGAGCACAACGGAGATTGTTGCCCGTCGCTACGACGTCCTGTGCAATCCCCGCAATGCCGAGCGGGCCCGTGACCTGTTGGCGCAGCGGGCGCTCGGTGGGAATCGCGGGTAGGTTGCTGTATCCGTCGTAAAGCGATGCCTGCCAGAAGCAGTACCTACAGCCACTTGTTGCGGCGCAGGACCCACACCAAAAACGCCACGATGGCAAACATGATGGCGAGGACGATGAAGTAGCCGTACTCCCAGTGCAGCTCGGGCATGTGGTCAAAGTTCATGCCGTAGATGCCGGCCAGGGCGGTCGGGACGGCGAGAATAGCCGCGTACGCCGAGATGGTACGCATATCCTGGTTCTGCTGCAGCTGGATTTTCACGGCGGCGGCGTCGATGAGGGCGGAGAGTCGTTCGTCGAGTCCGGAGACGAGGTCCGCGGCGGCGAGCTGGTGGTCGAGAACATCGGAAAGGTAACGGCTGACGTCCTTAGGCATGATGTCTTCCCGCAGATTCATCAGGGAGCGCAGCGCCGGTGTCAGCGGATCGATCGCGTGGCGCATCTCCAGGATCTCTCGTTTGAGGATGTAAATGTCCTCAATATCCGAATCCAAGTTCGGCTCGAAGACTTCGTCTTCCATGATCTCCACGCGATCTTCCAGCTGCATCGCGATGCGCAGGTACGCGTCGACGAGGTTGTCCGTCAGCGCCCACAGCACGCCCGCGGGGCCGTAGTCGATGGCGTCGGTGGTGTTCTCCACGCGTGCGCTAATGCGCTGCATATCCGAGCTCGGCATGCCCATGCGAATGGTGATGACGTACTCCGGGCCGATGACAATCATCAGCTGGCCAGAGCGAATGATCTCATTTTCGTCATCCGCGAGACCTTCCGGGGAGTAGTGAATCGAGCGAATTACAAAAACCACGTGATCATCGTGGATCTCAATCTTGGGGCGCTGGCGGTTAGTCAGTGCGTCCTCCACCGTCAGCTCATCCAGTCCGTAAAGCTCGGCGATGGCGTCCATCTGTGTCGCGTTGGGGCGCGACAATGACAGCCACGTGAAGCCCTCGCCAAAAATCCGTACCTCGGACAGCCCGGAGAAGTGGTCGTAGGTGCCGGGCAAACGCTTGCCACCGATGTAGACGCCACAATCGCGCAGGGCATCGCGCACCGCCCTCGACTGTCCTGTTCCTGTGCTTGACGACGAGCCGTTGGTGCGCGTCACCTTCGAGACAGCCGACTTCGCTGCGGATTTAGCCGCATTCGTCGCCCGAGCGGTTTTACCGGGTTTTGCTGTGGCCGACGGTTTTTGGCTTTGACTGGCCGAGCTCGTTCGCGGATTGCGAGCCTTCGCCGAAGCGCTGATGTTGCGGCTTTTCTCTTCGCCCATTCTGGGTGACCTCACAATCCGTTCGTAGGTTACGCTGGTGTCGATGATTGATTTTAGACGTGCGAACGCCGGGTTCCACTTTCGCATCCGCTCAATGGGGTGCAAGGGTAGCTCCACGGCTACTGCGTGCACTTTTACCGCCCTGGCATTGGTCACTGGGGCGACGGGGTTCGGTCTTGCCGCATGTTCTGATTTGGATCCGCAGATGCCCGTTCCTCCCGAGCAGGAGGCGGTAGTGACTGTCGGGGCAGACCTACGCAACCCTGAGCAAGCAGCTCTTGCGTACGTGTATGCGCAGAGCTTTGAGAGAATAGGGCGGCAAGCGGAGGTCGTCGGCATTCGCAATGCTGACGACCGGTTGCGGGCCGTACGCAATGAAGCGGTCCTGGTCTCCTTCGGATGCACAGGTGAGCTACTCGGCCTGAGCGACCCTGCGTCGGCGGCTTCACTGGCGGAGGAATACGCCGACGACTCCACCCCGGACAAGCAGTTCAGCGGAGAGTGGCGCGACCGCGTGTACGACGCATTTTCGCGGTCGCTGCCGGGCGAAGTAATGGCCACCGACGCGGGCATGGCACAGGGCTGCGCGGATCTGTCAGCTGACAATGCTGGGGCTGACTTGCCGCAATGGCTTGTGCCTTTCTACGTCAAGCCAGCGCTGGACCGAGATGATCGAGTCCGCGTGCTCAATGAGATAGCGGGTTCGCTGAGCACTGAGGACTTAAAGCTGATGACCCGGGCTGTGGCTGGTGGCGCCAGCCCTGAGTTGGTCGCTCAGGAGTGGCTGGATAAGGCGTAGTCGGGGTGGCGGGGGCTAGTTGTGGCGGTATCGGACGTGTATCTGCTGTTGGCTGCCGCCAAGTTTGTTGATTAACCCATGAATGCGGGCTGCAAATGTGAAACTGTGCGAGTTTATGACACTTTCATGCCATTTTTCGGG
>NZ_NOVT01000012.1:0-20207 GCF_008042455.1 Corynebacterium sp. LK10
TGCCTTGCCCCTTGTGTGGGGTTGGGTGCTGCGGCCCACTTTTGTTTTACCCACAGGTAAACAGAATTAACTAAGCGTCGATCGGATCCTCGGTTTCCTCTTTTGGTGAATCCTCGTTGGCTCTCTGTGGCAGACTGTCTCTATGACTAATCAGACACCTAACTCCGATGTGGTTAACCTCGCTTCTTCTGAGGACGAGGCTCAAGACAACTTCACTCCCGTAACGACCGAAGAAGGTAAGCTACAACAGCTTATTGAATGGCTCGAAGAACACGTCTCGGCCTATTCCTACTTGAGCGAGGTTGTCCCCTTGGGTGCCTCTGAGGAAGACATTAAGAAGGCTCGTGCTTCAGTCAATGACCGCGGCGCTCGTATGCCAGACGCCATCATTCACGGTTCAATGATGGTCCTGGGGGCGGCCGTCAACCATTCCTCGCCATACCTTGCGTATGCCGACGGCAAAGTAGAGGTGACGGATACGACGGTGGGGGATAGTCCTAGCGTTCCGGTGCGGGTTTTTGTCCCACAGGATCCAACCGGGTCTGTGGTAGTTGCCGCACACGGCGGCGCTTTCTGGATGGGCGACGGCAGTCTGCGTGAGAATTCCTTCGGCCCAAATATGGCTGCCCTGGCAGCCCGATCGGGCGCAATTGTTGTGGACGTGGATTACCGGCTCGCACCAGAGAATAAGGTATCTGAGGCCGTCTATGACATTGCGCGGGTAGTCGCATCTGTCGCAGATGATTCGTTGCAGCTTCAAAAATTGGGTGCAATGCCCATCAGTGATCAGAACCCGTTAGTTCTTTATGGTGTCTCTTCAGGCGGCCACAACGTTGTTTCCGCGGTAGACCAGATTAGTCAAGACACTCCGGTTGCTCTGTTGCTCGTTGCCCCGGCTCTAGACCTGCGTGGTGCTCCTGCGGTGTGGTTGCAGGCATTCTTCGGCACCTCTGATGATTCGGCAAAGGAAGTGTCACCGGGATTGCATGAGCCGTCGCGAAGCATGCGTGTCCACGTTCAGGCGGCCTCCCGCGATACTGTTGTTCGGCCAGCTACCGAGTACCTGAAGAAGGTCGAGGAGGCAGGTGGAGACGCCACTCAGGCGGTATTCTTGGCGACTCACCAGATTGCGGTTCCAAAGGTTCAGCGAGAGCAGATTACGGACGCGGCGCGGTTCATTCTAGAGGCCACTCACACGGAACGTGAGCTGCCAGAGGACCCGGCAGGTGAATACGATAAGGAAGCGATTGACCGGCAGAACGAAGAGTCCTGGGGTAAGAGCTAGTCAACCCGTTTCAGTTCCTAATGGCGCTCTCGCCGTGCATGTGAGCACCGCGGAGGGGAGCGCTGCTAAGGGAAATCGGGGGCGGGGCTAGAACAGCTCAGTGCCAAAAGGTCGGGGCTAACAGCCCCCGACTAGTGCAGCGGCAGGAGATTGCGCTTCGTTGCGTGTACCTCTTCCACCCGGTCGATGTTGCGTTCGAGCACATTCCAATCGTTGACCGGAATATTGCGCTGGGCTTGGGCAATGACTGACTTGTCTGGAGTGGACCACGCGAGCGGCACTGGGGTGATCTCGTCGTAGAACTCGGTGCGGCTCTTGTGCGTACCGGCCACAGCAACAGCTGGCACCTTCGCGCCCACACGGCGGGGAACCCCGGAAATCGTGGTGACAGTTCGTGTAGCCAGGGCCGGGACGGGCTCGCCATCGGAGGGGTCTTTACGCATGTCCACCAAGGTCATCAGCACCATGGTTCGCTCATCCACACGCGCAATCATGGCCGGAACCAGCGGGGATTCGTCGTAAAGCTCTTGCGGATCCTTAATTGCGCGTCGCACCTGGAAGGTAACGCCGACGTAGAGAGCTGCGAGGGCGAAAAGCATAACCGCGCTGCCGATAACAAACGGCGTGCGGTCGAAAACTATTAGAACCAGCACAGCGCCGACGAGCAGCAGAGCAGAGAAAATGCCGGAGGAGATGAGCAGTCGGCGGGCATCGCGGTAGTACTCGTTGTTGGCGTTGGTGTGCTCGCGGTTGACGGGGAAGTGAAAGTTCATGGCAGTCCTTTAGTTATCCAGTTTTCTAGGATTCCGAGCTAGCGGTGGAATCACCGGGCAGGGAGGGCCCGAGGTACTCGTCTGCGTCGACGATTCGGTAGGCGTAGCCCTGTTCCGCCAGGAAACGCTGGCGGTGAGCTGCGTATTCGGTATCGAGCGTATCGCGAGTCACCACCGAGTAAAAGACGGCGCCACCACCATCGGACTTCGGGCGCAGGAGACGCCCCAGGCGCTGTGCCTCCTCCTGTCGGGAACCGAAGGTGCCGGAGATTTGCACGGCGACAGAGGCTTCGGGAAGGTCGATGGAAAAGTTCGCAACCTTGGAGACCACCAGCGTGTTGATCTCGCCGCGCCGGAACTTCCCAAAGAGCTCCTCGCGTTTGGCGTTGGACGTCTTTCCTTCGATGACGTCGACGCCGAGCTCTTCGCCGATCTCTTCGAGCTGATCCAGGTAGGCACCAATCACCAGAGCGGGTTCGCCCTCGTGTCGGGCAAGGATTTGCTTGACGACGGGAATCTTCGTCGGCGTCGTTGCGGCCAGACGATACCTGTCGGAGGCCTCAGCCGTGGCGTAGAGCATGCGCTCGGACTCGGTCGGGGTCACGCGGACCTCAACGCAGTCAGCCGGTGCGATCCAGCCCTGGGCTTCGATGTCCTTCCACGGGGCATCGTAGCGCTTCGGGCCAATCAGGCTGAAGACATCGCCCTCGCGGCCATCTTCGCGCACCAGGGTAGCGGTGAGCCCCAGTCGACGGCGCGACTGCAGATCCGCACTCATTCGGAACACAGGAGCGGGCAGGAGGTGGACCTCGTCATAGATGATGAGGCCCCAGTCGCGGGAATCGAATAGCTCGAGTGCGCGGTATTCTCCCTTAGTCTTGCGCGTGACCACTTGGTAGGTCGCAATGGTGACGGGGCGAATTTCCTTCTTTTCGCCGGAGTACTCGCCGATTTCGTCCTCGGTCAGCGAGGTGCGTCGCAGCAGCTCGTCGCGCCACTGCCTGCCGGCGACGGTGTTGGTGACCAGAATCAAAGTGGTGCGCTGCGCGTCTACCATGGCCGCCGCACCGACGATTGTCTTGCCTGCGCCACAGGGCAGCACCACGACGCCGGAGCCACCTTCGCGGAAGGAATCAGCCGCCATGCGCTGGTAGTCGCGCAGTTCCCAGGTGTCGTGGCCTCCGGTGCCCTGATCCTGCCAAGCGATGGCGTGTGCCTCACCGTCGATGTATCCGGCGGTGTCATTGGCCGGCCAGCCGACCTTCAGCAGCTCCTGTTTGATACGGCCTCGCTCGGAGGGGTGCACGGTCCAGGTGTCGGCATCGATTTGCTCACCGAGCATCGGACGTATCTTTTTGTGCTTGGTCACCTCGGCCAGTACCGCAGGGTCGTGTGAGACCAGAATAAGGCCGTGAGCTGGATGCTTGGTCAGGCTCAGGCGACCATAGCGGTCCATGGTCTCCGCGACGTCGATAAGCAGCGGCTGTGGGACGGGGAACTTGGAGAAGCGCTCGAGGACATCGACCACCTGCTCCGCGTCGTGACCGGCGGCGCGAGCATTCCACAGCGCCAGCGGGGTGATGCGGTAGGTGTGCACATGTTCAGGAGCACGTTCGAGCTCCGCGAACGGTGCCAGCGCCGCGCGTGCCGCATCCGCCTCCGGGTTATCGACCTCCAGCAGCACCGTCTTATCCGATTGGACGATCAGCGGCCCCGTACCGAAACCCATTATTTCCTCGCCTCGCAGACATTCGACCAAAAATAAGCTAAAGGTCAATTCTGCCACGATTACGCAGAAGATGCGTCACGGGCTCGAATCATCCCGAACCGCCACATTCGCTTCTGCATCGCTTTACGACGGTCCGCGCGCCCGCCGCCTAGTCGACAGGATGTACTTCGGTAATGCGATGCAGCAGGAAGCGCAGCACTTGACTGGTGGCCGGGTCGATAGCATCGACCTGCCCACCGGAGACGGTGACTGGGCGCACGCGCTTGCGGCCGGGTTTGCCGTTGCGGTCAACGTAGCTCAAATACAGGTCGTCGCCATGGCGAGCCGCGCGCTGCAGAAGCTTGAACGCTTCGGTGCCGGAGGCGTAGTCGCTCGTGCCATTGGTGCTAGTGCTGGCACCGGCAGCTGTCCCCGTACCTGTCGCCGAATCTGCAGCCGAGCCAGAGACCCCAGCAGTGCTGCCACTGGCCGTAGCGCCACTGGAACTACCGGCGTGCTCAGCAGCACGGTTGCCATCGGCAATAGCCGTCAACGCCTGGCTGATGCGTTCCGGTTCGGGCATCGTTGTACGCGCAGCGGGCACCGGAGCCGGCGCCTCAATGCGGCAGGGAGCGCGACCGAGATCCAGCACCAAACCCTCTGCATCTTCGGCGATGATGGAAAAGCCCGCATTTCTAGCGGTCTCAATCACCTGGGCAAGCGGGGCCTGGCTAATTAGCACCGTTTCGGCAATCTTCCGCAACGCCAGGCTTTGTCCAGTCTGGTGACTCTGGAATGAGGCCAGCAGGGCCGGATCGTCACAGCGGATAAACGAAGCTGCGGGGCCACCGCGGAGACGACCGTGGCGGCGGGCGACGTCGTCAAGCAAATAGGTAATGGACTGCGGCACCTCGCCGACGGCGTAGCGCGAAAGAAACTCCGAGATATCGGCGGCATTGATGCCGGCGTCGAGGGCATCGCGAAGGCTGTCTTCGGTCACGCGGTAGACGCTGGCGAGGCCGGGAGATTCCAGCTGCGCAATCGAACTGAGCATGCGTTCCATCTCCGGGGATGCGGGGCCCGGTACGACGATGGTGTTGTCCGCCTGAACCATCAGGTACGAGGCGTTCGGTGGCAAGAGGTTGTTACAGGCGGCACGCAGATCGTCGAAGGCCTCGGCGGTGCCGGATTCGATGAGCGCGACCATGGCTTTGCCAACCTCGCTAAGGCCGACGGAAATCGTTTCCACGCCCGGGTCCCGCACGACGATGCCGAGGGCGACCAGCTCGTCGACCACGCCACTGAGCGTCTCGTCCGTGCACCTCGCGTTGGTAATCGGGTAGTAGTAGGCGGCGCATTCACGCAGGTCAGTCAGAGCAACGATGTCGTTGTCGCTTGCCGACGACGCCACCTGCGCACAGCAGGCCAGCACCATTTCCCGGATTGACGGTACCCCGGAGAGCCGAGCTTGTGGGGAGAGTAGAGCAATGCGCTTGCCTTCCTCATTGAGCTGGTCGACCCGCCAGGGAGCTGCGTCGCTAGTGCGAGTGCCGACCGTCAAACTCACCCACCGGTCAACCAGATCGGCGTCGAGGAAGCCGTCGGCTGCCAGCGTGGGGGCGAAATAGTCACCACCGGTGTCATGCAGTGGCAGCGGATGCGGAGTGCCGACATGAACCAGCCCCGCTGCACTGAGGTTAGCCACGCCGCGAGCCAACTCCGAGATGTCGACGCCGAGCTCCTCGATGAGACTGCGGGTTTCCCGCACTCCAATGACACCGTTTTTCAATGTCGGCGCGGGGTCGGTTCCCAGCAAGTCCAGCAGGTCAGTCGCCTGTCGCAAAGTTTCCCAGGCAGTGGCGGCAGCACGGTCGTTACCGCTGGCAATCACGTGGGTAGCGGGGGTTTCGGGGCGCAGGGGGACGTCGTCGTCGGCAAGCCCGACTCCACGCATAAGCGCGCGAACGGTGGCGGGCAGGCGGACGGTGCCCTCGTCGATGCGTTCGAGCAGGCCGGCGTTGATGAGCGCTGGGACCGGCAGCGAAGGGTCGGCATCCGGATGAGCGTCCTTTGTAACGCCGAGACCTCCGGAGTTGGCGAGGGTGTCCAGAAGCCGCTGCTGTCTGTCTGTAACCTCGGTGAGTGCCGTGCGTAGCTGACTGCGGCTTGGGCCATCGGGATTGGGCAGAAGATACCAGCCAGGTGGCAACGAGGTGGCGACCTCATCGCTGAGACAGAAGTAGTCCTGCCAGGGCAGAGGTTTCTTGCGGGTGGACTTGCCGGTGAAGGTGCCGCGGGGGCCGGGACCGTTGCCCCAGATGAGTCCGTATTCGCGCAGGGTATCGAGGCTTGTCCGAATATGCGTGGCCGTGGGCCGTTGATTGGCGGGAACCTCTGCTCGAGAGAGTAAGTCGAGAATGTAGTCGATGAGGGCGTCCGCAGTGACGGGTTCGGCGTCAGCACCGAGGTCGGCGGCGGCCTCAATGCAGGCGAGCTCCAGTGCGGGCAGTTTGGTTAGCGCGCGGGAGACAGAAGCGCGGAGCTGGAGCCTTGCCGCTAGCACCTGGGAAGACTTCGGCGGTGGCGACAGCGCATCGGGGCGATTGCTGAGGATAGTGCCCACAAATTGGTCTGGTTGACCTGCCAGCCAGTCGGAAAAGAGTGCAAAGGGGGTGGTGCTAGTCATGACAATCCCCACTTTAGTGAGATTTAAGGAGGGGAGAAGGTGACTGGGGAGAAAATTTTTGGGATAATCTCAGCATGGCTAACGTTGCAAAGAAATCCTATGTCGATCCCGGCTGGCCGAAGGACCTCGAGCCTGGTCAGCACGCTGTTACTGAACTGATTGCTCACCACGCTGGTGCAGATTCGCCTTTCGGCGACATTGAGTTCCCGGTTGATCCGGAGACTCTGGGTTACGTGCACCCGACCACGGTGATTAACAAGTAATCTTTTAGATTCTTAGCAGAGCTACTTCTGCTGGAGGCCCGCAGCCGTGACTGCTAGTTCAGCCATGGCTGCGGGTTTTCACATCAGTGGCCTCGGGGCGGGGGCTTGAGTAGGGGCGCTTGAAGTGGGGGCTTGAAGTGGGCGGGGGCTTATTCAAGCCCAGTTTTTTGGCCAATCCACCGGAATGGCCCCATGGATGCGGGCTGCAAATGTGAAACTGTGTAAGTTTATGACACTTTCAAGCCATTTTTCGGGCCATTTTTGTCATAAACGCAGTCACTAACTCGCGTTGGGTCGGTACCGCCAACCTGCGGAAGCCAAAAAGTAGCCCCGAGGGGGATTACCCTCGGGGCTACTGTGATGAGCTGGCTAGCTCGAAAGTCTTAAATCAGACCCTGCAGCTTCGACAGGTCGAACGGAATGGCTGCGACCAGTTCCTGCGGGAGCTCAACCTCGCCGGTCAGTGCACGGAACTCAGCGATGAGTGCCTGAGCGTCGGACAGGCTGTCGACGTTGGACAGGCGGTCAGCGAACTGCTGGACCAGGTCAGTCTTGGAGTCGGAAGCAGCAGCTGCCGGAGCGGCCTGTGCGCGAACAGGAGCGGAGCCCTGGCTCGGGTGCGGACGATCGGTCGGGCCGGAGGAGAGACCCAGGCTTGCGGAGCAAGCCGGCCATGCGCCCCAACCCTGCTGAGCCAGGACCTTCTCAGCAACGTAAATCTGCTGCTCGCGGGAAGCCTGATCAGCGGTCGAAGCGAACTCGTTACCACCGAAAGCGTTCCAGGTGCTTGCGGAGAACTGCAGACCGCCGTAGTAGCCGTTTCCGGTGTTGATGTGCCAGTTGCCGCCGGACTCACACTGTGCCAGGCGGTCCCAGTCGGAGTCCGGAGCTGCAGAAGCGGTCGGTGCGAAGATAGCGGCACCGGCACCGAGGATTGCGCCGGTCAGTGCAACCTTTGCCGAAGTGGAAGCGAAGGTGTTGGTCTTAGCTGCGTGGCGAGCCATATGAAAATTTCCTTTTCGTCGATTTTCTTTGTGGCGCCAGTGGGGCTAATGCAACCCCATCTCACTCTTATGGAAAGTTCTTCACGTTATTGATAACGGGCCGATGTCATCGCACTGGAGTGAGATGAAGGCGATCTATGCGACTTCGTCCGTTAAACGCGTCGATTGCACACCGTAGCGGTTGATAACGAAATAGTCACGCGAATCGCCGGATTCTTAATTTTGAGCGCAGGTGGGAAATATGCATAAAAGTAGGTGAAACTGCAGGTAAGAGACGTGACTGTTATTGGTGTTGTGTAAGTTAAAACTTCAAAATGTGATAAAGCTCACGTTATCGTCTTGTTATTTTTCCGGTTTTGGCGCGCCGCATGCACTGAGAAGGATGGCCATAAGAGATAGCCATAAAGAACCAACGCTGGCAGTTAGTTGCCGTCTCGGTGCGTCAATCCGCGAGAGTGTTCGCTTCACGCAGATCCGTCTTCCCTTTATGTCCCCATCTATGGGTATAATTGAGTTCTTTAGGTAATCGGAGGTGACGTGCACATGCACGCCGCTACCGCTGCCGCCACTTCGCACTAGTAAGCAGTAATAAATAATGTGTTCCCGGTTGGAGTGCGTCCTGTTTTGGTCGCACCTTAATTAAAGGAACACCATTAAGACAGCACCCGGCCTGGCATATCCTCGCGGTCCTGTCTGGCCAAGCTCGCCCCGAGCGAGCCTCTAACTCTGGCCATTTGTGCGTGCGAGGACGGTGGCAAATGCGGAAGAATTGCATCTCCGATCCGAAGACCCCGAAGGGCAGTCACCGCTGCACAAGGGGAACGAGGTTGAGTGCCCCCAGTCACAGGGCACGGGAAGGTTAGGTGGAAAGTGCCCATCGGTAAGGTCAGGTGGTACGACAAGGATCGCGGTTTTGGCTTCGTTTCGAATCCGGACGGTGAAGATGTCTACATCGGCAAGAACGTGCTGCCGAAAGGCGTGGAAGAACTCGTAACTGGTCAGCGCCTGGAGTACGACTACGCTGACGGCCGCCCAGGCCCGCAGGCCCTCCGGATCAAGGTGCTCGACGAGGGACCGCGCGGTGCCCGTCACCGCCGTGGCGGGGCAGGTGGGGGCGCAGGAGCCCGTCGTCAAGCAAAGAAGCACAGCCCCAGCGATCTCAACGGCATGATTTCGGACATGATTTCCATGCTGGAGTCGACGGTGCAGCGTGACCTGCGCGCCGGGCGTTACCCGGAGCGTAAGGACGGCCACCAGATGGCTGAAGTCCTGCGTGCGGTCGCGCGCGAGCTGGACTCGTAAGTCGGTAGAAGATGTGAAAAACGCCCGCTCACGAAGGTGGATAACCTCAGTGAGCGGGCGTTTTGCTGTGCTTTACGACGGTTCGTTGACGATCGACCAAGTAATACCGTAGGTGGTCTCTTCACCCTCGGAGTTCTTTCCGATGAGCGCGGTGGAAACCTCCACGACCCCGAGTGGGGTGCGTTTGCCGGCAACAGCTGCGGAGCCGGCGATGGTCTCGGTCGTGGCTTCGCCCGGATCCTTGCGAGAGGTGGAGTTGACCGCATCGTCGGAGAAGAAACGCTGCAGAGTCCAAGAGTTAGAGCCAACAGTGGAGCCGACGTTAACCTCAGCTGTCTCCTGCTCGCCCAGAGAAATCTTGGCGGCGTTGGCCTCAGTCGTGGTGCAGGCATTCTTCTCAAAGAGGTCGCAGACACGGTAGGGAAGAACCTCTGTGGTTTCGCCGTCCTGAATGACCTCGATGGACAGCGCGTGCGGGTCGTCGATTGCCTGGTTGGTCCACTTATTGACAGCAAGGACAATGCCGGTGACGACAAGACCCACCACGACAATAGCGCCGACAACCATGAACGCCTTACTATTCTGTTGCCAGCGGCGCCTACTCGATCCCATCAACTCTCACTTCCCGACATTCGTAACGGAATTGAAGCTACGTTCAGTCACACTAGCCGTTCTCGGGCCAGATACTGCTATTCACTCACGGTAACACGGTAGGCCGTGGGCCATTTCTTCCCTGTAAGCAGGAACTGACGGGTTCCATTGGGGGAGGTAGAGGAAGAATCCGGCATTAGAGCAATGCCGTTGAGCACATCAATACTGTTTTGCTCTGCTGGGGAGAGCTGCGCGTACAAGTCGCGGAAGAGTTCGGTGGCATCGACGATGCCTGTGACCTTTCCGTCTTCCGGGTTGATGCGGTAGATGAATGGACTCTGCCAGACGTTGGCCCAAATCTCGCGGTGCGATTGCGGGGAGTTTGGTCCGTCCGCGTTGCTCTGGTTGTTTGAATCGCTCGTGTCCGCTGGTACTTCGTCCGGCACTTCGTCCAGAGCTGCGTCGCCGTTGACAGTGACGCACTCGAGTTCGTTGAGCCACGTTGTCTCTGTACCTGCTGCAGTGACCGCCAGTTGACGCTGGGAAGAGAGGTCATCGGGGGCGCGGAAAGTGAGGGTGCCACTGCCGTCGGAGGTCACGATGGTGTCATCGAAGGAGCACGCGCCCCAGCCCTCGGTGTCGAAGGGAACCTCGCGACGCTGCTTGAGAGTAGCCGCGTCGCGTTCAATGGCGCGTCCTTCCTTCCACGTCAGCTGCCACACGGTATCTCCATGACGGGTAATCCCCTCGCCGAAGAGTTCAGGCTGTAAATCTTCCACGTTGGTCGGCTCGGCTGCAGAGTTGTCGAGCCACTGCGGTAATCGGTAAATCTGGGACTCACCGTAGAGGCCGGTGCCCATCAACAAAGAACCATCGGGTTTGAACTCAAGGCCCTGGACAAAAGGCGCAGCGACATTCTTCTCCGTGGGAAGTGGTGGAGCCAAGACAGGATAGGACTGCTCGATGGCCAGTTTCAGTGTCGGAACGTCACCGAGCCCCGGCACCTTATCGGCACCGACCAGCTCGGAGGGATTAACCGATGCCGAAGTCGACCTTGGGGCGGTGCCGGAGTTCGAGTCCGCACTAGCTCCACTAGAAGGGGCCTCGCCTGAGGGATCGCCACCTGAACCAGTTTCAGCCGCACAGCCGGCCAATAGGGCGGCAGTTGCCACGGAGAGGATGGCAGCTCGGACCGTCGTAAAGCGTGATGAGTGGAAAGGGCGGGCGAGTTTTGCATCGCCCGACGGGAATCTGTCCATAGCTTCACTCTAGGATAGGAAACGTGACTGAAAATCGACGACGTTCCCGAAACAGCCGCCGACGGGGGAAGGTGATGAATCACCAGGCGGTCGACACTGCCCGTACCGCGATTGAAGAGCTCGGGGAGGGGCCTGCCGGCGCGCACACCGGTGTAAGTGTCGTAGGCGAGGGCGTTGCGGTGCATCGTTTTGCGGCTGACCTGCCCGGATACAGGGGCTGGGAGTGGCATGTGGTGGTCGCGTGCGCGCCGGGCACTCAACAGGCGACGGTCAGTGAAGTGGCTCTTGTCCCTGGCGAAACCGCGCTGCAGGCGCCTGAATGGGTGCCCTACGAGGAGCGGCTGCGCCCCGGTGACCTCGGTCCACGCGATTTGTTGCCGGCTGCAGTGGGAGATGAGCGACTCGACGGCGATGACTTGCAGACCCGCACCTTGTCGGCGCGTGGTGTGGAAGACACCGAGCAGCGTTGGGAAGAGGGCGATACCGGCCCCGAGAGTGACTTTGCTCGGGAAGCATTGCACCGTTGCCGAACCTGCGCCTTTATGGTCCCGCTGACCGGGCCGCTCGGTAAGAACTGGGGCGTGTGCGTCAACGAATGGACATTCGATGCCACGGCCGTAAGCTTTGACCACGGCTGCGGTGCTCACTCAGCTATCCCGGAAGTAACGGGGCAGGGTGCACCGGTGGCGGAACCCTACCAGGATTCCCACCTGTAGCTTTCCACCTAGGCAAACGCGATGACGAAGAAGGTGCAGTTTCGACGCCACCGTGGCCCCAGAGACTGCACCGTTACGGTTTTCGGCACAAAAATTCCGCTCTGACACGGATAAACACGTGACACGGATAGTAAAGAGACTCTAGAGAGGCATAAAAAATGGACAAAGGTACGTCCACCTCTGCAACATCCTCAGATGAGGCGAAGGACTCCAAGCCTGCACGGAAGGGGAGCCATCTTTCGGCAGTGGACCGCTATTTTCACATCACGGAGCGCGGTTCGACGACCGTGACCGAGATTCGCGGTGGCGTAGTGACCTTCTTCGCGATGGCCTACATCATTCTGCTCAACCCGCTGATCCTCGGCAATATCGAGGATGTCAACGGCAATAGCCTGGGGATACCACAGGTCGCTGCTGTCACCGCGCTCGCCGCGGGTGTCATGACCATTACTTTTGGTCTCTTTGCCAAGTACCCCTTCGGCATTGCGACGGGCCTGGGCATCAACACCCTGGTTGCCGTGACATTCGTTGCTAACGAGGGGCTGGCCTGGGAAGAAGCGATGGGCCTGGTCGTGCTGGACGGGGTGATTATCGTGCTGCTGGCGCTGACCGGATTCCGCACAGCTGTCTTCCACGCGATTCCGTCCGATATGAAGGCCGCGATGAGTGTGGGTATCGGCCTATTCATTGCCATGATTGGTCTGGTCGACGGTGGCCTGGTTCGCCGTATTCCCGATGCCGCTGACACGACTGTCCCGGTGCAGCTCGGCATCAATGGTCAGATTGCCTCGTGGCCGACCGCCGTGTTCGCCCTCGGGCTGATTATCTGCGGCATCATGGTTGTCCGCAATATTCCAGGTGGCCTGTTCATCGGCATCGTGCTGAATACCATCATTGCGCTCGCAGTCGAGGCCTTGACGGATGCGGGCCCCTCCTTCGCTGATGGCAAGCCAGTGCCGACCGGTTGGAATCTCGCGGTACCGACTCTGCCGGACCGCGTAGGCGGCATGCCGGACTTGTCCCTCGTTGGAGCTGTGGATCTTTTCGGTTCCTTTGCCCGCGTCGGTGCCCTCAGCGCCACCATGCTGCTGTTTACCTTGGTCCTGGCGAACTTCTTCGATGCCATGGGCACGATGACTGGTCTGGGCAAGCAGGCCGCACTTGTCGATGAAGACGGTGTGCTGCCGGACATGAAGCGCGCACTGGTTGTCGAAGGCACCGGTGCCATTGTCGGTGGTGCAGTCAGCTCCTCGTCGAACACCGTCTTTGTGGACTCCGCAGCGGGCATCGCCGATGGTGCACGGACTGGCCTTGCCAACATTGTCACCGGCATCCTCTTTCTGGCGGCGATGTTTTTCACCCCGCTCTATGAAATCGTGCCCATCGAGGCTGCCGCGCCAGTGCTGGTCATCGTCGGTGCCATGATGATCGGGCAGATTACCGAGATTGATTTCACCCGTTTCGACATCGCACTGCCGGCATTTTTGACTATTGTCACCATGCCGTTTACCTACTCGATTGCAAATGGTATCGGCATCGGTTTCATCACCTTTGCTGCGATGGCTATCTTCTCGGGTCGTGCCAAGTCCGTACATCCGCTGATGTGGATTGTCTCCGGCCTGTTCATCATCTACTTCGCCGCCGATCCGTTCACCGCTCTGCTGGGCGGCTAAAGAGTTTCCATGAGTACCACCACATCCCTCGAACGCTTTGCGCCCATCGTCGTCGACGATCCCGCCGACAGCCGTCTCGATGACATCCGCAACCTCAACAAGTCCGATTCCCGCCCCGATTTGCCCGGTGGGAAGGGGCTGGTCATCGCCGAAGGCACGCTCATTGTGCCGCGGTTAGTGCGCTCACGCTTTCCGCTCCGCGCAGTCTTTGGTACTCGCCAGAAGCTCGCATCGCTTGCCGACGGACTGACCGCGAGCGAGGCCGCTATTGCGGAAACGGTGCCCTGGTTTGAACTCGACCGCGAGGTTCTGGCCGCAGCGGCCGGATTTGATCTTCACCGCGGCCTGCTGGCCACCGCTGACCGCGCGCCGGAGCTATCGGTGGACCAAGTTCTGAGCGGAGCCACCACCTTGGCCGTGATGGAGGGAGTCGGTGACCACGAGAACATCGGAGCCCTGTTCCGTAACGCGGCGGGCATGGGCGTGGATGGGGTCGTCTTCGGCGCGGCCTGCGCCGATCCGCTGTATCGCCGCAGTGTGCGCGTTTCCATGGGGCATGTGCTGACAGTCCCATTTGCGACTCTGCCCGGTACTACGACCACCTGGCAGCGAAGCCTGGACCAGCTCAAAGAGCAGGGCTTCCGCGTGGTGTCCATGACCCCTGCGGGCACGGTGGACCTGTGGGATGCCATGGACACGGACAAGGTCGCGATTCTCGTTGGCGCTGAGGGACAGGGGCTTACCGAGCACGCGATGGCAGCCACCGATGTGCGTGCTCGCATTCCCATGTCACCGGGAACTGACAGCCTGAATGTGGCTACCTCCGCGGCGATCGCGTTCTACGAGCGACTGCGCGTTCAGTCGCAGCGCGCAGGGCGGTAGAAACTATTTCCCGAACTTGCCTCGCGCCCGCTGCCAGGTGCGGCCAGCGAAGTTCTTGGCCTTAGCCCCAAAGCGACTGAGCTCCTCCAGAAAGTCTCGGTTCGGCTCTGCGTTGTGAACTTCGTAGTCGTCGTAGGCGCGGTCAAGCTCTGCGCCAGACTCGGACGAACCCGGCTCACCCATTAGCCCGCGTGGACTACGAGACGTCGAATACGAAGCTCCGGGAGCCGCACGACGGCCATCCACCGCAAAACCACTAACAGGGATATCGGTAGCGGGCGAATGCGGGTCGAATCCGAGCCAGTCGGTGATGACGGCGTCGGCAAGCTCTGCCGGAACGAACGGCAAACCGACCCCCTCGCGTGGACGTGAACCCGTATCTTCGAAAGCGTCGGGCAGCGGGCGGTGCTTGCCCGCCCAGAAACTGCCCTCTGCGGGGCAGGGAAGACCGATGTCTTCCAGTGTGCGGTAGCGAGTAGCGGAGAAAGCGCGCTTGAGCTCACCATCGTGCCAATGCGCAAAGGCACCGAAGCCCGTGGATTTATTCGACACACTCGCGTAGACGTCCGTGGCGGCAATCTCCTGCCGTAGACGAGGCGACAGCTTGGACAGCTGCGAGACATCATCGAGAACCGTCTGCAGTACGGCAACGCCCTCAAAGCCACCGATGTAGTATTCACCGTCACCGGTTTCCGCCGAGCGGTTGAGCGGGAAATCACCAATCGGTGTTACCGGCAGCGTTGAGTCATAGAGAGCTAGGAAACGACGCCCGAAACCGCGGTCGTGCTGAACACCTGTCTCCAGGGTCGCAGCAGGGTCATTGGTGCTGATAAACCAAATCGTGACTACACCGCGGCGAATCGCGGAGAATTCGAAATCAGAAGCGTTGCCACTGGTCATGGAGCTCATTGTCGAGGGAAACTCCTACTTCTTCGGGCCGTTCGGACGTACGCCGAGAAGCACATCCTCCCAAGACGGCATGACAGTCTTCTTCTTGCGCTTCGGCTGCTCCACGTCCGGGTGCTGCAAGAACTCCGCCTCGTCAATATCGTCGTCGGCGGCATCGCTTTGCGACGGAACATCCTGCTCCCCGTGGCCTCGCTGCGGCTCCGCCGAAGACTGCCATGCGGCTGGCATCTCAGAGGTGTCAGCGGTATCGGCAGCTCGATTGGCCTGCGGAGCCAAGTCTCGGTTGCGGCGGGCAAAGTCGGGGTCAATCAGCTCTGCTGCCAGCTCATTGCGAGCAATGGTGAGCGCGGAAAGTCCCTCCGCCTGGTAACTCCACTCGGCCACGTTGGTGGTATGGCCGACATTCCAAGTAACCGTCACAATCCACTGTCCACTCGGGTCGCGGTAGGCGTCCCACGAGGCATCGGCGAGTTCCTGGCCACGGGCGGCAAAAGCGGTGGCGAGAATCTCCCACAGGGACAACTTGGCCGGGCCATCAATGCGACGTGGCTTCGACTGCTTGCCGAGCTCCGCAATACGTGCGCGCTCTGCAAGCACCGGGTAGGCGAAGGACTCAATCTTGCGCGGCTGCATGCCGCTGTACTCAATGAGCTCCTCCACCGTTTGGCCGCTGCGAATGCGATCCTGGATTTCGCGCGGCGACAAAACTACGCGGGGCTCTTCCAGAACTGGCTTCGGTGCCGTTGGAGTCTTCTTCGGTGCCCCGCCTGCCGTAGCGGAGTTGCCGGTCGTCTCGTTGCCTTCGGCCGCGTCGCCGCTTGCGGTGGTGGCTTCCGCTGTGCTGTCACTAGTGGAACTTCCGTCGGTGGAGCCCCTCTCTGCGGTAGCACTCTCCCCAGAGCTACCGCTGGCAGTGGCGGTGGCGGCGCTGGATCCGTCGGCAAGCGATGCGGAATCAGCTGCAGCAGGGGAACCGGCGGCATCGGCGAGCTCGAAGTGCTCGACCAGGAAAGTGCGCAGGTTCTCGTCGAGAGGCAGCGTGAAGCGAAGTCCCTCCTGTCGTTCCTGCTCGGTGATATCGGCGGGAACGAGAATCAGTGAATCGGTCACATCGCCGTCCAGAACGGGCTTCAGCTCCCTCATGCGAGAACCTCCTTGTTGGTCGACGTTATAAGTAATGCTCACTAATCATGGTAAACGACAAAACTCCCGCGTCACGGACAAATGGGGCAATGCCCTTGCGCGTGGCGCGGGAGTTAAGCGGCTGAGGCCGGTATTTGACTGTTACTTTGCAGCGTAGCCGTTGTCCAGAACCCAGTCGATAGCGCCAGTCAGACGACGGATGTCCTCCGGGTCGATGGCCGGGAACATACCGATGCGCAGCTGGTTGCGGCCCAGCTTGCGGTACGGCTCGATGTCGAGGATGCCGTTGGCGCGCAGAACCTTGGCAATCTGTGCGGCGTCGATGTTGTCCTCGAAGTCGATGGTGCCGACGACCAGCGAGCGCTTTGCAGCATCGGTGACGAACGGAGTTGCCTCCGCGCGGTTCTCAGCCCAGTTGTAGAGGTGGGAGGAGGACTCGGTGGTGCGGGCAACCATGCCGTCGAGGCCGCCGTTGGCGTTCATCCACTTGACCTGATCAGCCAGCATCAGCAAAGTGCCGACGGCCGGGGTGTTGTAGGTCTGGTTCTTGCGGGAGTTATCAACGGCAGTCTGCAGGTTCAGGAAAGCCGGGATGAAGCGGTCGGAAGAATTGATCTTCTCAATACGCGCGATGGCAGCCGGGGACATTGCAGCCAACCAGATGCCGCCGTCAGAAGCGAAGCACTTCTGCGGGGAGAAGTAGTAGACGTCAGCCTGGGACATGTCGACCGGGAGGCCGCCGGCACCGGAGGTGGCATCGATAGCCACGAGCTGGCCCTCGGAGCCTGCCGGGCGGGTGACCGGGACCATGGTGCCGGTGGAGGTCTCGTTGTGAGCCCAACCAATAAGGTCAACGCCCTCTTCGCCAGCGACAACCTCAGGTGCGGAACCCGGCTCTGCTTCGATGATCTGCGGAGCGTCGAGCCACGGAGCCATCTTGGAGGCCTTGGCAAACTTGGAGGAGAACTCACCGTAAGTCAGGTGAGCGGACTTCTTCTCGATGAGCCCAAAGGTGGCAGCATCCCAGAAAGCGGTTGCGCCGCCGAGGGACAGGACAATCTCGTAGCCTTCCGGAAGCTGGAAGAGCTCAGCCAGACCCTCGCGAACCTCACCAACAACGTTCTTCACTGCCGGCTGACGGTGGGAGGTACCCATGATAGAGGTACCGCCGTCAACGATTGCCTGAATCTGTGCCGGGCGAACCTTCGACGGACCGCAACCAAAGCGGCCGTCGCCGGGCTGGAACTCTTCAGGGAGGACTGGGAATTGATCGCTCATATGAGGCGCAACCTTTCAAAGTGCATTCAAAGTGAAGCTTGATATACAGCCGTTGTCTTCAAACTCTAGCGGTAATCGGGGGTACTTATAGCAAAAGGGTGGGGTTCAATTGCCCCCGCTTCCGTACTTTGCATAACAAAACAGGGTGGATTGGCGTATTTGCAAAGTTTGCGAAGAATTTTTTCCAGTTTTGTTGGTGCTGAAAACTTGGCGGTGTGGGGCCTCGGGCGGGCGGCGAGGGGTGAAGTATTGTGGATTTAGTCGATGTGTTTTCGGGCGTCGGCTCAATGACTTTTGAACTTTTAAAGACATTGGCTGTTGAATGGGCTCCTGACCTCCTGATTAGTAAATGAGCAGTGACAACGTAATAAACCCGTTTTTTCCATTTGCATTTCGGGGTGAAGAAGGGTCAAGATTGGGTAAGCCCAGGCTGCCCGAATGGGGTAGAGGGTGTTGCACTGCTCACACTCTTTGATATTGTGTGTTCTAATCCACTGCAGGTGTCGGTTCTTTATGGTTACGACACGGTCGATGTGAACTAAGCAAACTTTTTTCACTGGGCAAGATGCAATGGAACGCAAATGTCGCGCATAATTGAATCATTGAAAACAATGCGACCCCGAAGGGGTGGCGTGGAGTTGGGAGGCAGCATGCTGTTTTCCGCTGTGCCTGCTTCCCCCGCACTCTGGAGTCGTTAAGAAGAATTTTTCTGTGAAAGGGAAGTTGTGGCTACTAAAGACGGCAAGGCTGTACTCCACTACCCGGGCGGCGAGTTCGAGATGGACATCGTCAAGGCAACCGAGGGTAACGACGGTATCGCACTGGGCAAGATGCTCCAGGAAACTGGACTGACCACCTTCGACCCGGGCTACACCGCCACCGGTTCTACCGAGTCCAAGATTACTTACATCGACGGCGGTAACGGCATCCTGCGCTACCGCGGTTACCCGATTGAGCAGCTGGCTGAGAAGGCTACCTTCAACGAGGTTTCCTACCTGCTGATTCACGGCCACCTTCCGTCTGAGGAAGAGCTTGCGCAGTTCAACCACGACATTCGTCACCACACCCTGCTGGACGAGGACTTCCGTCGCGCATTCAGCATCTTCCCGCGTGGCGCACACCCGATGCAGACCCTGGCTTCCTCGGTCAACATCCTGGCTTCCTACTACCAGGACGAGCTGGATCCGCTGAACGAAGAGCAGCGCAACCTGGCTGCGGTTCGCCTGATGGCTAAGGTCCCGATGCTGGCTGCATACGCTTACCGCGCATCCAAGGGTGAGCCGTACATGTACCCGGACAACAACCTGAACGCTCGCGAGAACTTCCTGCGCATGATGTTCGGTTACCCGACCGCTGACTACGAGGTTGATCCGGTAGTGGTTGACGCTCTGGACAAGCTGCTCATCCTGCACGCTGACCACGAGCAGAACTGCTCCACCTCCACCGTCCGCATGGTCGCTTCCTCCGGCGCTTCCATGTTCGTCTCCATCGCTGCTGGTATCAACGCTCTGTCTGGCCCGCTGCACGGTGGCGCTAACCAGGCTGTTCTGGAGATGCTCGAGGACATCCAGCAGAACCACGGTGGCGACGCAACCGAGTTCATGAACCGCGTGAAGAACAAGGAGCCGGGCGTCCGACTGATGGGCTTCGGTCACCGCGTCTACAAGTCCTACGACCCGCGTGCAGCTATCGCTAAGAAGACCGCTCACGAGGTGCTCCAGCACCTCGGCGGCGACGAGCTGCTGGATTTGGCTATGAAGCTGGAAGAGATTGCACTGGCTGATGACTACTTCGTCTCCCGCAAGCTCTACCCGAACGTTGACTTCTACACCGGTCTGATTTACCGCGCCATGGGCTTCCCGACGGACTTCTTCACCGTCCTGTTCGCCATCGGCCGTCTCCCGGGCTGGATTGCTCAGTTCAACGAGCAGGTCACTGACCCGGCATCGAAGATCAACCGCCCTCGCCAGATTTACACCGGCGAGACCGAGCGTGACTTCGTTCCGCGCGACCAGCGCTAAGGTTTCTAGCGATTACTGCGTAGGGGGTTCCTCGCAGGTAACTCAGCATAGAAAAGTCCAGCGTTGAAAACGCGAAAAGGCGCGTACTAGCCTTCGAAAGGTTGGTACGCGCCTTTTATTTTTCCTAGAATTCTAAGAAACCCCATTTAAGTTGGGTCCATTTACGTTGGGCTGAATACCAACTGTGAAAAAGCCAACTGTGATAGGAGATTGTCTTGTCCAAGCCAGAACTCACTGCTAAGTCCGGTCCGGCTCCGACGGAACTCGTCATCAACGACCTCACTGTCGGTGACGGCAAGGAGGCCACCCCGGGTGCTCGTGTCGAGGTCCACTACGTGGGTGTTGACTACGAAACCGGTGAAGAGTTCGACTCTTCCTGGAACCGTGGCCAGTCCATCGAGTTCCCGCTGAACGGCCTGATTGCCGGTTGGCAGGAAGGCATTCCGGGCATGAAGGTCGGCGGTCGTCGCGAGCTGATTTGCCCTCCGGAGAAAGCTTACGGCCCGGCTGGTGCAGGACACTTCCTGTCTGGTAAGACCCTGGTCTTCGTCATCGACCTGTTGGACGTTAAGTAGAAGTCCGCATGCTAGCTCTGTTGGCCGGCTGAGCTTCGCTCCGCTTCGCGGTTCCTGCCCATCCCTCCGTCGGCGGTTTGCAGGATTTCCGGCGAAGAAAGTGACTGCGTTTATGACACTTCAGGCGTGAAAAATTGCC
>NZ_NOVT01000010.1:0-10677 GCF_008042455.1 Corynebacterium sp. LK10
GCGTCGGCGTGGGTAATGGACAAAAAGTGTGTCTGATTCTCAAGATGGTGACTGGTGAGAAGCCAAAAACTACGGGCTGCAAATGTGAAACTGTATGAGTTTATGACACTTTCAGGCCATTTTTCGAGCCATTTTTGTCATAAACGTAGTCAGTAACTCGCATCGCCCCAACGCCGCCAGCCATAAACGTAGTCAGTAACTCGCATCAGTGACACTGGGGGAGAGGGGGGGGCTTTACCCGGGTTTGGTGGGGAGAGCTTTTGCCACAGTCTAGGTTGCCCCGAGACCCGGGGCTGGATGTCAGTTTTCAACTTAAAATATCTGCCATGAACTGGCGATTTGCTTATGTTCAGCGCTGTTCTGTAGAGTAACAACTCGTGCACAGCGCTGGTAATCCAGAAAGTTGAGCACGGCATTTAAGGCCCTGTGGCGCAGTTGGTTAGCGCGCCGCCCTGTCACGGCGGAGGTCGCGGGTTCAAGTCCCGTCAGGGTCGCCACTTGATTAATTTCAAGTCTGGCCAGATAGCTCAGTCGGTAGAGCGTCCGCCTGAAAAGTGGAAGGTCAGCGGTTCGATCCCGCTTCTGGCCACAATTAATCCCCAGTCCGGAAACGGGCTGGGGATTCTTTGTTTTACCAGGTGTTTGTCGCGGGGATCGTCGTAAAGCACAGTGCATCGAGCCGTGCGAAAACCTTAAAGTGGGGGAAAATAAACCGCGTACACACCCTAGCGGATAGGATGTTGTGCATGAGTAAGGAATTCGCCTCAGCAGGAACGCTGTCCGACGATAAGACGCTGCCGTGGGTCGTGCGCATCTTCGTCTACACGGATGCTGAGGGCAGCCAATCGGCTGCTGAGAAGGTTCGTGGGGTGCTCGCGGAACTGATTCCGGATCAGGAAGTCAACGTCTACGAGGATGTCATGCCCGATGTGGGGCGCACTTCCTCTCTCGCTGATTTGTGGGCGGAGGCCAACCCGGGCATGGATCCGGGGGATCGGAAGCGTTACCGCATCAGTGTGGTGGCTCCGGGGCTGTCTCACTGCGAAATGGCGGACCTGGCAGGCCCGCTCGCTGAGGCCGTCAGCCCGGGGTGGGCAGAGGGGGAGGCTGCGACCAAGGTCGCGAAGGGCGATGTCCCGTGCCGTGTCGCTGTCGGGCGTGCCGACGAGCACCCGGGCGAACCCCCGCTAGTGCAGAATTAACCAGAATTCGGAATTAATCCGAAGCGAGAGCTGTTATCTGGGTTACATCCTAAGAGTCGTTTGCAATGACGACGCTTCACAACCATGAGAGGGAAGTGATTCCGAAAATGGCACACACTATTTCGCATGATGAGGCCGGTCAGCGCTACGTTCTCACCGTAGAGGGAGAAGAGGCCGGCTTTGCCGCTTACACCCCGGTGGAAGGTGCCCTGGACTTTGACCACACGGTTGTAGATGGCAAATTCCGTGGACAAGGCCTGTCCAAGCCGCTTATCGCAGGCGCGCTGGATGATGTTCGGAAGAACAACCGAAAGATTCGCACCAGCTGCTCCGCTGTTGCCAACTTCGTGGAGAAAAACCCGGACTACCAGGATCTACTGGCTGACTAGTCGCTGAAGGGCGAAGAACGCACAAAGAAGCCGGCCGGCTGCTCACGATAGGAAGAGCAGCCGGTCGGCTTTTGTATGTAGAGCTAGTTTTAGGGCGGGGCTAGATGAAGTCTCCGTCACCCTGGACGTACACCGCCGGATCGCACAACGGCTTGTGCTCTTCGGGCTTGGCAGGGCGTACGCGGCCCGGAATTCCTATCACGATGGAATCGGGTGGGCAGCTGTGGGTGACCACGGAGTTGGCGCCGATTGATGAGCCTGCACCAATTGTGATGGGGCCAAGGACTTTCGCACCTGCTCCGACGGTGACGTTGTCCTCCAGGGTGGGGTGGCGTTTTACCTTCTCCAGTGAGCGGCCGCCAAGCGTCACGCCGTGGTAGAGCATGCAGCCGTCACCGATTTCTGCGGTTTCGCCAATGACGATGCCCATACCGTGGTCGATGAAGAACCTTCGGCCAATTTGAGCGCCCGGGTGAATCTCAATACCAGTCAGCCAACGGGAAAACTGTGCGAGTACTCGTGCAATGCCCTTGAAAATCCCGCCTCGTTTCCAGAGGCGGTGCGAGAATCGGTGAATCCAGATTGCGTGTAGGCCGGAGTAGACAATGGCATTTTCTACATCACTGCGCGCAGCTGGGTCATGCGCACGGGCATTGTCCAGATCCTCTTTGAGGATTCGGAAAAAGTCACTCATGGGCGTCAATTCTATCTGGTCGGAGGTGTGGGCAATGCAAAAACCCGCTTGCCGACGGAAAGTGCCAGCTAGCGGGCTCTGCAGAGAAGGTTACGGGCGCTTATAGTGCTCGGCTTTAGTCGCGCAGATCCTCGTACAGGATGGAGGAGACGTAGCGCTCGCCGAAGTCAGGAACAATCACGACGATGTTCTTGCCCTCGGACTCCGGGCGGGCTGCAATCTCGAGAGCAGCCTTGATGTTTGCACCGGCAGAAATGCCGCCGAGGATGCCCTCGGCTGCAGCGACCTTGCGGGAGACCTCAATAGCGTCCTCGTTGGTAACCGCAATGATCTCGTCGAGAAGCTCCTGATCGAGAACCTCTGGGACGAAGTTTGCGCCCAGACCCTGAATCTTGTGCGGGCCGGCGGTGCCCTCGGTCAGCAGCGGGGAGGCCTTCGGCTCAACGGCAACCAGCTTGATGTCCGAGTTGTGCTTCTTCAGCGTGCGACCAGCACCGGTAATGGTGCCGCCGGTGCCGACACCAGCCACGAAGTAATCAACCTTGCCGTCGGTAGCTTCCCAGATTTCTTCACCAGTGGTTGCCTCGTGGATAGCCGGGTTGGCCGGGTTGGCGAACTGGGAAGCCAGGATTGCATTGTCGGTGTTAGCCACGATTTCGTTGGCCTTATCGACAGCGCCGCGCATGCCATCCGCGCCCGGGGTGAGTACAAGCTCAGCGCCAAATGCGCGCAGAACGACGCGGCGCTCCTGGCTCATGGTGTCCGGCATAGTGAGAATGACCTTGTAACCGCGGGCTGCGCCGACCATTGCCAGCGCGATACCGGTGTTGCCCGAGGTACCCTCGACGATGGTTCCGCCCGGCTTGAGCTCGCCAGAGCGCTCGGCGGCATCGATAATTGCGTTGCCGATGCGGTCCTTGACCGAGTTGGCAGGGTTGTAAAACTCCAGCTTGGCAATCACGTTGCCCGGCAGGCCCTCGGTAACACGGTTGAGCTTAACCAGCGGGGTGTTGCCGATCAGTTCAGTGACATCGTTATAAATAGTCATTAATCTTATCCATTCCGGAAATCACAGAGGACTTCCTAATGAGTTTTCGCGTGTAGCCGTAGTGTACGCCTGATCCTGCAATTAGTACAGACCAGTTCGTCTATTTCATGGCTTGCGTAGGGAAGTGGAAGCTGTCAGTTCCGGTGTCGCCACCGTCATAGTCGCCGCGGCCGGCGTCGTCGCAGTCGCACCGCTATTGTCGCAATGCTCCTGCTCTTGCCGCGTTAACGCTATCTCATTGCCTTGCTCGTCCTTACCTCCATTGTGAGGGTAAAGAGCATTAAAGTTTCTTAGAATCCACTATTCTGAGACGTGATTTACAGTGCACGGGAATGCCTTGTAAATAGGCAGCGGCCCTCGCCACTGTGATTGGGCGCGATTGCGGCCCTTATCTGCACAGCGGTTATATGCGATAACCGGAAAACGCAGACAATGGACTCAGCGATTGCGGTGCTTCGTCGAAGCCACTCAGGGGGACTCAAACCTTTGGGGAAGGAGGCGAAGCATTAATAGAAGTGTGAAGCTTTCCTCAGCCCATCAGCCAGGAGACCGACTGTAAATCATCCAATTCGCGTCCGCGGATTGGCGGTCGAGCGGTGCTGTCGAGGTGAATAGCGCCGTAGAAAGATGATTTACATCATGCATATTGCTGAGGGATTTCTCCCAGTTACTCATTGCATTGGGTGGGGCGTAGCTGCCGCTCCCTTTGTCATTCACGGCGCAATTCAAGTCAAGCGCACTATGAAAGAACATCCCGGTAGCGGCATGCTGCTCGGTGCTGCCGGCGCGTTTACCTTCGTGCTCTCCGCAATCAAGATTCCATCCGTGACGGGTTCCACTTCGCACCCGACGGGTACAGGTTTTGGTGCTGTAATCTTCAAACCTCCGGTGATGGCGCTGCTTGGCTCCATCGTGTTGCTCTTCCAAGCAATCTTGCTCGCTCACGGCGGCATTACGACGCTCGGTGCGAACATCTTCTCCATGGCAATCGTCGGCCCGTGGGTCGGCTACGCCTTCTACGTATTGACCCGAAAGCTCGGCGGAGGCCTGCTACCAGGTGTGTTTATGGCAGCGTTCTTCGCTGACCTCTCCACCTATGTTGTGACCTCCGTGCAGCTCGCTCTTGCACACCCGGCAAACCCGGGCGGTGTCGGCGGCGCTCTGGCTACATTCCTCGGCCTGTTCGCTATCACGCAGATTCCGCTGGCGATCATCGAGGCTCTGGTCACCGTCATTCTCATGCGCACCCTGCTGGCCGTGGCACATTCTGAGCTCCTCGATCTCGGCTTCCTGTCCCGCTTCGGTGATGCGCCAGCACCGGCGCTGGAGGCGAAAGCTGCAGAAGCCACGGCTGACGCTGTTGCAGGATCTGTCACTTCGCAGAATGCGGCAGCTGCATCCGTATCTGGCCAGAAGCAGTAGCCGTCGTCAAGCGAAAAGAAGCGAAAGAGAGCACGATTATGAATGCAAAAAACAACGCGCAGATTGTCGACGCACAGGCAGCTAGCCAGCCGAAGAAGAACTCCGTGTGGGTCAGCGTTGGTCTCATTGTCCTGGTAGTCGTAATTGCCATGTTCCCGCTGTTCTTCAACTACGGGGACGACGACGCCGAGGAGCCGTTCGCCGGCACTGATGCCACCGCTACGGAGACAATTCAGGAAATCGACCCGAACTACGAGCCGTGGTTCGAGCCACTCGTCGGCGAGCTGCCGGGTGAGGTCGAGTCGGGTCTGTTCGCGCTCCAGGCCGTTATCGGTGCTGGCGTCCTGTTCTACGTTATTGGCTTCTACCGAGGGAAGGCTGCTGCGCGTTCGGACAAGCGCGAGAAAGAGCAGTGAATGCGCTAGAAGCTGCAGCGGCGCGCAGCGCTTGGGCACGCCGCAACGTGGGTGAAAAGATTCTGCTGCTCGGTGGGCTGCTGATTCTGGCGGTTGCGCTACCGCCAATTCCCTTTGCGCCTGTCATTGCGGTCATTGCTTGGTCTATTGCGTACATAGCCCGAGTGCCCCGCAAGCTGTATGTGGCAATGGTGCTGGCACCGGCGGCTTTTGTGCTCGTCGGCGCGTTTCCGCTTTTGGTAGCGCTTACTCCCGACGGTCTCGCGTGGTCGCCGGATGGCCCGCAGCGAATGGCGCAGGTTGTGATGCGTTCGTTTGCGGGTATCAGC
The DNA here is from genome assembly GCF_008042455.1 of Corynebacterium sp. LK10. Taxonomy (NCBI): domain Bacteria; kingdom Bacillati; phylum Actinomycetota; class Actinomycetes; order Mycobacteriales; family Corynebacteriaceae; genus Corynebacterium; species Corynebacterium sp. LK10. Next base: position 5,501 of record NZ_NOVT01000010.1, read on the forward strand.
TGCACGATGGTCTTTGCGCTGACCACTCCGATTTCGGAGCTCATTGCCTGGCTCGACAAGCACGGCTTGCCGCGATACTTGACGTACCTCGCCGAGGTGATTTACCGGATGACCGGCGTGCTGATTCACTCCGCACACTCGATGACGGAAGCGCAAGCACGACGCTTGGGACACTCCACGCGCCGGGCGATGATCCGAGATGTAGCGGCACAGTCCGCCAGCCTCTTTGTCATTGCCTTTACCCGCGCGCGCAAGATGCAAGAGGGAATCGAGCTGCGCGCCGATCCGAGCGCAATGAAAGTACTGGTGATTTCGCGGCCCAGGCAGCCGAAGTTCATCGTGATATCCAGTGCATTACTTTTGTCGTTGATTGCGGCCTGGGCGCTGCTGAAATGGGGTGTATAGGGATGTCGAGCAGCAGGAAAAATCGCGCTGATCACGTACATGGTGCCAACGGTGTCATTGTCGAAGCGGCTGCAGTTACATACGCTTACGACGAAACCCACGTTCTGAAAGGCGTGGATCTGGCAATTTCGGGTGGCGAGCGCCTAGTGCTGTTGGGGGCAAACGGTTCGGGCAAGTCCACGCTGTTGCGTATGCTCGCGGGAGCGTCTAAGCCCAATAGTGGTGAGGTCCGCCTTGACGGCACCGTCTACACGTACTCCCGGCACGGCCGCAATGCGGTCCGTCGCTCAGTGCAGATGGTCACGCAGGATCCGGATGAGCAAATCTTCGCGGCTAGCGTGTTTGCAGACGTCTCGTTCGGTCCCGTCAACCTGGGGCTTAAGAACGAGGAAGTCGAACGGCGCGTCCGGCAGGCTCTAGGTACCGCCGAGATCACCGATCTCGCCGAACGCGTTCCGCACCAGCTTTCCTATGGTCAGCGCAAGCGCGTCGCTCTCGCTGGTGCGCTGGCGATGCATCCGCGTGTGCTGCTTCTCGACGAGCCCTCCGCCGGCCTCGATCCGCAGGCGACCCGAAAGCTTGCACACACGCTCAATCAATTGCGCGATCAGAGCACTGCCGTCGTCGTCGCCACGCACGACATCGACTTCGCGTGGAATTTCGCCGATAGGGCAGCGGTGCTTGCCGACGGCAAACTGCGCGTCGGCGCCAAGGAAGAAATTTTGGCCGATCGACGGTTGGTCGAACATGCTCGACTGGCTTTGCCCTGGGCGCCCGTGGTCTCCAAGGCGATTGGGCGAGATGTGTGCCATCCAGAGGATGTTTAGGCGAGTGGCTTGGTTGGTGAATAGCTCATCGATATGTGCAGCTAAACCGCGCTAAAAATGAGAAAAACGCCCGCGGGCAGGGCGTAATGCCTATGAAAATAGGCCTAGAAATATAGGCGAAGCTGTCGCATTTCTTCGCTTCCATTTCACGTCACACCTGTCCGCGGGCGATCTCCGTGGCCGTGGCACTTTGCAGTGCCCTCGGCGCATCAGGCAGGTATTCGGACTTTCTGGCGTGACCGACAATAAGGGGATGACGACTGCCGCAAGCTTCAATGCTTACGTGCAGATCCTTATTATCAATTTTCCTACTTTTCGCCGCTTCCCAAGGTTGAAATAACCTCAGTGCCGTTGGCGAATTTTGTTCCAGATTACCGCTGCGGGACAGTTCCGGAATTGCACCGGATTCCCTCTTGCGTTTGCTGTGCACCACCTTCGGACAACCACGTGGAGGACGTAGCATTGAAAGTGGAACTCAACAAAACCTGTTGCATGTATGACAATAGCGCACGATGCAAAATAAGCGAAGGTCTTTTTCGAAAATGTCCGCATTGGGGGTAAAACGCCGTTCATTACCCTCTGTTATCAACATTCACGCAGTTTGTTAGCGGAAAAATAGCTACCCCCTGCCTTGTATTTATTCGGCCGAGGCGGGGCTAATGACAGGATTTATCCTGGTATTTTCTTTACGTACTTGTAGAGAAACCTAGTTGTTTCCTAAGATTGTGTGACGGATGCCTTAATGCAGGTGTACCCGTTCGGAGGGTACTATCTACTTTGTACGGTTTACAGCCCCCGAAAGGGTCAGTGGCCGCTGAGCGGTAGTTGGCCATTTCGTAGGAGTGTAAGTCGGCGCGAAGTCACAGGCTGATGGTGCCTCTGTGGGTGCCAGTGAAGCAATTTGCCCGTTACGCAGGAGGACGCGAGATGGATCCCCACCGCATTCTGGACGACAATGAGGTTATTAAGTCGTCCTTGGTCGCCCTAAAGAATGCGACTGGTATTCCGGTCACAATGTATGCGGAAGTCACCGATAACTCTAAGATGCAGATCAACAACTGGGTTGGCCTGCGTACTCCGGCCCTGCAGAATCTGACTGTGGAATCGGGTGCGGGTGTCGGTGGTCGCGTGTTGGCCACGCGCCGCCCGGTGGGTGTCAGTGACTACCTGCGCGCCAAGGTTATTACCCATGAGTATGACGACAAGATTCGTGACGAAGGCCTGCACTCGCTGGTCGCCGTGCCGGTGATCGTTTCGCGTCTTGTCCGTGGCGTGCTCTACGGTGGCGTGCACTCCTCGGTGCGCCTGGGGGACAAGGTTCTTGAAGAGGTCACAATGACCGCCCGTTGCCTGGAGCAGGACCTCGCTGTCGTCGATGCCTGCCGCAACATGGATCGTTCTGGCAACGGTAAGGGCGGCCGCATCATGAATGGCGCTGAGTGGGAGCAGGTTCGTTCCACGCACTCCAAGCTGCGCATGCTCGCTAACCGTGTGGATGACGAGAAGCTGCGCCAGGAGCTCGAGGTGCTCTGTGACCAGATGGTCACCCCGGTTCGCGTCAAGCAGACCACCAAGCTGTCGGCTCGTGAGCTCGATGTTCTCGCCTGTGTCGCCCTCGGTCACACCAACGTCGAGGCCGCAGAGGAAATGGGCATCGGTGCCGAGACGGTTAAGTCCTACCTCCGCTCCGTAATGCGCAAGCTGGGCGCCCATACTCGCTACGAGGCCGTCAACGCGGCCCGTCGCATCGGCGCACTGCCGTAAACCGCTTGACGACGGTTCCTTTGCGCCCAAACCCGCGGGTATTGGGGTAGTCAGTTCTGCTACTTGCTCCGCTACTTACCCCCTGCTTGCCGCTGGGCTTCGCGCTCACCACCGGGGATCCACTTAACGTCGTTTCCGTCATTGGCCACTCTCGAAAGAATAAACAACAGGTCAGACAGGCGATTGAGATACTTCGCCGGTAGGACTGAGGTGGTTTCGGGAAATTCGCGGCAGGCAGCCCATGCTGCACGCTCGGCTCGGCGAGTAATCACCCGAGCTGTGTGTAGCAGTGCTGCGGCTGGTGTGCCTCCCGGGAGGATGAAGGAATCCAGTTTCGGCAGTTGTTCATTGAATTGGTCGCACCAGTGCTCGAGTCGCTCGATGTAATCCGGCTCGATACGCAACGGCGGGTACTTCGGGTTTTCTTCAATAGGTGTTGCCAGGTCGGCTCCGGCATCAAATAGGTCATTCTGCACGTAGCGAATGACAGCCGAGATTTCGTCGTCAAGCGTGCCGAAACTGAGCGCCTGGCCGAGTGCGGCGTTGGCCTCCTCGCACGTGGCGTAGGCGATAAGGCGAGAATCATCCTTGGGAACGCGGCTGAAATCGGATAATCCAGTGGTGCCGTCGTCGCCGGTGCGAGTGTAAATGCGAGTTAGATGAACGCTCATAGCTTCAAGCCTAAGCGCGATATTGCGAAATGTGGTTGGCTGGGGGAGTGGGAAATGAGCGATTTCTGGTTAAAGGCGGAGCGACGCTAAATGGTCAGGTTCAGATTTCCGGGGCGAAGAACTCGGTTCTGAAACTGATGGGTGCGGCGCTTCTCGCCGAGGGCACGACAGTACTGACGAACTGCCCTGAAATTGACGACGTGCCATTGATGCAAAAGGTCCTCGAAGGGCTCGGCTGCTCCGTGACGCGCGAGGGCGACCGGATTGAAATCACGGTGCCCGAAGAACTCTCGCATCACGCCGATTTCGATGCCGTGCGCCAGTTCCGCGCTTCGGTCTGTGTGCTCGGGCCGCTGACGGCGCGTACCCGTAACGCGATTGTCGCACTGCCCGGTGGTGACGCTATTGGTTCCCGCCCGCTGGACATGCATCAGGCTGGCCTGGAGAAATTGGGCGCGCGCACCTATATTCACCACGGTTGCGTGGTGGCTGAGGCGGGGCGTCTCAAGGGGGCGAACATCAAGCTGGACTTCCCGTCCGTCGGCGCGACCGAGAATATTCTGACCGCGGCCGTACTAGCGGAAGGTACGACTGTGCTGGATAACGCCGCCCGTGAGCCCGAAATTGTCGACCTGTGCGAGATGCTCGTGGAGATGGGCGCCAAGATTTCGGGTGCGGGATCTAACACCATCACGGTTGAGGGCGTAGAGAAGCTGCACCCGACTGAGCACAAGGTTGTCGGCGACCGAATTATCGCAGGGACCTGGGCTTATGCTGCAGCGATGACCGGCGGCGATATTACGGTCGTTGGCATTAACCCTAAGTACCTGCACCTTCCTCTGGAAAAACTGAAGAACGCAGGCGCTCAGGTCGAGACCTACCCGCAGGGCTTCCGCGTGCGTATGGACGGGCGTCCGCAGGGTGTGAACTATCAAACGCTGCCATACCCAGGCTTTCCGACGGACATGCAGCCCATGGCCATTGCTCTGTCCGCGGTGTCCGAAGGGACGTCAGTGCTTACCGAGAACGTTTTTGAATCGCGCTTCCGGTTTGTCGACGAGATGATTCGCCTCGGCACGGACGCGACTATCGATGGCCACCACGTGATGATTCGCGGAAAGGAAACGCTGAGTTCCGCACCTGTGTGGTCTTCGGACATTCGCGCCGGAGCGGGACTAGTGCTTGCTGGGCTGTGTACTGAAGAAGGTGACGTCACTGAGGTGCACGATGTCTATCACATCGACCGTGGTTACCCGGGCTTCGTAGAGACACTCAATTCTCTTGGCGCATCGGTTGAACGGGTTAGCTAGTGATTGTTGGCCTCTGGTCAATGGCTAACGGCTAAGCGCACGGTGCTAGTTAAACACGCGGTGCGGAAAACCATCGCAAGTCTTCGGTTCTGGATGCTTCAGAACCGTAGGGAGTGATTCTCCAGTGGTGGCTTGTGGTGGTTTTCGCTATTTTACCTGGGGTTTTGTGTCTTTGGTGGGGTGTGTGTAATGTATCTGGA
>NZ_NOVT01000006.1:0-9047 GCF_008042455.1 Corynebacterium sp. LK10
CCCCCCCCCCCCCCCCCCCCCCCCCCCGTGGGGCATTTTTTGGGGCTTGAGCGGCTGACTGCTCAAGCCCCAAATCAGTGCCATTACTGCCCCCCCCCAACACCACCCCACCCCAAAGGTCAATACATTGAACTTGGTGATTCATTGAACTGACCACTATTCTTGGCTGCCATGAGTATTAGCGTCCAGAACTTGAGCGTGAGCTACGGCGCGAACACCGCGATTCGGAACATCAGCTTCACCCTCGACTCCCCCGGCATGCACGGCATCATCGGCCCCAACGGCTCAGGCAAATCCACCCTCATGAAGGCGATGCTCCAGATCCTGGACAAACACAACGTCCACGGCACAGGCCCCACCGGCGCCCCTGCCGGCTACCCCGTCACCCTCGACGGCAAGGCCCCCGCCGAGCAGCGCCGCGCAATCGCTTATATCGAGCAGCGCTCTGACCTCGACCGCAACTTCCCCACCAGCGTCTTCGACACCGTCCTGATGGGCACTTACCCGCGCCTGGGTCTTTTCCACCGCCCCGGCAAGGCCGAACGCGAAGCAGCCACCCAGGCTCTCAAGGACGTCGACATGTGGGACTTTCGCCACCGCCACATCAGCGAACTCTCGGGCGGACAGTTCCAGCGCGTCCTCTTTGCCCGCGCCATCGTCCAGGACGCGGAGTACATCTTCCTGGACGAGCCCTTCGTCGGCATCGACGTCCCCAGCGAGAAGACGATCGTGACCCTGCTGCGGCAGATGGCGGACGCGGGCAAGCACGTCGTCGTCGTGCACCACGACATGAACACGGTGCGCGGCTACTACAACGACCTCATCGTCCTCAACGGCGAGCTCGTCGCGGCGGGTCCCACCGAGGAGGTCTTCGTCCCCGACGTGCTGCAGAAGGCCTTCGGCGCGCTCGTCATCCGCGAGCCGTCAGCACCAGCCCACCCCACGCCACGGCAGGCAGCCCTCCAGGAGGAGACAGCATGATCGCGGAGTTCCTCGACTCACTACTCAGCCACGGCTACCTGCAAAAAGCGCTGATCACCTCGGTGATCGTGGGCGTGGCCTGCGGCATCGTCGGCAGCTTCATCGTGCTGCGCGGCATGGCCCTGATTGGCGACGCCATCTCGCACGCCGTACTACCGGGGGTCGCGGCCTCCTACCTGCTCGGCACGAACCTCTTCCTCGGGGCGGTGGTCGCGGGTCTACTCGCCACACTGGCGATCGGGCTGATCAGCGAACGCTCCACTGTGAAGAACGATTCGGCGATCGGCATCGTCTTTTCCACCTTCTTCGCGATCGGCGTGCTGCTCATGGCGAAAGCGCAGACGGCGACGGATCTGACGGAGATCCTCTTCGGCAACGTCCTGACCGTTCAGGACGCCGACCGCAACCTCTCGATCGGTATTGCCGCTGCCGTGCTGATTCTCACGCTGGTCTTTTACAAGGAGCTCAAGCTCAGCACCTTCGACCCCGTCATGGCGCAGTCGGCTGGCGTGCCCGTGCGGGCAATCCACTACGGGCTGATGGTGGTGCTCACGCTGGTGACGGTCATTTCCCTGCAGACGGTGGGCGTGATCCTGGTGGTCTCCCTGCTGATCACTCCGGCGTCGGCGGCGTACCTGCTGACGAACCGGCTGGGAGTGATGATCGGGCTTTCAGTGGCGATCTCGGCGCTCAGCTCCGTAGTGGGGCTGTTCCTGAGCTATAGCTACAACGTGTCCTCCGGCGTGACGATCGTGCTGACCGCCAGCGCGCTGTTCCTGCTGGCTTTCCTCTTCGCGCCAGGCAAGGGACTGATTGCTCGCTCGCTGGGCAATAAGCCACTGGCCGCGCTGTTGGCCCTCCTGGTGGGCGGTGCCCTCGTGTTCGGGGCCGTGACCTTCTCGACGGAGGAGAAGGCAGACGGTGAGCAGCTGAACGTCGTCACCACCTTCACGCTGCTGGCGGACCTGGTGGAGGAGATCGGCGGCGAGGCGGTGGACGTCCATAACCTCGTGCCGACCGGCACGGACCCGCACGACTACGACCCCCTGCCCGCGGACCTGGATGCGACGAGCGACGCCGACCTGCTGTTCTACAACGGGCTGAACCTCGAGGGCGGTGAGCACGGCTGGCTCGCGAAACTGAAAAACACCGCGGGCCTGGACGATTCCCAGATGGTCGAGGCCACCAAGGGCGTGGAACCGAAGTACCTCAAGGACGAAAAGGGCAATCAGGAGATCAACCCGCACGCCTTCCTGGACCCGACCGTCGGCATCGCGATGGCCGAGAACGTGACCGCGGCGCTGGCCGAGGCCCTGCCCGAGCGTGCCGAGCACATCGAGGAGAAGGGGGCGGAGTACAAGGCCATGCTGGAGAGCATCGACGCCGACTACCGCGAGCAGATCGGTGCGCTGCCGAAGGAGGATCGTGTGCTCGTGGCCAGTGAACATGCCTTCCAATACATGGTCGACACCTACGGCATGGAGCAGCTGTATATCTGGCAGATCGACACGGATGAAAACGGCTCCCCCGCGCAGATCGGACACCTCGTGCGCCAGCTGAAGGACAAGCGCCCGAAGCACCTGTTCGTGGAGTCGAACGTGGATACGCGCCCCATGAAGACCGTCTCGAAGGAGGCCGGGATTCCGATCTTCGACGAGCCACTGCACTCCGATGAGCTCGGCAAGCCGGGCACGGTCGCGGGAACCTACGAGGATTTCCTGCGCAGCAACTTGAAGACCATGATCGCGGGGCTGAAGCGCTAAAACGCGAATGCTCGAGGCCCACATGCGTTGGGCTTCCCCGGTCGCATTCCCCCCCCCCGTTTACTAAACGAGCAGCATCCGCGTCCTACCCATGCAGGCGGTTAGCAGCGCAGACCAAAGCGGAGAGCACGGAAGCCTCCGGAGTCTGGCCGAAGCCCATGGTCCACACATGGTCATTGTTGTGACCTGCATAGACAAAGGTAGCGGTAGCTTCGAAGATTTCGAACTGGTGGAATTCCACGATTTCCACGCGGTAACCTGCATCAGCCAGCAGATTAGTGCAAGCCGACACCGGCCCCATAGCGGTGATTTCCTGGGTGAAAGTGCGAGTGTGGCCGTCCTTGTCGGTCAGCGACAAATCAGCGTTGAAGTTCCAGCGGCCCAGGGTGCCACGGGTTGCCTCGAAATTCTTGATTTGGACTGGGCCGTTAGTGGGGGAGTAAGTGTCCTTGAACTTCTGCCAGTTCATGCCACGGGCTTCCTGCCTCAAGCCACGAGGCAGGCGATGTCCGAAGCGAGCCCTAAACGGATCGTCGGAATAAGTTCGCACATTGCCATTGTCCTGGTGCTCCAACGAAGGGCGCTTGCCCGTGAAGGTCGTCGAGGTGGACATGTTCTTCTGGGTGCGAGTGGAAAACATTCTTTTCTGGTCCTTTGCTTAATTGCTTTGCTGTGAGTGGCGGACCAACCAAGTGCTTCGATAAGTTGCGGCCAGAGACCCCGCGTGGAGGGGTCAGTCCTGTCGGCCTCCACCGGGGTTCGTAGCCTTCGCTACTCGAATAAGAATGTTCTGCTGCATGGGTCGAACCTTACTACAGAAAAAAGATGTGACACAAGTCATTCAGCCAATATTTTTGGCTTTGACTTAAATTCCGTTGACGGAAGCCAAGAAAACTGCCTCGCCAATAGCGATGTCGCGAATCTCGTTCGGGTCCACCGACTCGTCGGCCGAGTGAATGCGGGCCTGTGGCTCTTCCACGCCGTAGAGCGCGATGTCAGCACCTGGTACGGCCTCCAGCAAAGTGGCGCACAGAGGGATCGAGGCGCCCTCGCCCATGCTTGCGGTTTCCTTGCCGTAGGCGGCCGACAGGCTGTCGGCAACCAGTTGCACAACCTTGCCCTCAACATTGGCCCGGAATGGGTTTGCCAACTCGTCGCGCTCAACCGTCACCTTCACGCCCCACGGAGCATGTGCGCGCAGGTGATTTTCCAGTGCGTCCTGTGCTTCGGCCGGGTCGACGCCGCCTGGGATGCGGAAGTTGATGTGCGCCATAGCGGTCGATGAGATTGCATTGACAGCATTGGTCGCTGGTGGACAATCGATTCCGGTCACAATCACAGACGGACGAGCCCAGGTCAGGTCGGAGACGGAAGTGTCCTCGTTGCTAATCAGGTCTACGCCGTCAAGCACACCCGCATCGGCGCGGAAAGTTTCTGGCGCGTAGTCCAGGCCCTCCCAGCGTTGCGAGCAGTCCAGGCCATCAATAGAGGTAAAGCCATTTTCATCGCGCAGGCTGTCGAGCATACGAATCAGCGCCGCGAGTGCATCCGGAGCCGCGCCGCCGAACATGCCCGAGTGAACAGGCTGTTCCAGCGCATTGACGCGAACTTCCACATCGGCGGTGCCGCGCAGAGTGGTTACGAGTGTCGGTTGGCCAACCTCGGCATTGCCGACATCCGCAATGAGGATAACGTCGGCGTCGAAAAGCTCCGGCTGCGTGGCGATGAGGTTGTTCAGGCCCGCCGATCCGCGCTCCTCGGAACCTTCCACGATGAGCTTGATGTTTGGCATATCGACGCGGCCTGCAAGCGCGTCGTCACGCAGCGCGCGCAGCGCAGCTAGGTGCATGACCACGTTGCCCTTGCAGTCGGCAGTACCGCGGCCGTACCAGCGACCGTCGCGCTCGTCGAGCGTCCATGGATCTGCGGTCCAAGCGGATTCGTCGCCCGCCGGCTGGACGTCGTAATGGGAGTAGAGCAGTACGGTCTTCGCGCTTTCCGACGACCCGGGGACGAAACCCGACAGAGCAATCGAGCCGTCGACGGTGTGGTGCGCCTTCAGTTCGATGTCCAGCTCTGCGTACATCTCGGTAACCGCCTGAGCTGCGTCAATGCAAGCCTGTTTGGTTTCTTCGGTGCCGTGTACGGAGGGGAAAGCCACCAGCTCGGTCAGCTGGGTGCGGATGGTCTCGCGTTGGCTGGAGATGTGGTCTCGCAGGGCGTCCGTGAGTTCCTTATTAATAATGCTCATGTGCGACAGTGTAGGCGCACAACCACGATGGCGTTGGGAGTGACGTCGGGAGTGGTATTGGCGTTGGGAGTTGCGGCGCTTAACCTTGCACTCGATGGGGTTGAGTGCTAAAAAAGTGAATTAGCACTTGCTCGAATTGAGTGCTAATAAAAACAACTTCACACCTTGTGTATGTGTGCGTTGTATGCGAGTTGCAGCAAACTGCAGCACATACTGCAGCGCAGGCTGAAACAAGTGTTGCAAAGTCGTTAAAAAGTACAGTGTTGACTCCGGTGATGGAGAGGGCGGCGCTTCCCTCGAATCACATGCCGTCGCGGGCGCCTGGGTCAACTTCCAATGTAAGTGCCACATAAATAGACGGAGGATTCTTCAAACCTCATGGCTAAGATGATTGCATTTGACGAGGAGGCCCGCCGCGGTCTCGAAACGGGTCTGAACACCCTGGCAGACGCTGTCAAGGTTACGCTGGGCCCGAAGGGTCGCAACGTAGTCCTCGAGCGCAAGTGGGGCGCACCGCTGATCACCAACGACGGTGTCTCCATTGCACGTGAAATCGAACTTGAGGATCCTTACGAGAAGATCGGCGCTGAGCTGGTCAAGGAAGTTGCCAAGAAGACCGACGATGTCGCTGGTGACGGTACTACTACCGCTACCGTTCTGGCTCAGGCTCTGGTTTCCGAGGGTCTGCGCAACGTTGCTGCTGGCTCCAACCCGATGGGCATCAAGCGCGGCATCGAGAAGGCTGTCACGGCTGTTACCGAGAAGCTCCTGGAGTCCGCTAAGGACATTGAGACCAAGGAGCAGATTGCTGCTACCGCTGGTATCTCCGCTGCTGACCCGGCTATCGGTGAGCTGATTGCCACCGCTATGGACAAGGTCGGCAAGGAAGGCGTCATTACCGTGGAAGAGGCCAACACCTTTGGTCTCGACCTGGAGCTGACCGAGGGTATGCGCTTCGACAAGGGCTACATCTCCGGTTACTTCGCCACTGACATGGAGCGCCAGGAGGCCGTTCTGGAGGATCCGTACATCCTCCTGGTTTCCGGCAAGATCTCCAACATCAAGGACCTGCTGCCGCTGCTGGAGAAGGTCATGCAGTCCGGCAAGCCGCTGCTGATCATTGCTGAGGACGTCGAGGGCGAGGCTTTGTCCACCCTGGTCGTCAACAAGATTCGCGGTACCTTCAAGTCTGTCGCTGTCAAGGCTCCGGGCTTCGGTGACCGTCGTAAGGCAATGCTGCAGGACATGGCTATCCTGACTGATGGCCAGGTCATCTCCGAGGAGGTCGGCCTGTCGCTCGAGACCGCTGACCTGCCGCTGCTGGGTCGCGCTCGCAAGGTTGTCGTCACCAAGGACGAGACCACCATCGTCGAGGGCGCTGGTGAGCAGTCCGCTATCGAGGGCCGCGTCAACCAGATCCGCGCTGAGATCGAGAACTCTGACTCCGACTACGACAAGGAGAAGCTGCAGGAGCGCCTGGCTAAGCTCGCCGGCGGTGTTGCAGTTATCAAGGCTGGCGCCGCAACTGAGGTCGAGCTCAAGGAGCGCAAGCACCGCATTGAGGATGCCGTCCGTAACGCAAAGGCTGCTGTGGAAGAGGGCATCGTCGCAGGTGGCGGTTCCGCACTGCTGCAGGTCTCGCACGTGCTTGACGACGAGCTGGGTCTCGCCGGCGACGAGGCAACCGGTGTCCGCATCGTGCGTGCGGCTCTCGCAGCTCCGCTGCGCCAGATTGCTCTGAACGCTGGTTTCGAGGCCGGCGTCGTTACCGAGAAGGTTGCTTCCCTGCCGCAGGGTGAAGGCCTGAACGCTGCTACCGGCGAGTACATCGACCTGATGGAAGCTGGCATCAACGACCCGGTGAAGGTTACCCGCTCCGCACTGCAGAATGCCGCTTCCATTGCGGCTCTGTTCCTGACCACCGAGGCTGTTGTCGCTGACAAGCCGGAACCGGCTATGCCGGCAATGCCGGGTGGCGACGAGATGGGCGGCATGGGCTTCTAAAAGAGGTCCCAACTGCTTGAGTTAGCCTTAAAAGTCGCCGCTGAGGGGTGTCCCTCAGCGGCGATTTTGCTCTGTAACTTGAGAAAGTTTAAGTCCCCGAACCCACCCTCGTCGCATCAGATGCCTCAGCGCTTGGTAGTGAAAAATAACCGATGATCTGTACCCATGTACGCAATGCCGAGGACTGTCTGTTATTAATCCTGCTGCCTCAGTACAGGTGAGATCTTTAGGTGTCCCTTTAAGGCCAGAGACAGGCCGTCGCGCTCGCCGACAATCTGGATGCAACTACCGACTTATCAAAGTGTGAAATTCTTCTGGTCTCGCTACCGAACCCTGCTTGCTATTCGGCCGGCTTATCCGCGGCCTCGATAAGCTCGGTTGACCAGTTCGCCTGCTGAATACGGGTATCCAAGTCCCGGTATTCCTTCGCCGCCTTGTCGGCTTTCTGGCGCAGCGACCGGATATCCACAGTGGCGACATAGCGAATCTCCGAAGCTGAGTATCGATCCCGCCGACCCGAGCCCTGATCGGCTGCGGAGGTGTAGAACCGCCGCCGTGTTAGCAGGTGGTCGCGCTTCGCAAGTGCGTCGCTAAGCGTTCCGTCCTCGAAGGCAGTAGCGGAATTCGTTGCGTTAATCGAGCGCACCAGCCATTCGAAGCGCGCCATCAGACGCTCGGCTTCGGCAATAAGCGCTTGCGGATCTTCATCAGGCGTATCGCCTTCCTGCACCTGCGCTACTAGTGAAAGACGGCGATTAATCTCAGCCAGCCGGTCGGAAACTTCGGATCGTGCGGCAAGAGCTTCGGATAACAACATGGCATTTATTGTACGCGCAGTGCTCATCGACGGTCGCTGCGTGCATCCCACCCCTCAATTTCGGTAAGACGGAACGTTAACTGCTGGGAAATTGCAGGTAAGGGCACCCGCATGGGGGACGCGTGGCAGAGAAATTCAGTAGGATAAGGGGTATGGCTGACAAGAATGAAGAGGAATTCCACATCGTCGATTTGGCGAAGACCGAAGGTTACGTCGTCGATGATTCTGATGAGGACGATCCGGTACTGGTCACTCCAGACGGTGAGCGGGTTGATACCTGGCGCGATGGCTACCCGTACGAGGAGCGCATGACTCGTAAGGAATATGAGTCTATTAAGAGGAAGCTGCAGATTGAGCTTCTGAAGTGGCAGAACTGGACCAAGGAAACTGGTCAGAAGCACATCATCCTCTTCGAAGGCCGTGACGCCGCTGGTAAGGGCGGTACCATTAAGCGCTTTAACGAGCACCTGAATCCGCGTGGTGCTCGAACTGTGGCTCTGGAAAAGCCGTCGCCGCGTGAGTCCACCTCGTGGTACTTCCAGCGCTATATTGAGCATTTTCCGTGCGCTGGCGAAATCGTCTTCTTCGACCGTTCTTGGTACAACCGTTCGGGCGTTGAGCGCGTGATGGGTTTCTGTACTGAGTCTCAGCATGCAGAGTTCCTGCGTGAGGTTCCGATGCTGGAGAACATGATTCTGGGCTCCGGTATTTCGCTGACCAAGCTGTGGTTCTCGGTGACCCAGAAGGAGCAGCGCACTCGCTTCGCTATTCGCCAGGTCGACCCGGTACGTCAGTGGAAGCTCTCTCCGATGGACCTCGCATCGCTGGACCGTTGGGGTGACTACACCCGCGCGAAGGAAGAGCAGTTCCGTTACACGGATACCGATGAGTCCCCGTGGATTACCATTAAGTCCAACGACAAGAAGCGTGCCCGCATCAACGCGATGCGTTATGTGCTGAGCAAGTTTGAGTACACGGAGAAGGACCACGAGCTGGTCGGTACTCCGGATCCGAAGATTGTTAAGCGTGGCCGTGACCAGATTGGTGACTAATTCGGTGGCTCGTAACTGACAAAATTCTTGTCTAGAGGTAACGCCCGCATGAGTGCTCAGGCACTCGGCGGGCGTTTTCTTATGGCGGGCGGCGGCGGGGCGATGCCCTTACGGCTGACGACGGCGGGCCAGTGCAAGTTAGTGACTGAGTTTATGTCAAAAACGGCCAGAAAATTGGC
>NZ_NOVT01000008.1:0-5302 GCF_008042455.1 Corynebacterium sp. LK10
TCTAGCACGGCACGTCCACCGCAGCGATGCGGTGGGGTTGGATCGTGAGGCTCTCCCCGGTGGATTCGAGCACCGCGGAGATGGTGGAGGGGGTCATCATCACGATGGAGATCCAGTCATGGCTGGTGGCACCCGCATAGTCCACGTAGTGCAGGCGCACCTGTGTGCCCGCGGTATAGGCGCGGCGCAGCTCGGACATGATCTCCCGCGGCGAGCGGAAGGTCCGGGTGTCCGAGGCCTTCGTGCCGTCCGCCGGGTCCACGGCGATGGCCTGGTCGTGGGCGCGGCGAAAACCCTCCACGGCGCCGTCGATCTCCGAGGCGATCTCGGTGGAGTCCCCAGTGATGTCCATGATGTTGCGCTGGGGAGTATCCACGCGAGACGGGACACGAGCCGAGTGGGGTTCGGTGGCGGAGCCCTGCTGGAATGCCCTGGTGGCGTCGTCAATCAAATACCGCAGGGACTGGGGAACGGACGAGAGACCGCCGGGGGACATGCGATCCAGGAAGGCCTCGATGTCCTTCCATGGGGCGTCATAGCGCTTCGGCCCGATCAGGCTGAATACGTCGCCTTCGCGGCCGTCCTCGCGCACCAGGGTGGCGGTGAGCCCCAGACGGCGGCGAGACTGCAGGTCGGAGGTCATGCGGAACACCGGGGCAGGCAGCAGGTGAACCTCGTCGTAAATGATTAAGCCCCAGTCGCGGGAGTCGAACAGCTCCAGCGCCCGGTATTCGCCCTTCGACTTGCGCGTGACCACTTGGTAGGTGGCGATGGTCACGGGGCGGATCTCCTTCTTCTCTCCGGAGTATTCGCCGATTTCATCCTCCGTCAGGGAGGTGCGGCGCACTAGCTCGTCCTTCCACTGCCTGCCCGCGACGGTGTTCGTCACCAGGATCAGGGTGGTGGCCTTTGCCTTGGCCATCGAGGCCGCGCCGACCATCGTCTTGCCCGCACCACATGGCAGCACTACCACGCCCGAGCCGCCTTCCCAGAAGCTATCGGCCGCCATCTCCTGGTAGTCGCGCAGCTGCCATTCTTCGTGTTCCTGCGACAGCTCGATGGGGTGTGCCTCGCCGTCGACGTATCCCGCCAGGTCCTCTGCGGGCCAGCCGACCTTCAGCAGTTCCTGCTTGAGCCTGCCGCGCTCGGAAGGGTGCACAACGATCGAGTCCTCGTCGATCTCTGCGCCCAACATGGGCTTGATCTTTTTGTGACGCCGGATCTCCGTCAGCACAGCCCTGTCCGTCGTCTCTAGCACGAGCCCGTGCGCTGGGTGCTTGATGAGCTTCAGCCGCCCGTAGCGATCCATCGTGTCGGCAATGTCGATGAGCAGCGGCTGCGGGGCGGGGAACCGCGAGTAGGTTTCCAGCACGTCCATGATCTGCTCCGCGTCGTGCCCTGCCGCGCGGGCGTTCCACAGCGCCAGCGGGGTGATGCGGTAGGTGTGCACGTGCTCCGGCGCGCGCTCCAGCTCCGCGAACGGTGCCAGCGCGGTGCGCGCCTCCTGCGCCTGTTCGTGGTCGATTTCCAGCAGCACGGTCTTATCCGACTGCACAATGAGCGGTCCGTTTCCAATGCCCACGCTGTGTGTCACTTCCTTTTTGTTTATCGACGCCACCGCGACGGTGTTGCTCAAGCCAAAGACATCATTTTACGCTGCAGTGGTGCGAACTCGTGCTCCACTATGCTGAGACCCATGATTGCTCAGACGGGAAATCTGCGCCAATGGCAGTATTTCGTGGCTTTAGCGGAGACCGGTAGTTTTACAGCGGCGGCAGCGCGACTGGGAGTGAGTCAGCCGCCTGTCTCCAATGCCATTAAGCGCTTAGAAGCTGGTGTAGGTACACCGCTATTTATCCGAGGGGCGGGGGAAGTGAAACTAACCGAGGCAGGGTTGACCTTGCTTCCATATGCCCGGGTGATTAATCGCGATCTTCAGACTATGCATTCGATGATTGACGGTATCCGAAGTGGTGCGCAAAGCGGGTTTCGTTTGGCCATCAGTAGTGCGCTTCCAAGCGAGATAGGATCGCGTATTGCAGCAAAGGCACAGCAGCATGATGGAGTAGTTTTGTCGTCACTGCCTTCTGTTGAGATTCTTGCCCGTGTTGAAGAAGGCGCTATTCATGCGGGGCTTGTTCAAGCTCCGGTTCCCTTGGGTACTCACCGCAGTGCGAGGCAGTTTTCTCTGTCACGTGATCTAGTGGTGCCGCCGGGGTATTCAAGGTTGGATAAGACCTTGTCTCAATTGAATCTGCTGGTGGAGAACCTGAATGACAATTCAAGTGCAGCCAGTGGTTTGGCGAGAGAGCTATTTCGGTCGGGTGTGTCTTGCGAAATTAATGATTCAGAGGATGCTCTAGGTAGGGGCTTATTGATTGGAAGAGGGGAGGGGATGTCTTTGGTATTTCGCGGTTTTCACCAGTTTGACAATGCTATTGAGCTTCCTTCCCGTTTCGATTTTTCCGTGGATGTAGTGGTTCGCCGAGGTGGGATGGACAATGGCGCCGAGGCCATGGCGGTCGCCGAAAGAATTTGTCGAAGGATTAACCAATGACTGCACGGATGGAGATGGCCCTGGAAAACGTGTTGACGCGGTCGGGGTGTGAGGGATGGTGGTGTGCATCGCGACTGCACGATGGGGTGACTATCGGACGCAAACAAGACGAGAAAATTACGGTGGCATCCTTATATAAAATCCGGCTCCTCCACCTCACTTTGGAAGCGATTCAACGAGGTGATCTGGATCCTCGTCTTCGTGTTGACGTTGCACCGTCCAAAGGAACTTACGAAGGGTATGGGTTCGCTGCCTTTGATGACGCAGTGAACGTGAGTCTCCGAGACTTAATGAAACAAGTCGCATCGGTGTCAGATAACGTGGCCGCCCACGAGATTTTGCGTCTACTGCCTGCGTGGGCTCGAGAAGCATTTCTTAAACGGTTTCCACCTCATTATGACTTGCAAGATCGGAATAGCTTAGTGACGGCGGAGAAACAATTGCGTCAATATGTTCAATCCCAAGGGGGGAGTAGTACAGATATAGCGTTTTCTGCAGTCTCTTCGTTGGCGGAAATAACTAATGACTTGGAACAGGTTTGGAAAGACGATAGTGCAGCGGTACGTCGATCTATGTGTGAACTCTTGGGGTTGCAGGTGTGGCGTCACCGTGTTCCTTCAGGCTTTCCTCCAAGCGGCGTTGATATCTATGGAAAAACGGGCACTGTAGGACTTCTCCATGGTGAAGCTTCGATTATCCAGGTTGAGGGCGAGGAGCCCATTGTGGTGTCCATCATGCTGAAACAGGTGGTGCCAGAACAAGCAATGAGTACTCACGATGGTGCTATTGGCGAAGTGGCTAGACTGCTCGTGGACGCTCTTCGTTAGAATTTCTGCCACTTGAATACACACTTCTACCATCGCCTATATGTGAATGAAATGAGACAATTGCATTATGTGATATTGGTGGCATCCAATGCGTCTCACTTAACGTCACTCCCATGATGACTAAGCACAATCGTTTCCGTCAGTCGGTGATTGCACTCTGTTCGCTCTCCGCAGTGATGTTGAGCAGCTGTTCAGCTCTACCGTGGGAATCAGACTCAGACGTATTTCTCAAAGCTTTCAACGCGGGAGATGACAGCAAGGCTGCACGGTATCTGGATCATCCAGACCCGGAGCGCGCCCTTCATGAATTTCGGCAGTCACTTCATGGTGTGAAGGTCAACATCGAAAAATCTGATATTTCCAATGGAAAGCAGAATACTCATGTGACTTGGTCCAAAGATGGTGTGGAGTTGGAGAGCAATGGTCGGCTCGTCCTTAGTGGACAGGATGGTAAGCCTCAATGGTTGCCTTCGATCTTCGAAGCTCAGTTGAGCGATGATTCCGCACTCTTTTTTGCTGAAGATAAACAGTACGATCTTCCAATTAAAGATCGCTTGGGCAATGAATATATGACCTGGACGAAAGTTATTCAGGTACGAGGTCGCAAAGATATAGCCTCTAGAGCGCAGGAATTGGCCCAGATTTTTGCACCAGTGTCTCCCACAACGACTAAGGAGTGGATCGAGCAGACCTTGGGAGAGTCTCAGGATGAAGACACCGTGCTCCTCACTTTGAGGCAGGAAGAATTCCGGAAGATACAAGAGCAACTTAGGACCTTTGAGGGAATTTCCACTGTGGAGCAGGGGCGTCTCTTAAGCGTGTCCAAAACTCTTAACTCTCCGCTGGATGCTGAATTGAACAAATATTGGGAGTCAGTGCTCGATGCTAATTCAGGATGGTCGATACGCGCTGAGAGTTCACAAGGTATGACGACGGTAGCCTCTGAGCCGCCTCGCCGAGTTCAGCCAATCGCAACCACTCTGGATAACACACTGCAAAGCGCAGCAAAACAAGCAGTGGACAGTGAGCAACGTGCCGCAGTTCTAGTCGTGCTCAATCCTAGAACAGGAGGTGTCCTTGCCGTTGCACAAAATGACAAGGCAAATAACCAAGGGCCAATCGCACTCACCGGGCTATTCCCACCGGGATCGACGTTCAAAACTGTGACCACAGCGGCGGCACTAGAGGCAGGGGCAGTCAGCATGGATGAGGAACTACCTTGTCCTAGCAATATCACCGTCGCTGGACGCAAGATTCCCAACGATCATGACTTCGATCTAGGTAGCGTTCGACTGGAAGAAGCTTTCGCCCAATCATGTAACACAACCCAAGCGGTCATTTCGGATCGTTTGGGAGAAGATGATCTGCAACGGACTGCTTTAGAACTCGGAATTGGCTCCGACTTCGACGTACCAGGGATGACCACACTTACTGGTTCGGTGCCGCGGACACCGGCTGGACCTCCTCGTGTGGAGGCTTCTATTGGACAGGGCGAGGTTCTAGCTAGTCCATTTGGGATTGCGCTCATGCAATCGACTGTCGCTAACGGCGGCTTGCTTGTTCCTCCACAGCTCATTCAAGGCGAACAGACAGTAGTGAATAAACAGGCAGACCAGCATGTCAGCGATACAACTATTCAAAGCCTCCGGACGATGATGAAATCAACAATTGACCACGGTTCAGCTAGGTCGTTGAGTGATCTTAGTGCACTTGGCGGAAAGACTGGTACAGCAGAAATTGATGGCAAGCTTTCCAATGGCTGGTTCGCTGGAACGACAGGGGAATTGGCGATTGCGTCCCTTGTAATCGAAGGAGATTCTTCTCAGCCAGCTGTGGAAATGGCCGGGCGTTTCCTTCGCTCGCCGGATGTTCAGAAATTCTCTGGAATTCAATAAACTTGCGTCATAACCTCTAGCAC
>NZ_NOVT01000017.1:0-413782 GCF_008042455.1 Corynebacterium sp. LK10
TGTAGTAAAAATGCGGGCTGCAAATGTGAAACTGTGCGAGTCTATGACACTTTCAGGCCTTTTTTCGTGCCATTTTTGACATAAACGCAGTCACTAACTTGCATTGGCCAGGCCGCGCAGTAGCCATAAGGCAAAGGCGACATGGCGTTCTGCAGTTATCCACAGTCTGAAAATTATCCACAGACAGCGAGGTTTTGGCTCCTTGCGAGCATCATTGAATCCGCCTTTTAGTGCACGCTATGGCCATGGCAATCAAGCAACTGTCCATGGCTCAGCGAACCGGGGCTCCAGCAAATCCAGTAGTCAACGCTGTCGATGATGAAGCGCTGCGTGAAGAGGTTGCACTCATAGTCGCTGCTACCGGTCGTGACTGTGTGCAAGAGACCGTGCCACCTGTGGCTACAGCGCCAGTGGCCGCACAAGCATTGACATCGTCGCCAGCATCACCACCAGTATCAGCCACAGCGTCAGTGCCCGCATCGACCGGAGCGGGAGTTTCATCGGCCCTGTGGCGTCGGGCACCAGCGGTGTTCGTTGATGCGTCGGCAGCCCGAAGATTAGCCGGGCGGCCTCATTGTGAGGGAGCAATCTTTCTGGTCCGCAGTGATACTGAGGCGGAAGATACGCAGGTGGCGAAGGTTTTAGCTCCTGTTTACAGCGCTAGTTTGCCCGCGGATAACGTCGATATTGTCGAACTTCTCGGCCGAGCCGAGGTACGCCCGGATGGTCCGAGGCTCTCCGATTTCCAACACGGCTCGAGCCTCCTGAACCACCAACGCACCCCAGCGTCACCTGCGAGCGCAGACGTGATTACAGCACCAGGTACAGAACCCGCACCGAACGTGCCAGCAACTACAACCGATTCCACGGCAACGTGCCTGATGGTGGTTCCTGCGGTCGGCGGTGCCGGTGCTTCCATTACGGCGGCAGCGAGTGCATTGGTTCTTTCCCGCGAAAGGCCCATCTGCTTGGTGGACGCAGATGCGCTGGCGGGAGGTATTGATCTGGTGCTCGGGATGGAAACGGAACCGGGATTGAGGTGGCAAGATTTCTCGGCTGCTGATGGCCGTCTCGACGGGGCGGCACTCTACGAAGCACTGCCATCCTGCCCGCGATCGCCCGCGCTGAAAGTGTTGACGTGGACTCGCAGTCGCACGCCCGAGACGGCTTACAACTACGCTACGGCGAACAACAAATTCGACAGCGCCGACAGGTCCGGCAGAACCGACAGGCCCGACGATGTCCGGCACATTGCCAGCACCATTAGTTGCCTTATTCATGCCGGAATTACGGTCATCGTGGACTGCCCGAAGCAGGTGGAGTACGTCACCACTCTCGGCGCGCTTGCCGATGACACCGTCATAGTCCTGCCCACCTCCGTTCGAGCTATCGCAGCCGCTGGCCCTTTGGCGAGCATCTGTGCACAGGCGGGGTTCACCCCAAATCTTGCAGTTCGGTACCAGCAGCACCGCGATATCAGTGTCGAAGAGGTGGAATACGCTCTCGACCTGCCCATTGTTGGTGAGATTGAGTACTGCAAGAAAGTAGCTCACGAGATAGATGTGGGCGGGCTCGCTGGGGCCGTCGGCAAGCTGACGCGGGGATTGGAAGCGATGTTTGCCCTTGTCGGCGGTGGTGGCGATGGATGACGTCAGGCTGTTGGCAGCGGTGCGGACGGCGCTTGCGGAGCGGCCTGGGGTGGCATCGCATAGCGAGGTCGCCGACATCATTCGCGCAGAGACCTCGGGGGTTGTCTCCGATGTGAAGGTGCTGGAGATTCTACGCACGATTCGTGAGGAAACAGTGGGCGCGGGCGTGTTGGATGCGCTGTTGCGCCGCCCGGGTGTCAGCGATGTGCTGGTCACCGCGCCCGGCGAGGTCTGGGTCGACGCCGGCAACGGACTGGAGCGGGCCGAGATTTCCTTCGCGGACGAGGGCGAGGTGCGCGCGTATGCGGTGCGGCTCGCGTCGCGGTGCGGACGAAGGCTTGACGACGCGCAACCCTGGGCCGACGGCCATATTCCTGGTGGTGTCGGCGGCTGTGGTGTGCGAGTTCATGCGGTGCTTTCCCCACCGTCGGCGACCGGCACTCAGATTAGCCTGCGGGTGCTGCGTCCGGCTCGTCGCGGACTTGCGGAGCTATGCGATGTCGGGCTATTTCCACCGGAAATTCTGCCGGTGTTGCGGGGAATCGTGGCGAGACAGCTGTCGTTTATTGTCGCCGGTGGCACGGGTGCGGGAAAGACCACGCTATTGGCGGCGATGCTCTCAGAAGTTAATCCTGACCAGCGCATTGTGTGTATCGAGGACACTCCGGAGCTGCAGCCTCAGCATCCGCATGTGGTGAAGCTGGTGACCAGGGCCGCCAACCTGGAGGGCGCCGGCGCGATTGGACAGCAGGAGTTGCTGAAGCAGGCGTTGCGCATGCGTCCCGATCGCATTGTCGTCGGTGAGATTCGCGGCGCCGAAGTGGTGGATCTGCTGGCAGCGTTGAATACGGGGCATCGCGGTGGGGCGGGGACAATCCACGCCAACCGGATTGGAGATGTCGTCGCGCGCTTTGAGGCCCTGGGGCTGATCGGTGGCCTTGGTCGCGCCGGGCTGCATGCGCAGTTGGTCTCGGCGGTGCAGGTGGTGTTGGTGGTCGAACGCGCTGATGTTCGCAGGCTGGCACAGATCGGGCTGCTACGCGGTAACCCACCGGAGGTGGTGGAGGTCTGGACTGCTCGGGATGGGCCTGGGCCGGGTTGGGAAGCGTTGCAGAAGTTGCTGGTCGGCGGGGAATAACCGGTGGAATACCCGATGGAATGACTAGAGGAAAAGTCAGGGGATTAGACGGGGAGATTAACAGCTATGGGGGAAGGGTTTAGCGTGGCGATGCTCATTGGGGGCGTGGCTGCAGTAGTCGCTATCTGGCCGGACAGCTCGGCGGCGGTGCGCTCGCGAGCACTGGCAGGCCGTGCCCGCGAGGTGTCCAGCGGGCTGAAGTGGTTGCAGCGCATGGTTGGACTTGGTGCTGGTTCCACGGGGTCGAGTGCAGCAAGCACTGGCAGTGCGAATCGAACTACAGGACTATCAATCCTCATCGTTGCAGGCCCAGCACTCGTGTTGCTGTGGCTCGCCGGGATTCCAGGTGTCATAGCCGGGCTGTTGCTGGGCCGCACCGCAGGGGCAGTAGTGCGCGCTGTGAGGGAGAGGCGCTGTGAACGTCGGGAAGCGGACAGCGCTGCGGTAGCGCTGGAAACCTTGACCGCGCAGCTGCGCGCAGGAGTGGCGGCTTCACGAGCGCTCAACGCGGCAGCAGCGGAATTGCGCAGGTCAGAGGATGAGACTGTGTTGGCTGATCATCTCGCGCACGCGGCGCATCGCGCGAACTTCGCCGACCCGTGGGAGGGCGAAGAATCTTCGGAGCAACTGCGCCGGATTGGGCGTATGTGGACGGTGGCGCAGCAGCACGGTCTGAGTTTGGCTGGGTTGCTGGACTGCGCGCGGGGTGATTTGCAGGCTCGTCAGGCGCATCGCTCACAGACGTCTGCTGCGCTGGCGGGACCGCGCATGACGATCGCCATCTTGGCTTCACTGCCGGTGTTCGGTTTGGTCATGGGGCAAGCGTTCGGGGCTTCCCCATTCGAGTTCCTCAGTCGCGGTATCGGAGGAATTGTGCTGGTCATCGGTGTCGGGCTGGTGTGCGCGGGCATCGAATGGGCGGTCGCCATCATCGATCGTGCGGAGGCCGGACAATGATTGCCGCCGCACTTCTCATCGCCGTCTACCTCTGCTTGCCGACGTTCAATCCCGTCCGCAGCCGACTGCCCGAATTGGTAGCCGAGTCGGATGCTCGTGTGCGAGGAGGCCTACGTCGACAGGTGACCAATCGGGTGGCGCAGATTGCCGCACAGGTGCGGGAACGTGTGCGAACTGTCATTGGCGGTGAGCGCATCAGCCCGGCTGTGCTGCTCGATGCCGCGGCGGCCCTCGACATCATTGGCGCTTGTTTGAGCTCCGGTATGCCATTGTCTCAGGCCATGGAAGCAGCCGCCGATGGCGCAAACTCTGAGCTGGCCGAGCCACTTCGACAGTGTTCCGCCAGGTTATCTGTGGGCGCGCACTCCGCTTGGGACAGCCTTGCTGCCACGCCCGCGCTCGTGCCTCTGGCGACGGCTGGGCGCCGCGCAAGCGAATCCGGCACCGTTCTGGCGCAGGCATTGGAGGACACCGCTGCCACGTACCGCAGTCAAGCGCACGATGCGGCGCAAGCCGTCGCGGAAAAGGCTGGTGTCCTCATTGCCGGGCCGCTGGCGTTGTGCTTTCTACCCGCGTTTGTGGTGCTGGGATTGGTGCCCACAATCGCCGGGCTTGCCGACGAAATGTTTGCAGGACTGATGCCGTCATGAAGCTCGGACAGTTCTGCGCCCAGCCTCGCGCGCTGGCACGCGCCGGATGCAGTGCTGGTTGCGCTTTCGGTTGTGTTCTCGCTTGTGCACGCGGGCCACCTGCCACGCTGCAATCCACCATGCGTCAGCGCGGGGCAACGCGCGTCAATGCACATCGCACCTCACAACTGACCTGTCACTCGACATCCACATAGGGGGAAACATTCATGACCACTCAAAACTCCAACCGTCCAACCAACGTTCCAACCAATCTTCCGACCAATCCGCTGACCGCTGCACAGTCCCAGCTGCGCTCGTATTTGCACAAGCGCCTGCGCGCACTGGTAACCGAGGAAAACGGCATGTCAACTGTGGAATATGCTCTCGGAACGATCGCTGCCGCCGCTTTCGGGGCCCTGCTCTACACCGTAGTGACCGGCGGCGATATCACCCAGGCGCTCACCGACATCATCGAAAGGGCGCTCAACACCGATGTCTAGCCGCATCCGCTCTACGCTTCATCGCCTGTGCGTCGGCGACGAAGGCCAAACCACGGTAGAAACCGCTTTCGGTCTCGCGGCACTGGTCACAGTCATGGTCACGGCTTTGTCAGGGCTGGTCACCATCGCAATGTACCTAGGGCTTACCGACGCAGCCGGAGCCATCGCACGGGCTGAGGCGCGGGGCGATGCGGAGACAGTAGCCGAGCTCCGCGCAGACGCGGATGGACAGGTCGCGATATCGGAGACTTCCGGTACCGTGCGCGTGACTATTCGGCGCTCAGCGGGGCCATTTTCGCTGGAAGCACGCGCGGTCGCACTGCGGGAAAGAGTGGCATCGTCATGAGAAACCTGACAGCCCGCCTTCTCCGGGAAGAAGAAGGTTCCACCACAGTCGCAGCCGCACTGTTCATCGCCGCTTTCGTCGTTCTGACTTTGGTTGGAGTTACAACCGGGGTGAGGGTGGTGCAGGCTCGGCAGGCAGCGGTAGCAGCGGATCTGGCCGCGGTGGCCGGCGCCGTGGCTGCGCAAGAGAGCGACGACGCCTGCAAAGCTGCGGGGTCAATCGCAAAAGCTAACCACGCACGCCTTGTGGCTTGCGAGATTGATGGGGAGGACGTGCAGGTCAGCGTCCAACGAAAGGAGAGAAAAGCAACGTCCAGAGCAGGGCCGGTAGTGGTGGAGGATGCTGCTACTGGCCGTCGTTAAGCGTGCGAGAGACCCCACTGAGCACCTTGATTGCGCCGGCCTTGTCCAGTGGATCGTTGCCATTGCCGCACTTGGGCGACTGGATGCACGATGGGCAGCCGGATTCGCACTCACAGGCGGCGACGGCATCGCGAGTCGCGCGAATCCACTGAGCGAAGGCCTCGTAGCCACGGTCGGCAAACCCCGCACCACCAGGGTGCCCGTCGTAAACAAAAACGGTGGGCTGCTGGGTATCGGCGTGCATGACTGTGGAAACACCGCCGATGTCCCAGCGGTCGCAGGTGGCAATCAGCGGCAGCATGCCGATAGCCGCATGCTCGGCTGCGTGGAGAGCCCCCGGTGCGATGTCGGAGCCCACGCCCCACGAGCGCAGGGTGGATTCGGGCATCGTGTAGGCCACGGCGCGCGTGACCAAACGCTGCGGAGGGTAGTCAAGCTCAACACTGTCGAGAATCTCGCCGGTATCTAGACGACGAAGATAGGAGGTGACCTGGTGAAAGACCTCGACCTGGCAGGAAGCGACCTGTAAGCCCTGGTAGTGGCGTATATCGTCAACATCGAGGATGCGGATGGTGGTGTCCATGCGCGAGCTGGTGGAATAGCGCGGCTGCTCGGGGTGGACCAGGGCGACGAGGCTGTCGAAGTCCAGCTGGTCGACAAGGTAGGACTCGCCGCGGTGCAAGTAGACGGCACCGTCGTGAACCTGCTGCATCGCACGGCCAAGATCGATGGTGCCAAGCAGGCGACCATCGGTCTGGTCGACGATAGCCACTTCCTGACCATCGCCGCCACGGACGTTCACGGCATCGTGGGCAGTGGCAATGCGCGGTCCCTCATCGCGGTCGGTCGGGTAGTAGACAGGTTCTTGTCCTTCCCAGGTGCGCTTGCGCAACCAGCCTGCGGCCACCATGTCTTCGGCTACGGGCATGGTTCCCCACGCTTGAAGCTGGCTGGTGGTGACGGGTTTCTCCACAGCCGCGCAGTAGAGGTGTGACCACACCACATGTGGGTTGCGGGGATCGAAGACGGTCTTTTCCACCGGCCTGCCCAGCAGTGCGGACGGGTTGTGGACCAAGTACGTGTCCATGGGGTCATCACGAGCCACCAGCACCACCAGCGCGCCCTGGCCACGACGACCCGCGCGGCCGGCCTGCTGCCAGAATGAAGCGACCGTGCCCGGGAAACCGGCCTGCACCACCGCGTCGAGGCCACCGACGTCAATGCCCAGCTCCAATGCATTGGTGGTGGCCACACCTAGCAGGGTGCCGTCATCGAGCATGCGCTCGATGTCGCGGCGCTCTTCGGCCAGGTAGCCGGCGCGGTAAGACTCGATGCGCTCGGCGATATCGCTGCGGTGGCGCTTCTCCAGGCGCTCACGCACGCCGAGCGCTACCTTCTCAGCACTGCTTCGCGAACGGGTGAAGGTCAGGGTGCGGGCGCCCTCGACAAGCAGGTCGGCCATGATATCCGCGGCCTCGGTCGGGGCGGGGCGGCGCACGGGTGCGCCGTTCTCGCCTTGGAGGTCGGGGAGCAGGCCGGGTTCCCACAGGGCGATCGTTCGCTCGCCGACCGGGGCGCCGTCTTCGGTGATGGCCTCGACAGGCTCGCCGATGAGGCGACGAGCCTGGTCAGCAGGGTCGTTGGTAGTCGCAGAGGCGAAAATCACGGTCGGCGAGGCACCATATTCCCGGGACAGCCGCAGGAGGCGACGTAGAATTTGGGAGACGTTGGCGCCGAATACGCCTCGATAGGCATGGCATTCGTCGACGACGATATAGCGCAGGTTGCGCAGCATCCGCGTCCACCGAACATGATTGCCGAGGACCGAAACATGCAGCATATCGGGGTTGGTAAACACCCAACGGGTGTGGTCGCGGATGGCGCGCCGGGCGTCTTGCGGGGTGTCGCCGTCGTAAAGCGAAATCAGCGAGCTCAGCGACGCCGGTGCCATCGCACGAGCCGTGTCCAACTGATCGGCGCCCAGCGCCTTGGTCGGGGAGAGGTACAGCGCGGTGGCCGCGGGGGTGGCCGATAGTTCTGTGAGCACGGGCAGCAGGTAACCGAGCGATTTGCCCGACGCCGTGCCCGTCGCGACGACACAGTGCACGCCCTCGCGGGCGAGGTTCGCGGTTGCTGCCTGATGAGTCCACAGGTTCTCAATTCCGCGATCTACCAGCACTTCTTTCAGCCAATCCGGCACCCACTCAGGCCAAGGTGCGGTCACGCCAGCGCGCGCAGGAAGATCCGCAATGTGCGTCACCGTCGCCCGCGGATGTGCACGAATAACCGGCCCCAGCAGCTCCCGTCCAAACGACTCCACCGACACCATCCTTTCCTGCAAACGCGCACTTCACATGCTTGACGACGCTTCCTACCAGCCACTTTTCCGCTGCTCAACACCCCAGTTTCTCCGGATCCCGAGCACGGGGTTTACGGGGGTGGCAAGAAGCTGTTGCTAATCGGCGCTCGCGCCCCAAACGTGGCAGACTTTTTGAGTGTATCGCCCGCCAAAGGGCACCCGGCAAAAGCCCGCTCGAGGCGGAAAGGGTGTTCTGGCCGTGTTTACCCCATCGTGCGTGACCGGACGTGCGTGGCGAATACTTGTTTTATCGAATCCTGAAGTTGGGAAGTTTTGTAATGGCACAGGGTACTGTGAAGTGGTTCAACTCGGAGAAGGGCTTCGGGTTTATCGCCCCAGCTGACGGTGGCAACGACGTGTTCGTTCACTACTCCGAGATTCAGGGCACTGGTTTCAAGACGCTGGAAGAGAACCAGGCAGTCGAGTTCGAGATTGGTGAGGGCCAGAAGGGCCCGCAGGCTCTGGACGTGAAGCCTCTGTAAGTCAACCGTTTCCGGGGTGAACTGGGCGTTTGTTCAGTTTGGTTCGCGGAATTTTTGGCTTTTCAAGGCCCATGTTGTGTTCATGGGGTAAGCCTTGATTCTCCCACGCGGAAAGTAATTTCTGCGTGGGATTTTTGCATTTCTGGGGGCAGTGGGTCAATCCGAGTTACTGACTACGTTTATGACAAAAATGGCCCGAAAAATGGCTTGAAAGTGTCATAAACTCATACAGTTTCACATTTGCAGCCCGCAATCACGCGGCCGCTGCGGCGGCTGCGCCCGCTGTGGCCTGTCGTGGCCAGCCACTGACAGCCACTGGGATAATCATGGCCAGCCGCACAGCAGTCGTCGGGTCGGCAACTGCCGGCCACCGGGGATCCCCCACAGCAGCCCCTTCAGTCACACCCAAAATCCGCCCGATACTTGAGGAATCCACGCGACAAACTAGATTGTGTGTACGGTATTCCTTATATTCTTCATATTCTTTCCAGATAATCTTCCGGGGAGAACGCGGCCGGGAACTGATTTGCACTGATCGGAACCGGTTGGAACCGATTGCGGGCCTCTCACAGCTGAAGCCCAGCCAGAGTCCGGCCAAGAACCCCAAGATTTAAACGAAAACAAGAATCTAAACAGTCAAAAACATTCAACGTTGCAGGATAGAAAAACTTCTATGGCGAATTCAGACGGCCTCAAGCGCCTTGTAATTGTCGAGTCGGCGACGAAAGCTCGCAAGATTCAGCCGTATCTCGGCGATGATTACATCGTGGAGGCGTCGGTGGGCCACATTCGCGACTTGCCCCGTGGCGCAGCCGACGTTCCGGCTCGTTACAAGAAGGAACCCTGGGCTCGTCTGGGTGTGAATGTCGACAACGGATTCGCTCCGTTATATGTCGTCAGCGCTGATAAGAAGAAGAAAGTCGCCGACCTGAAGGCCAAGCTCAAGGAGGTCGACGAACTCTATCTCGCAACTGACCCCGACCGTGAGGGCGAGGCTATTGCCTGGCACTTGCTGGAGGTTCTGAAGCCCAAGGTGCCGGTGCGTCGCATGGTGTTCCATGAGATCACCAAGCAGGCCATCTTGGAAGCCGCCGCCAACACCCGTGAGCTGGACCAAAACTTGGTCGACGCCCAGGAGGGTCGCCGTATCCTCGACCGTCTCTACGGCTACGAGGTCTCCCCGGTGCTGTGGAAGAAGGTCATGCCGCGCCTGTCGGCAGGCCGTGTGCAGTCGGTGGCAACGCGTGTCATCGTCGAGCGTGAGCGCGAGCGCATGGCGTTTATCTCCGCTGAGTACTGGGATGTCGCCGCCACTCTGGACACCGGCTCGACTTCTGCTGACGCCAACCAGCCGAAGGAATTCGTTGCAACCCTGACCAGCGTTGATGGTCAGCGCGTAGCGCAGGGCCGAGACTTCGATGACCGTGGCCAGCTGAAGAAGTCCGATGGCATCCGGGTCGTCGATAAGCAGCTCGCCGAAACCCTGGCGGCGGACCTCGTGGGCTCTGAGCTCAAGGTCGCGTCGGTGGAGGAGAAGCCGTACACGCGCCGCCCGTACCCGCCGTTCATGACTTCTACGCTGCAGCAGGAGGCGGGCCGCAAGCTGCATTACACCTCTGAGCGCACGATGCGTGTGGCGCAGCGTCTGTACGAAAACGGTCACATTACCTACATGCGTACCGACTCCACGACGCTGTCCAAGGCCGGTATCGACGCCGCGCGTAAGCAGGCGCTGGAGCTCTACGGCTCGGAGTACGTCGCCGATGCGCCGCGCCAGTACTCGCGCAAGGTGAAGAACTCGCAGGAAGCGCACGAGGCAATTCGTCCGGCTGGCGAGACATTCGCAACGCCGGGGCAGCTGGCGGGATCGCTGGATGCTGAGGAATTCAAGCTCTACGAACTGATTTGGCAGCGTACCGTCGCCTCGCAGATGGCCGACGCACGCGGCACGTCCATGAAGGTCACCATCGCTGGCGCCACCGACACGCACGCCGTCGAGTTCGCCTCCACCGGACGAACGATTCGCTTCCCGGGCTTCCTCAAGGCATACGTCGAGGTCTCCGCGCTTTCCGACGGCCGTAAGGTCGCCGACAACGCTGAGAAGCGTCTGCCACAGTTGACGGAAGGCCAGGGCCTGACGGCCACGGACTTCAGTGCCGACAGCCACTCCACCAACCCGCCTGCGCGCTTCACCGAGGCCAGCTTGGTGAAGAAGATGGAGGACCTGGGAATTGGTCGTCCGTCGACATACGCGTCGATTATCAAGACCATTCAGGATCGCGGCTACGTCTACTCCCGCGGCAACGCTCTGGTGCCCTCGTGGGTGGCCTTTGCCGTGGTGGGGCTGATGGAGGAAGCATTCTCCGATTTGGTCAACTACGACTTCACCTCCGAGCTGGAGGATGAGCTCGACGGCATTGCCGCGGGCAACAAGGATCGCACGACCTGGCTGACCGGTTTCTACTTCGGTGATGACAAGGATCACCGCCACAAGGGAGCCGACGCCATTGCGACCCACGGTGGTCTGAAGAACATCATCGACGTGAACTTGGAATCGATTGATGCTCGGAAGGTCAATTCGCTCCACCTCTTCGACGATGCCGAGGGCAACCCGATCATCGTTCGCGTTGGCCGCTATGGACCGTACCTGGAGCGCACTCGCCCGGGTGCCGGTGACAACGGTGCCGACGAGGTGCAGCGCGCCAACATCCCGGAGGCCATGACTCCGGACGAGCTGGATCTGGCCGCCGCCGAGAAGCTGCTGGCCATGCCGCAGGGTGGTCGTGAGCTGGGCATTAACCCGGCCAATGGTCGCATGATTGTTGCTCGCGATGGCCGCTACGGCCCCTACGTCACCGAGCTGGTCACCGATGAAGAGCGCGAAGGTGTCGTAGCCAAGGCTGAGGAGATCATCGCAGCTGAGCGCGCCGAAGAGGACGCTCAGCGCGCTGCCGAGGGCAAGCGAAAGAAGAACTGGGAAACCAAGACCGCTGCCAAGCAGAAGGAAAAGCGCACCGCGGAAATCATCGAGGAAACTCTGAAGCCGAAGACGGCCTCGCTGTTTTCCTCCATGGAGCCGTCGACTGTCACGTTGGAAGAGGCTCTGAAGCTGATGAGCCTGCCGCGTGAGGTCGGTGTCGATCCGGTCGATAACGAGGTTATTACTGCTCAGAATGGCCGTTACGGTCCGTACCTGAAGAAGGGCACGGACTCGCGTTCGTTGGCCAACGAAGAGCAGATTTTCACCGTGACTTTGGACGAGGCGCGTCGTATCTACGCTGAGCCGAAGCGCCGAGGTCGTGCTGCTGCGAAGCCGCCGCTGAAGCAGCTGGGCGACAACGATGTCTCCGGTCGTCCGATGTCGGTGAAGGATGGCCGTTTCGGCCCGTACGTCACCGATGGCGTCACCAATGCTTCGTTGCGCAAGGGGGATACCCCTGAGACGCTGACTGATGCCCGCGCCTGCGAACTGCTGTCTGAGCGTCGTGCGAAGGAAGCCGCCGATGGTGGCACAAAGAAGGCGGCGAAGAAGTCGACTCGCAAGACCACGAAGAAGGCTGCGAAGAAGACCACCAGGAAAGCAGTCAAGCGCACCACCAAGCGCGTGGTGAAGGCGACGCGCCGGGGCAAGTAGGGCAAGTAGGTCTTAAGCGCCCGCCGCATCCGGCGCACCCGCAGCACCCGGCGCATCCGGCGCATCCTGCGGAGCCGGTTTGGGGCCACCGACCCCGGCCAACTCCGCTCGCATCGTCGGCCCGTACGACAGCCGGCGATGTACCTTCTCAAACGGACCCTGCATGCCGCGACGCTCCATCGCCCACGCGGCGAACAATGTCACCAACCAGACGCTCACAGCAATGAGAGTTTGCACGAACGCGCCCATGTCGCGCGGGATGTCCAGCATAAACGGGTACACCAGCGCAAAGAAGATCACCGACTGCATCAGGTAGCCCGTCATCGAACGCTTGCCGAGCGCCACAATCGGCACCAGCCAACCAGGTACAGCGGCGCCCTCGTTCAGGCGTCGTTGGAGCGGCTGCAGTGCTAACGCCAGCCCGGCTAGGATGCCAGGACCGGCGAACACTCCGGCAAAGTTATTAATTACCAAGAAGGCCATGTGCTGTCCGGCTGGAAGAACACCAATCGCTGCCAACCCCATAGGGATGCCGATACCGAAAGCCACGACCACAGCCACCACGAGCCACCGAATAAGCAGGGGGCGGTGCGCGTCAACGTCGTCAAGCACGCCCTTGCGAGCCCACACGAAGCCAATCATCATCACCGGCAGGTAGAGGAACAGCTGCAGCGGCAGGGTAGTGATGCTCATTGTCAGGACCTGCAGATTCGCGGCGAGCATATCCAGGTAACTTGTTTCAATCGCACCGCCGTTGACGAACTGGCTCATGTCGGAGCCGACGAACTCGGCGTCGGGCATCGCAATTACGAATCCCAAAAACAGCAGGCTCAGTGCAGCGTTGATCGTCAGCGCAATCCACGCGAGAATCGTCAGCACCTTGTTGCTGAGGCCCATAAGTAGCCCGAGGATGATGCCGCAGATGCCATAGAGAAACATGATGTCGCCAAAGAACAGAAACAGCATGTGCGCAACGCCGAACAGCCCCAGGAACGCATAACGCTTTACGACGACCACCCGCGCCCGCGACCGTGGAAAGTTCCTCCTGGCCAAACTGCGGACAATGAGTCCGACACCGAAGCCGAGCAGCGTTGCGAACATCGGCAGTCCGCGGCTATGTGCGGTCACAGCGGTAAACAGTACGGTGGCCTTGTCTGCGATGCTGTCGTTTATGACGCCTCCGAAGAATGCTGCGGGCAGTTCGGGATCTGCAACCAGCCAGGCAGTGGCAATGTTCGCGATTGCGATGCCGAGGAGAGCGAATCCGCGAGCGGCATCGGGGACGAGCATGCGAGGTCTGGGGCTGGTGCTAGAACTGGGGCGGTTGTCAGTCATTCCTCCAACGTAAAGGAACTGTCGGGGGTGTGCAGGTTGGCGGCGGATGGCGATTGTTGCAGGAACCTTGCGGTATATCGAAAAGCGATATAGTATCGAAAATCGATACATCGAATAACGATGTGTTGGAGTTGGGTGGCGGACCCAGTCTGCCCGCAGAATAATCTCACTAACCGCGCCAATGACGGTGCAGCAAGGAAACTAGCTATGACATCTCCCCAGGCCAAGAAGCCAAATGACCCATATGTCAATCAAACTAAGGAACGACGGGATGTAATCGCGGGCCTTTTTGTCGGAGTGCT
The DNA here is from genome assembly GCF_008042455.1 of Corynebacterium sp. LK10. Lineage (NCBI taxonomy): Bacteria > Bacillati > Actinomycetota > Actinomycetes > Mycobacteriales > Corynebacteriaceae > Corynebacterium > Corynebacterium sp. LK10. The sequence continues at coordinate 13,694 of NZ_NOVT01000017.1, forward strand.
TGCGCTGGCGTACATCTTGCTCCAGCTCCGCCGCCCGGTTCTTCACCAACAGTTCCCCAGCGATCTGACCCTGCTCCTGCCTGAAGTCCTGGGAAGTGACAAAGGGGTTCCTATCGAGGTTATGAGTGGTGGAGCCCTCTTCTTGTTTATTGCCGCGACTGTTGTTCGATGCGCTATCGTCGCCGCGATTGCCGTGCTCTGCGTGTTGTTCTCACTCTCGTACCTGAAGGGCGAGTTCTTTACGGTTAAGACTGCGCGACGCGTTATGGCTATCTCCTGGCTGGCAGTGATCTATCCGGCAAGTGGCTTCCTGCAACTTATGGGCGAAAACTGGGTCGCGGGTGACCTGAATCTGAGCACGTGGTTCCAGCGCGACCATGCCGATTTCTATCAGCATCTAGGAATATGGTTTGTTCTTATGATGGTCATCTCCACTCTCGGAGTTATGTTGTTCCGAGCCGCGCGAATGCAGGAAGACCAGGAAGGGCTCATTTAAATGGCGAAGGTTGTGTGCCACTTGGATGAGCTACTGGAAAGCCGCGGTATGACGCTCGCAGCCCTTTCCGAACGGGTCGGGGTCACACCGGTCAACCTCTCAGTGCTCAAAAACAACAGGGCGAAAGCCGTGCGCTTCACGACGCTCACTATGTTGTGTGAAGCCCTGGACTGCCAGCCAGGGGATTTATTCTCGGTGGAGTAAGTGTGCTCGCCGTCTGAGAAGTCTAGGGATGTTAGGCGTCCAACGGGCACAGCATGAGCACAGCGAGACCAACGAGTCCGCTGCTCCCTAGGCCTCGTCGGCAAGCGTCGGACGCACCGGTCGCGCCAGCTGTGTCATGTGCGTGCGGCCGCGCAACTCCACAGACTTCAGGGTGGTCCAGCGAGCCTGCTCGTCCTCGTTGGCCAGGCGGATAGTGGAAGCCGTGGCGAGCACGCGGCCCGGGGTGTCCTTAGCCAGCTCAGTCAGACGGGCAGCCTGGTTAACCGCGTCACCAATAACCGTGTACTCAAAGCGGTCGCGGGCGCCGATGTGGCCGGCAACGACGTGGCCAGCGGAGACGCCGATACCGGCAGTGAGCTGGAGGTCGAGCAGTTCCTCGCGCAGTTCACGGGCTGCGGTGAGAGCGTGACCAGCAGTGTCGTCGAGGGGCAGGGGAGCGCCGAAGACAGCCAGAGCCGCGTCACCCTGGAACTTGTTGATAATGCCCTTATTGCGGTGTACGCAGTCAACAACGTGGTCGAAGAAGGCATTGAGTTCACGGACAACGACCTCTGGCGAGTTCTTCTCCGCGAAGTTGGTTGAACCAATCACGTCCACGAATAGCACTGCGACGAGGCGATTCTCGCCGCCTAGAGTCGGCTTTTCTTCCAGGGCCTTACGAGCGACTTCAGAGCCGACGTAGCGGCCGAAGAGGTCACGCACCCGCTGACGCTCCTGCAGGCCGCGCATCATTTCGTTGAAGCCCGCTTGGAGGACACCCATCTCGGAGCCGTCGTAAATAGGCACGCGCGTTTCCACCTGGCCCTGGCGGACCTTGTTAATTGCGCCCGTGAGATCCCGAATCGGGTCGACGATGGACATGCTGGCCAGCATCGTGCCGAAATAGCCCGTGATGAGTGCCAAAACTGCCAACGCGGTAATCGTAGGCAGGAGATCCGCCGCATCATCTGTAAACATGCCACGGCGCTGACCGAGCAGCACAAGCAGGATTGCCACCACTGGAACACCGCTGGTCAACACCCATGTCTGGCGCAGGCGGTGACCAATCGGTGGCTCCAGCGAGGAATCCGGAGCCCGACGCGCCAGCGCCTCCACAGCGACCGGACGCACCATGCGCTCCGCAATCAGATAGGTCAACAGCGCCACCATGGCGCCACCGAGTACCGAGGTGAGCAGCACCATCATGCCAATCTTGCTGTCATAGGTGAACGCGACCGCGCTGAAGACAATCACGCCCAAAGACCAGATGACGGTACCCAAAAGTGCCTGATAGACAGGCACGCGCATGACCAGATATCGTACCCGCCGCGGATCGTGCATATCCGGATGACGCTGCCATTTCAACAACGGCTTGAACAGGATCCAAGTAGTGCCGATTCCCGCAATAATTGCCAGAACCAGGTAACCAGCCAGGGCATAGATGACCCCATTGGCCAACCGCGGCAGGTGAGTTTCTTGGTTCAGTGGCAACAGCATGCCGAGGAACAAGCCGACAATCATGGCTCCGACAAGGTTGCAGACGAAGATAAATGAGGCATAAGCAGGCCACATTGTCCCGCTTAGCCATTTCAGATTTCGCCAGAGCCGTTGCATGATTACTACCTTAGTGGCAACCCCGGATTGCAGGGAGTAGTTACCTCACAAGAGTCTCGTGGGGCGCGCTAGAGTTGTGGCCATGACAGAGCCGATGACAGAGCGCAGCGTGTTTTCTCGTATGCCCGAAACCGGTGGGGTTCGCCAGCGGCTGCAGGCTGCTGTGCGCGCTGCGCATTATCGCTTTGCCAATGGTCAACCGCTGGCAGGCGATGGGGTGGAGGTTTCGCCGGAAGGTGGGGACGCGGGGTCGTCGTTAAGCGATGTGCCACGCGACTCGGACATGACGCACGCCTGGCTGTTCACGGGACCTGCGGGGTCGGGGCGGTCGGTGACGGCGACGGCGTTTGCGGCGGCGCTGCTGTGCACGCGGCATGACAACCCCGGATGTGGCGAGTGCGAGGGCTGCCGGACGGCGCTGGCGGGAACGCATGGCGATATCAAGATTGTGCGCCCGGAGGGCACCATCATTTCCGTGGCGACGGTGAGGGACGAGCTGCGGCCCTGGGCCTACAAGATGCCCACAACGGCGGATTGTCGCGTGCTGATCATCGAAGATGCCGACCGTCTCAACGAATCCGCCTCAAATGCGCTGCTCAAGGTGGTGGAAGAACCGCCGCTGCGCACCGTCATCATCATGTGCGCACCAACGACGAACGCGGAGGATTTCTCCGTTACGCTCCGTTCGCGCTGCCGCCACGTCTATGTGCCGACGCCGCATATCGACGACGTTACAAACCTCCTGCGCGCAGAGCGGCCAGAGCTTACCGACGAGCAAGCGGTCTGGGCCGCGACGGTGTCCAACGGTCACATTGGGCGTGCGCGTGGCTTTGTCTCCGATGAGGGCTCGCGTGCCTGGCGGGGCAAGGCCCTGGATTTCGTGGAGGCCGTGTTCGACCCGGCGAAGTCGTATTTGGCGGCGCGAGAGTTAGCCAACGAAGTGGCTGGCGAGGTGAAGCGGCGGATGGAGCCGCTAGAGGCTGAGGAGCTGGAGAATCTCGAGCGCTCGTTGGGTGTAGGTGCGTCTGGCAAGGGTGCACAGGCGGCGCTGCGCGGCTCTAAGGGCGTGATCAAGGAGCTGGAGGATAATCAGAAGCGGCGGCGCAGGCGCGCGGAGTCAGATCTGATTGACCTGTCGTTGACCGACATTATGGGGCTTTACCGTGACGCCCTGGTGCTGGCGTTTGGGGCGGAACGTGCTGGGTCGGCTTCTGGCGCTTCTGTTTCAGATTCTGGCGCTGATTCCGAGTTTGGGGATGGCTCCGTCTATCTCATTAATCCGGACCGCCGGCGGACGGCGACGGAGCTAGCCCGACGCCTTCCGCCAGAGGCGATATTGGCCTCCATCGATGCTGTCACCGAGGTGCGCGGCATGCTCGTGACTGCAGTGAAGCTGACGGTCCTGATGGATGAATTGATGGCTAAATTGCAGATCGCAGGGCAGGTTGGTCGCAGGTAAGCCAGCAGCTATGCCCAATTCAGCGGACTGCAGGCCCCATTTTGGTAGCGATGGGGGCAGTGCAGTAGTATTACCGCTTGTACATTTTGTGCAGGGTTATTTCTGCTTGCTTGAAAGCTCGGCGCAATGTGCGTGCCGCCTTAGCTCAGTCGGTAGAGCGTCTCACTCGTAATGAGAAGGTCGCGAGTTCGATTCTCGCAGGCGGCTCGGTTTTAAAACGGGATCCTTGGAAAAGGGTCCCGTTTTTTATTTTTTGGATCGGTCAAACATGAGGAGAGCGAATCCGGCGGCAAGCCGACGTGCGGTGATTCCCCGAAACGAATGGGGGCGGAAATCTCGGAGCCGGGGACTCTCAATCGAGTGTTTGCTACTGTTACTCAGCACATGGCAGGTACGCAGATACTAGGAGAACGCACGATGCGACAGCCCGGACACCAGCGATTAGTAGTGCGACCATCAGCGGGACGACTAGCTGTGGTTTTGGCGGCCGCGGCAATCATGCCTGCCGGTCTTGTGGCCTGCACCATCGACACGGAGGCTTCCAGAGCAGGAAGCGCTCAGCAAGCTGCCTCGGCGGAAACTCAAACGTCCTTGGCAGCTGAAGAAGAGGCCATGCAGATGCCGAACCCCACTCCGCCGAATGAGGAGTTTGCAATGCCTGATTCTGCTAACCCCGACGCAGTCGCTCCGGGCGACGCGCCACAACAGCAAGCTAATCGCGCTACTTCGCGTGCCGACGGCTCCAGCGCTGTAGCCGGCAAGGTCATCTACCTCGACCCGGGGCACGCCGGCACCCCACCACCTGCTGACCTGATGGTCACTGACGGCCGCGGTGGCCAGAAGCCATGTAATACCTCCGGCACCGCTTCCAATGACGGCTTTCCGGAGCACGAGTTCAATTGGCTGATGGCGCAGGAAATCAAGCAGCTGCTCGAACAGTGCGGTGCCCAGGTGCTGCTCAGCCGCGAGGATGACACCGGTCGTGCAGATTGCATCGATGCCCGTGCAGAGAAGGAAAATGCCTCCAACGCCGATGCTGTGGTGAGCCTCCACGCTGACGGCGCTGGAGAGGGCAACCGCGGATTCCATGTGTCGGCGATTTCTCAGCCGCTCGCTAATAATGACGAGCAGGGATCTACCGCGCTGGCAACCGCCCTGCGCGATGCCTTTGTTGCCGCAGGTTTTGCGCCGTCTAACTATCTCGGCAGCGAGGGGCTGAATCCGCGCGCAGACCTCACTGGACTCAACCTATCGACGAAGCCAAAGGCACTGGTCGAATACGGCAACATGCGCGATAGCAGCGACATTGCCCTCTTGACTTCCAGCGAAGGCCGTCAGCGCTTGGCAGAGGCCACTGTGGCTGGGCTGGAAGGTTTCCTGGCGCAGTAGCCAACCTGCTAACTAGCCGGGTTGGCCTTAGCCTTCGGCGTCATCGCTTCGTAAGGCTCCATCATGGGGATATCCAGCATGGTGCTGGGGACACCAAAGGCATCGACAAGTACCTCAGACCAGGGGCCAAGGGAATCAACCAGATCGGCCAAGCCCGCTCGCGCGCCCTTGGTGCGAGTACCGGTGAGCAGTGACTGCTCCAAGAACCAGCCGGCGTTATCGCAGACAACCGACAGGAAGAACACATCACGAACCTGCTCGAGCACTTCTTGAGAGCGCTCGTCTGTGATCGTGGATTCGGCTTCGAAGAACGCTTCCAGGATCATGCGATCGATATGCGCCCACGCGCAGGAAATCATGTGGTCCTGGACCTTGTCCACCAGCTCCGCGGCCTTTTCAACAGGCAGTTTCCGCGCCGGGCGCAGCCTGCGAGCAAGGGACTTGAGAAGTCGGTTCTCGCGCTCGATAAGTAGCTGCATCTGGCTGGCGGGGTCAAAGAGCGAGGACTCATCAGCGTCAGTCAGCGCATCCAAGAGGTTCTGGACGACGGCATCTGCACCGGTGCGACGGCGCAATATGCCACTGAAATTGTCGAGGCCAAAGCGCACCATCTCCAGGTTGGAAAAACTCTGCACCTCCCGGGCAAAACCGCCCAAGAGTTCCTTGGTGACCAGCTGCAACATCACCACGTTGTCGCCCTCAAAAGTGGTGAATACGTCAGAGTCTTCTTTGAGAATGGTCAACAGGTTCTCTGCCATGTAACCGGCTCCACCGGTGGCCTCACGCATCTCCTGGATGGCGTCGGTGGCATGTGCGGTGTTGGCGACCTTCAATGCGGCGGCATGCGCCTCCACTTCACGCAAATCGCGAGCCTGCTCCGGGGTTAGATTCGCACGGTCCAGCCCCTCCGCTTCGAGGTCGTGAATCCGCTTGATTAGCAGGTTGGTGGCAAATTGCAGACCGTACGAACGCGCAATGCGGGGGAGTAGTCGGATTCGGTGTTGGCGGTGCTCAATGAGCTTCTTTTCCGGTAGCGAATCGTCGGGAGCAAATTGGCGCCGCAAGTGTGCGTACTTGGTGCCGATGGTCAATGCGGTGCGGGTTGCCGCACCAGCGGCTGCACCGACTGTCACGCGGCCGCGCACGAGGGCACCGAGCATTGTGAAAAACCGTGCATTGGGGCTGTCAATATCGCTGCTGTACTCGCCAGCGGCCGAGACATCTGCAAAACGGTTAAGCAGGTTCTCCCGCGGCACGCGGTAATGATCGAACATGAGAGTGCCGTTGTCCACGCCCAAGAGGCCGCCCTTGGTGCCGTGGTCGCCGATAGCAACTCCGTCGACAGGCGAACCATCATCATTGCGGATTCGAGCGACAATGCAGTGCACACCATGGGATTCTTCCTGCCCTGGTGTGTAGAGCTGGCAAAAGACCGCAGCCCAGCGCCCATCGCGCGCGGCATTGCCCAAAAACCACTTCTCAGAGGAAGCCGTAGGGGAATTGAGGATGAATTCTTCCGTCTCGGGGTCGTAGTGCGCCGTGGTTTCGAGTGATTGCACGTCCGAGCCGTGGCCACGCTCGGTCATCGCAAAGCAGCCGAGAGCCCGCAGCTCAATGAGGTCACGCACCAACTCGCCGTGACGCTCAGTTCCCAAGTTGCTGACAGCGCCGCCGAAAAGGCCCCACTGCACTCCGGACTTCACCATCAACGACAAGTCGGTGTGGCCAAGCATTTCAATCCCGGTGAGAGTGCCACCGGTATCTCCTGTGCCGCCCTGGTCAGTGCGGAAAGCACCATAGGGCATGCCGGTCTTAAGCACCTTGGACAACGCCTCGGTGGTGTGCTGCCTGGCCTCCTCCACGGTCAGCCCAGAGGTGGGCCGCAGGGTGGGGTCTTCTAAAAGGGCGCGGACATCAGCGCGCGCCTCGGGGAAATAGCCGTCCAGGACCTTTTGCAGTGCGCGTGCCACTTCCGGTTCCGGACGGGAGGGGAGTGTCTTCGGAGCGTCGGTCGAGCGCCGGCGGGGGATTCGCGTGGAGCTGGAAGAATTCTGTGCCATAACCCAACGTTAATGGGATATCTGGGGCTTGTCAGTCGCTTTCGACTGAGAAACTCATGAGGAAATCGGGACCACGGGTCGGAAACAAGCTACCGGGATAGAACGAAGGCGGAAACGCAAAAGCCGTCGTCAAGCAAATACTGCGTTGTGCAGTGCTTGACGACGGCTCGCGTAATCAGACCCTCGGTGGGGCAGACCCCCTAGCTGTGGGAACTAGACGCGCGACTTAACTTCGTCGAGGTTAGTTTCCGGGTGCTCGATGAGGTCTCGGTCTTCAAGACCCTTCGGCAGCAGGAACAGGGCAATCAGTGCCGGGATAGCCATGGCCATCAGGTAGATGGAGATGTAGAACGGGTTACCGGTGGCGTCCATGATCATCTGGGCAATCATCGGTGCGAATGCACCACCCAGGACAGCGCCGATGGCGTAAGCGATGGAAGCGCCGGAGTAGCGAACCTCAGCCGGGAACATCTCGGAGTACATGGCCGGCTGCGGGCCGAAGGTCAGTGCCAGCGGCAGAGTGAGGACTGCGACGGTCATGACGTAGAGGAACGGGCCCTTATCCAGGAGGCTCCACATGACGGCTTCCCAAATCATGATTAGGACGTAGCCGATGATGAAGGTCTTTGCGCGGCCGATACGGTCGGACCAAGCGCCGGCCATGAACATGAAGATGGTCCAGCAGATACCGGCGACGAGAGTGCCTGTCCAAGCGACGGTTGCGGGGTAGCCCAGTGTCTTCTGTGCGTAAGCGCCGAAGAATGCGATCACGAGGTAACCGGTGGCCTGCTGAGCAGCGAAGATCAGGGCGCCCTGGATAACCTTGCCCCAGTGGTTGCGGAAGAGCTCCGGCAGCGGAGCGGAGCGCTCAGCAGACTCAGCCTGCATAGCCTGGAAGACCGGGGACTCATCGACGGTGCGACGAATCATGTAACCAATCAGAACCAGGATGAAGGACAGCAAGAATGGCACACGCCAACCCCAGTCCATGTAGGCTTCCTCGCCGATGATAGCCATAACAATCAGCATGGTGCCGGTAGCCAGGGTCAGACCCAGGGGAACACCGGCCTGCGGGAATGCGCCGTAGATACCGCGCTTTTCCTTCGGTGCGTACTCCACGGACATCAGGGCCGCACCGCCCCATTCGCCACCCGCGGAAAGGCCCTGGAAGATACGGAGCAGGACCAGCAGGATAGGTGCAGCGATGCCGATTGACTCATAAGTCGGCAGCAGACCGATACAGAAAGTAGCTGCACCCATGCCGATGAGGGTGAAGACCAGAATCATCTTGCGGCCGTAGCGGTCACCGATATGGCCGGCGACGATAGCGCCAAGCGGGCGGAAGAGGAAGGAAATACCCAGGGTTGCCCAGGCGAGCACCTGAGCGACCTGTGGGTTCGACTTCGCAGCCGGCTCGATGAAGTGCGGAGCGAGCACGATAGCTGCGGCCTGAGCGTAAATCAGGAAGTCATAAAACTCGATGGTCGTACCCACGAGAGTTCCCGTGAGCACCTTGCGGCGCTGCTTGGGATCATTCGCGATGATCGAAGTAGTCATAAATAACAAGACTTTCTTTACATACCCGTCCGCACGGCCATCGAGGACCTTGGCGATCTCAGCGGTCGTGCAGAAATCGCCCCAGGTTTTTCTCAGCCAGCGTTTGGGGAATGGACAGATTGTTTGACGGTGTCGAATTCTTACACAGCCAGACCGGTAGCGACCAGCGTTTGAACTTCAGCGAGCGATGACAAAAAGTGGGCAACGGGGGTAATGGGGGTTGGTGAATGGCGGTAGATTTCCTTTGTTTGTGACCGAATTCATTTTCTAGATGTCTGAAAAAGGTGGAATCGGGGGTATGTAAAGGGTGTGGAATGGATGCTACTTAACGACGGGCCGTTTCCGGCCTGATGTGCGCGAGCTGAGGGCCGTTCGTGTGTGAGACAGTCTTAAATAGGTGAAATCTGCGTTTTATGGCTGTTCGGCTACCCCCACATTGAACTAATTTGTAATTATATAATCAGAAATTGTGTGAATAGTGTGGCGAAAGTGACGCAAGATACGAAAGAAGTAACGGAACAATAACGATGTAGTGTCGAAAAGGTCATTGCCCCCGGATGGGGCGGGGATGCAAGGTCGGCAACATGCCACCCCGAGACGGGGGTGTGAGCCCCAGGTTTCAGGGGCATTTGTGCCGAGACCAACCCGAGGTGACCAAACTGGGCACGCCACCGCATTAGCCACCACTCCACTAGCCGCCACAGCACTAACCGACTCAGTTGCCCCGCCCCGCCTGCTCAACTATCTCGGCACACCTCTTGTGGTTAGCTCCGGTGGCTTAAATCTGCACCATTGTGCGTAAGGCGCTGGGGACCGTCGTAAAGTAAACGACATGTCTTCTCACGCAGGAACTAACGGCAATGAAAATGAGGTACCTCACGGCAGGGCCAAATCCAATAAGGGCACGCCGTTGTGGTTGCTTGCCGCAATTGCAGTTTTCGCCGTCGCGTGGGGTGGCAACGAATTCACGCCGCTGATGGTGATGTACCGCGAAAATGCCGACCTGGCGCCGGTGTTTATTGACCTTCTATTGCTGGTCTACGCCCTCGGTATCGCGCCGGCACTGCTGATTTCCGGCCCAATCTCGGACCGTATCGGCCGTAAGCCGGTGATGCTCGCCGCGCCGGTTCTCTCGATTTTGGGGTCGACTCTTATTGCGTTGGGCGAGACTACCGCCCCGCTTATCCTTACCGGTCGCTTTATCTCTGGCTTGGCAGTCGGCATTGTCATGGCCGTGGGCGGCTCGTGGGTAAAGGAGCTCTCTGATTCGCGCTTTGACCCCAAGGCCAAGTCAACCTCAGGCGCGAAGCGTCAGTCCATGGCGCTGACCTTGGGCTTTGGTCTGGGTGCGGGAATTGCCGGCACGCTAGCGCAGTTCGCACCGCTGCCGGGGCAGTTGGCTTATATCATCCACATCCTGATTTCTATCCCGACAATCTTCGGTCTGGTGGCTGTGCCGGAGACCCGCCAGTCTCCGCACCTGGGCGGCAGCAACGCCCCGCACGAAAGCGTCTGGGAGTCCCTGCGTACCCCTTCGGTAACTAACCGTCGCTTCCTGCTCGTCGCCGCGATGGGAGCGCCGTGGGTCTTCGGTGCAGCCGGTGTTGCCTACGCAATCATTCCGTCGTTGCTGCAGGACCACGTCTCCCAGCCAGTGTTCTACTCCGCGATGGTCACACTGTTCGCGCTACTCTGCGGTTTCGGTATTCAGCAGATTGGTCCACGCTTTGTGACCGAGCACAACGCCCGCGGTTCGCTAATCGCAATTGGCATCGTGGTTATCGGCATGGGAATGGCCGCATGGATGTCCGCCAACCCCACCGCAGTGACGGCGTTCATTGCAGCGCTGGTGTTGGGCGCCGGCTACGGTCTGTCCATGTTTACCGGCCTCAACGAGGTACAGCGCATCGCTGGCCCACGCGATATGGCTGGTCTGACCGGTATCTTCTACTGCCTGACCTACGTCGGCTTCGCATTCCCGGCAATTCTGACCAAGCTCTCCGAGTCCATCTCCTGGATGACCTACCCGGTCATGCTCGGTGGCGGTATGGTCATCGCCATCTTGATGGGCTTGGTTATTTTCTTCAATTCCACTGTCAACCTGCCACAGCGCGCTGAGTAATCTCGCATTCCTCGGAAGACTAATCAACCCCGTCAATGTGAGGTTGGCACACGTATAAGCGGTTTTCCTTACTAAGCGCCTATAGTTCTTCCTATGGAGAAGCACAAGAACGAATCACCGGTCACCGCGATGACAGAATCGTCGGCAAGCGCGAAACCGCGCGCGCTGGTGACGGGTGGTGCGGGATTTATCGGTTCGACGCTGGTTGACCGGCTACTGGCTGAAGGGTACGCGGTCACGGCGCTGGACGATCTCTCCCACGGAAAGCTGGAAAACCTCCAGCAGGCATCGCTTAACGACGACTTTGAGTTCATAACCGCCGATGTGCTGGAGGTGGACTGGGACGAGCTGCTCGAGCAAAGCGGCCCGGAGGTTATTTTCCACCTCGCAGCGCAGATTGATGTTCGGATTTCCGTGGCCGACCCGGTGCGAGATGCGACGCTGAACATCATTGGCACAATCAAACTTGCCGATGCGGCCCGAAAGCACGGTGTCCGCAAGGTTGTGTTTACATCTTCGGGCGGTTCCATCTACGGCACGCCGGAGGAGCTTCCGGTGACGGAAAACGTGCCGGTCAATCCGATGAGCCCCTATGCCGCCTCAAAGGCAACGGGCGAACTGTACTTGAATATGTTCCGCAATCTTTACGGGCTCGAATGCTCGCACATCGCGCCGGCGAATGTGTACGGCCCGCGGCAGGATCCGCACGGCGAGGCCGGTGTGGTTGCTATTTTCGCCCAGCGACTGCTGGCGGGAGAGCCAACCAAGGTATTCGGTGACGGAGGAAATACCCGCGACTATGTCTATGTCGACGATGTGGTGGATGCTTTCTACCGCGCATCCGGCGAGGTCGGTGGTGGAATGCGCTTTAATATTGGCACCGGCGTAGAAACCTCGGATCGGCAGCTGCACTCGTTGGTGGCGCAGGCTGCGGATGCCGAGGATAATCCAGAGTTTGCACCGCCGCGCACTGGTGATGTGGCGCGGTCGGCGTTGGATCCCACGCGGGCGCGTGAGGTACTCGGCTGGGAGCCAGCTATGAGTATTCAGGAAGGTGTTGCTCGTACTGTGGAGTACTTCCGGAATCAGGGCTAGCGCAGCTTACGCGGGCGGCTTCGCGCAGTCGTCCGCGTAGGTTAGCCGTGAGTCAGCCAGGTTACTTGCCAGCTTCCTCCGCGCGCTTGGCGTGGATGAGAGCCAGCTCGATATTGTCCTCGAACACGTCGAGAGGCTGTGCGCCCGAGACGAACTGAGTACCAACGAGGAAGCCCGGAGTACCGGAAATGCCCAGCATGGAACCGAACTGGGTGGCATTCTCGACCGCCTCGGTCCACTTGCCGTCCTTAAGCTCCTTTTCAAAGCGCTTCATGTCCGGCACACCGGCCTCACGAGCGACGGCAATCAGTTCCTTTTCAGTGAACTCCGGGTGGCCCTGGCCCTTTTCGCCGGCCTTCTTAAACAGCGCACGGGAGAACTCCCAGAACTTGCCCTGAGCTGCCGCGGCACGGCCGGCCTCAGCGTCCTTGATGGCCTTCTCACCATTGATGGCCATATCGTTCCACTCCAGGCGGACCAGTCCCTCATTGACGTACTTTTCCACGAGGGCAGACTCGGTTTCGTTTGCGAACTTCGCGCAGAACGGGCATTCGAAGTCCGAGTAGATTGAGATTACGACCGGCGCATCCACTGCACCGAGAGCAAAAGGATCATTTTCATTGCGGCGGTGGACATTGTCCATATCCTCCGGGGACTTCAGCTGCGCTCCCGCCTTTGGGCCGTAGATGCTGGCGTCGAAAGAGCCATTCGGGCCAGGTACAGGCGCAATTTCCCCCTTGCCTGGTGCAACGCCCGCCATGTTGACGGTGCTCACGCCGTTGAAGCTAGCCGAACGCGAGCCAGCGAAGAAGCCCGCTGCGCCGACAACGATCAATGCGACGACAGCTAGCGCCCATGCGGCGTTCGGAATCGAGTACCACGACTTGGTTTTTCCATCACTGTCGGCAGACCAGGACTCCAAGTCCTGTTCAGTGGGTACCGGCTGAGAAGCCTGCTGGGGTTCCTGCTGTGTCCCCTGCGGCGCTGCGTCTGCCGAGGGCTGCTGCGAATCGCTGCTGTTGTCAGCGGCGATGTTGTCCTTATTTTCTTCGCTCATGGCTTCTATGGAACCACAGCCTCAGATTCACATGCGCTTAGCGTGCCGATTAGTCGGACGGAGCGTTGTTCTCGGCGTTCGTCGCGCTGTCTTTTTGGCTGCTGTTCTGGCTGCCCGAAATCACAATTTCTTCTTCCGGACGCACAGCGGTCTTCAAGGCCACTGCACGAGCCAGTCGCGCGTAGCGTAGCTCCTGTTCGCGGAAGCGAATGTAGGACGACACCGTGGTAAACACGAACGCCAACACCAGTACGTAGAGCAGCAAATCGGTGCCCCGGGTCACACCAATCCAGTTGGCCACCACGGTCAGATCGTCGGGACGCACGATTGCCCACAGGCACGCGATGACGAAAACGACGAATCCCAGTTTCACGCCCGCCTTGGCGCGCGCTTTACGACGGTTAGCGACGAAGTAAGCCACCAGGCCCACCATCGCCAGCAGCAAAATAATTTGAACGATGGATGCGGTCATGGCAGCCTCTTCGAAATCAGGGAGTCGGCAAGGATATTGACACCGTTGAACAAGGATTGCCCTTTGGACATGGAGTATTCCGTGTAGAGGATATCCACCGGCTGCTCAGCGGTACGCCAACCTCTGCTGTCCATGACCTCGACAAATTCGGAGGCATGGCTCATGCCGTTCATGCGCAGGTTCAGTTGCTCTGCCACCGTGCGGTTGAAGGCGCGTAGGCCGTTGTGGGCGTCGGTAAGCCCGAGCCGGCGCGTGCGTGGTGACAACATGACCACCGTCTTGAGGACAATTCGCTTAATCAGCGGCACCTGGTCATCCTCGGCGCGAGGGCGGCCGAAACGGGTCCCCACAATGATGTCGATTGGTTCGGTGCGCAGTCGCTGCACCATAGCGACGACGTCCTTGACCTGGTGCTGGCCATCGGCGTCGAAGGTGACAAAGTACTTCGATCCAGCCTGCGCGCGAGCGTATTCCACGCCGGTCTGGATAGCGGCACCTTGACCCAAATTGACAGGGTGGTTGACCAGGTGAGCGCCGGCCCTGTGGATCTCCAGGCTGGAATTATCCGAAGAGCCGTCGTTGACCGCGACAATGTTGGGGAAGGTCTCGCGAGCGTGCTCGAGAACCTCACGAATAACCTGGCCCTCGTTGTAGCACGGCACAATCAGCCAGGTGTCCGAGAAATCCATGTTGTCAGTCATCGCTCCGAAGCCTACCGCACAAACAATCGTCGATATGCGCGTGACATGAGCTGAGTTGGCAAAAGTCGGAAAAGTGTCCGCACCGCCAAGTTAAATACCGCCCGCGGCCGGGAAATCAGTCCCTCAGCTACCAGCGTGCGCTGGAGCTGGCGTTCACCGCGGATGATGCCGCGCGAGGTTCGTCGCTCGAACATGCCGTCGGCGCGGAAGTACACCAGCGGCTCGGGCAGATTCTTAAACTTCGCGCCGGCGGCCATGAGGCGCACCCAGAGGTCGTAGTCCTCCATCAGACGGATGTCGCGATACCCGCCGACCTCACGCACCTTCGCCGTGCGCAGCATCGAGGAGGGGTTATTTACAGGCGAATTGATCTTGATATAACGCGCAATTTCGGCGTGCGTCTGCGGCAGAGTCCGCACGCGCACCACATTGTTCGGCGTGCCCTCGAACTCCGCCATTGCACTGCCCAATACATCCAACTCCGGGTCAGCGGTCAGCGTGTCCCACTGCTTTTCAAATCGGTCCGCACGCGCAATATCGTCCGCATCCAGCCGCGCCACCCATGGGGTCTCCACCAGCTGAAGACCCGCCTGCGAAGCCACTCCCGAGCCGCCATTTTCCGCACAACGCAGCACGGTCATCTCCGAATGCGCCTGCTCATGCTTGACGACGACCCGGTCGAGTTCCTGCCCAATCGGGCCATCGATGACCACAATGACGTGCGCGGCCGGACGCGTCTGGTTCCACAGCGACTGCAGCGCAGCATCGAGCTGGTCGGGGACGACGCGGTGGTAGACGGTCATGAGAACCGTGAGGTTAGTGATGGTGGACATGTGAGTCTCGAGCCTTGGGAGTTACAGGGGGATAAGGACGGTGCTTTTTTTTGGGGGGGGGCATCGGATGCGGGTGGTGTTATTCCACCGCAAAAGCCTCCGATACGGCTGACCTGGCAGCACGTGGGGAAAGTGCGCGCAGCGCAAGCAGGTGAATGGCAACACCTACTGCAGAGCCTACGGCGATAGCCGCGACCGTGCGTACCGACAGGTGCCCAGGGAGGAAAAGAATGGCAACGGCGATCGTGGTCGCAGCCAACCAACCGATCAGATACATATGGTGCTTTTCCACTGCCAAGGTGACCGAGCCGGTAATCATCAACATGGCGGTCAGCGTCGCACCGAGCGTCAGCGCCGCGAGCACCGGCCCGGACACGTGATAGCTATCGTCCAGGATGAGAGTCATGATCCACGGGCCGATGAGCCATGCCAGGCCCGCCCCGAAGGTGCCGAAAGCAGCCAGCGCCCCCAACGGCTTGGCCAGCGCTGCCAGCACGCCCTCGGAGCGATGCCGGACAAAGCTCACAATGATGGCGTTTTGGAACTTCTCCAAGGGCATGAGCAGCGGAGCGCGGGTCAGCGTTACGGCGTAGGCGATTCCCGCAATGGTCACTGCTGCGGTGAAGTTGTTGGCATGCGGCGGGGTAAGTGACTCGGCTATCCCGGCGCCAGTGGTGACCGCTTCGCCGGCAATCTTGACGATTGTCGGAAAACCTGTGACCAGCACAGCAGATGCGCCAGATGCGCCCATGGCCGTGACCATGAGAGTGATGAAGCGGCGCACCGGGACGTCGGCACGCGCGAACATGACCGAGCGGGTTGCCGAGGAAAACAGCGCGAGAATAAGCCAACTGACTGTCCCGAACACCGTAATAATCAGCCAGGCCAGCAGACCCCAGCCGAAGTACCAGGCGACGAGTGCCAGTGCTACGCGCACGAGAATGTCGATCATGATTAGGGCGGCGTAGGGGCCCCACAGCTGGCGGCCGCTGAGCAGACCCGAGGTGGTGGCCTGCATCGAGTACAGAGCAAGGCCAGAGGCCATGAGCAGAATTGCAGTGCCGGCGTCATCCTGCACGACCAGTGGGGCCCACAGCGGACCCGTCACTGCCATGGTGATGAAAGTAACTGCGGCGACGCCCAGCGAAACCGTGATGGGACGAGCGCCGAGAGTTTGACCCGTTTCGGTAGCTGTCTGCTCCTGTTCCTGCTCCGGCTTCTGCTCTGGGGTCTGTTCACGGGGCCGCTCCCGCTTCCGGTTCCGCGCTTCCGCAGCACCAATCGCGCGCGTGGTCTCCTGCATCAACCCGCCGAGAACACCCGTGAGCGCGAAGAACAGTCCCCAAAACGCCACGAACTGCAGGTTTATAGCATTGGGAAGTGCGCGGGCCGAAATAATCAGCACCGCGAAGCTGCCTATCGCCGCGACAATCGTGGCCAGCGACAACCATTTGAAACCGGACATTGACGTGCCTCTAGCTCTCTAGTCCTTGGCCTTCGAGTAGCCGAGCTTTGCAAACTGAGCAGCCAGCTTCTCGTCCACGATTGGAGCACCATTATCGCCGATGCCCTGGTCAGCAGGGGAGCGCGTCGGGTCAGCGGGGAAGTTTGGCAAGGAGCTGCGTGACAGCCAGGAGTCAAAGATGACATCCAGGTGCGAGGTGGTGATGCCACGCTCACGGCACACGCGGTTGGCCAGTGCGCGGAAGTCCACTGCATCGACCACACTGTGGCGGTTAGTGGTGGTCCACTTGCGCACCAGGTCAAAGAACACTTCGTCGCCCAGCAGCAGACGCAGAGCGTGCACAGTCAGCGCGCCGCGCTTGTACAGGCGGTCGTCGAACATCAGCTTTGGTCCCGGGTTGGCGATGACGATGTCCTGCTCTTCCTCAAGCAAATCCAGGTAATGCTTGCGGGCGTGCACATCCGCGCTGGCACCACCGCTGACCTCGGACCACACCCACTCGGAGTAGCAGGCAAACCCTTCGTTGAGCCAGATATCGCGCCACTGCGAAATGCCGACACTGTTGCCGAACCACTGGTGCGACAACTCGTGGGCGATCAGTCGATTCCACGTGTCCTTGCCGTCGGCGTGGTTGGCACCGAAGATGGACAGCCCCTGTGCCTCAATGGGGATCTCCAGGTCATCCTCACAAATGACCACCTGGTAAGCGCGGAAGGGGTAAGGGCCAAAGAGCTTGGCGAACTCATCGAGCATGCGCCCCTGATCGCGGAAGTCATGGCGAGCATTGGCCACCAGCTCAGAAGGCACCCACGCCACCACAGTCGAGGTCTGGCACGGCAGCTCGACCTTCTTAAACTGGCCGACATTGATGGTGGCCAGGTAGGAGGCCATGGGCTCCTCGGTGACAAACCGCCAGCGGCGGCGCGATCCGCCCACGTTCACCGGAGCGTCGGCAAGCCCTGGTGCGACGACCTCGTAGGGAGCGTCGGTGACCATTGTGAACTCGTAAAATGCCTTGACCTCGGGATCGTCATCGCAGGGGTACCACGACGCCGCGCCCACCGGCTGCGATGCCACGAGCGCGCCGTTTTCCAGTTCCTCCCAGCCAATTTCGCCCCACTTCGAGCGCACCGGACGTGGCGTGCCCGAGTAAGTGACAATCAGCCGCAGCGTCTCGTCGGGAGCCAACTCGCGGTCAAAGGTGACGCGCAGCTTGCGTCCCGAATGGCGCCAGCGCTTTACATCGATTGAGTGTGCCTGCGAATCGGAAATCGCATCCACCGAATCGGCCCCCAGCGCATCCGCAAAGTCGAGCGTGATGTGTGAGGTCCAAGCATTGATCTCGATATGCAGAGTCGCCGTCGCCTTCAGACGATTCGGCCCGACCCGATAATCGAGGTCCAGCTCGTATTTGTTCACCCGGAAACCCAGGTTGAACGCAATACCGGTATAAGGATTAGTGAAATCAGCGCTACTCACGGCTGTTACCTTACTTGAGCTTGTTCCACAGCCACGTAGATATGAGCGCCTCGACGAACGCGACCTGCGAATTATCCGCCGCGCCCGCGTGCCCGCCCTCTGTGTTTTCGTGATAGTCCACCGGCTGTCCCGCTTCCTCCAGCAGCCACGCCAGGCTCCTCGCATGTGCCGGGTGGACACGGTCATCCCTGGTAGACGTCGTAATCAACGCTGGTGGGTAGGCGCGCTGCTCTCGCTTGACGACGCGCTGGACCGGCGAATACTGCGCAATCGCAGCCCGCTCGGTGGGGTCGTCCGGGTTTCCATATTCGGCCATCCAGGAGGCTCCCGCGGACAGCTTGTGATAGCGCATCATGTCCGCCAGTGGCACCTGGGACACCACTGCGCCCACCAACTCCGGGTAGGAGGTTAGGCAGACAGCGGTCAGCAGCCCGCCGTTGGAACCACCGCGCACGCCCAGCTGCTCGCGCGTGCAGTAGCCGCGTTCAACCAGGTCGCGCAGCACGGCCTGATGATCCTCATAGACCCTCATCCGCTCAGTCTTGACCACCGAGGAGTGCCAGGTCGGGCCGAATTCGCCACCGCCACGCAGGTTGGCCTCCACGAAGTATCCGCCCCGCTCGAGCCAGGTCAGGCCACGAATCGCCGAGTACTGCGGGACCAGTGAGACCTCGAAACCGCCGTAGGCGTGCACGAGGGTAGGGGCTGGGTTCGGAGTGGGCGTGGCTGTGGTTGTCTCTGCACTAGCGCCTGTGTCAGCACTTGCACCAGCGCCCGCGCTGAAGCGGCCGGTGATGCGATACGGAATCCGTGTGCCATCGGCCGAAGTCGCCCAGTGCTGCCGCGTCTCCATCCCCTCACTGTCGAAGAGCGCCGGAGCACGCCGCACTTCCGTGAGCGGGCTGCCGACCTGCCCGTACCAGAGGGTTGCCGGCTGCGTTGCCGAGGTCGAAACCAACCAGATCTCATCGTCGCGTTCAGAGGCTGTATCAATCACGCTCACAGTAGCTTGCGCAGGTAACTCGCCGAAAGCCTCCACCGGCTCCCACGAGCCCTCCCGCAACACGACCAACTTCGTCGCCACATCCTCCAACAGCGTCAACACCAGGAAGTTCTTCGTCCACGCCAGCTGCTGGAACGAGGTGTGCGCATCAGGGGTGAAAATCACCTCCACCTCACGCGAGCCCGCCAGCCACTTTTCGAGCTCCACAACGGCCACGCCACCAGCCGGAATGCCATTGAACTCCGTGCGCGGCATCAGCACCAGCCACTGCCTATGGACACTCGTGCGACAGTCCTGCGGTACCTCCAGGATCTGCAGGGAAAAGTCCCCATTCTGCTGCGCCGCCAACTTGCCCGGACGCTCCGCTGCCACGAACCGCTGCGAATTATAAAAATCATGCGCACGCTCGACAAACAGCCGCTCAAAACCCTCCGTCGCGTCGAACCAGCCGCCCACGGCCACATCATCACTGTGGCCTGAGAAAATCACATCCGCGCTTGACGACGGCATGCCGCGCCGCCACCGACGCACCTGCCGCGGGTAGCCCGAATCCGTCAGTGACCCCGGACCAAAGTCACTGCCAACGAGAATTTCGTCACGACCCAACCAACAGACATCGGACTTCGCCTCCGGGAGGTAGAACGGCTCATCCTCCACAAAAGTGCAGTTGACGAGGTCAAACTCCCGCACCACAGTGGCATCGGCGCCGCCGCGAGAGAGCAGAATCAACGCGCGGTCATACTCCGGATAACGGCACACCGTGCCCTTCCAGACCCAGTTTTCTCCCTCGGCTTTCGCCAGCGCATCGAGGTCGATGAGAGTTTCCCACTCGGTCGCCTGCGGATCTTCCTGGCCAGCCAGATAGCTCTGCAACGAGGTGCGCCGCCACAGGCCCCGCGGATGCTCGGCATCCCGCCAGAAGTTATAGAGGTACTCGCCGCGCCGCACCGGGTATGCGATCCGGGCATCGGTGTTGAGCGCAGCCAGGATGCGTTGTTCCAGGTTGGTGCGGTCGCTGGTGTCGTCGGCAAGCGAATCGACACCTGCGACGGTGGCCTTCGACTGCGCGCGAGCCCACGCCAGCGCCTGGGAGCCGTCGATATCGTCCAGCCAATCGGGGACAAGATCAGTGGAGAGGAAGGAGAAATCGTTGCCCAAGTCGGTGTCCGTGTCGGTGCCCATGCCCACCACCGTAGCCGACCGCAGTAGGTAAAACCGGGACTCGCGCGTGAAGTAAAGACAAGTCGTGCGTAGACTTGTGCACGTGGCTGAACATTTTGATCTTGTAGTACTCGGCGGCGGTCCTGGCGGATACGTCGCAGCAATCCGTGCATCCCAGCTGGGTCTGAAGACCGCTGTGGTGGAGAAGCAATACTGGGGCGGTGTCTGCCTCAACGTTGGCTGTATTCCATCCAAGTCTCTGTTGAAGAACGCCGAGGTGGCGCACATTTTCAACCATGAGGCTAAGACCTTCGGTATCTCCGGCGATGTCTCCTTTGACTTCGGTGCCGCACACGCGCGTTCGCGCAAGGTGTCCGCGGGCATCGTCAAGGGCGTTCATTTCCTGATGAAGAAGAACAAGATCACCGAAATCAACGGTTTCGGTGAATTCACCGGCCCGACCTCCATGGCCATCACTGATGGCGATGACAAGGGCAAGGAAATTACCTTCGACAAGGCGATTATTGCAACCGGCTCTGTCGTCCGTTCCCTGCCGGGCGTTGAGGTCGGCGGCAACATCGTTTCCTACGAAGAGCAGATTCTCTCCGACGAGCTGCCGGACTCCATGGTTATCGTCGGTGCTGGCGCCATCGGTATGGAGTTCGCATACGTCTTGGCTAACTACGGCGTGGATGTCACCATCGTCGAGTTCATGGACAACGTTCTGCCGAACGAGGACGCAGACGTCTCCAAGGTTATTGCCAAGGAATACAAGAAGCTGGGCGTCAAGCTCATGACCGGGCACAAGACCACCTCCATCGTGGACAATGGTGACTCGGTTGAGGTCAAGGTCGAGGCCAAGGATGGTGGCGACGAGCAGACTCTGACCGTCGACCGCGTTATGGTCTCCATCGGCTTCGCACCGCGCACCGAGGGCATCGGCCTGGACAAGGCCGGTGTTGAGCTGGGCGAGCGCGGCGAGATTGTCATCGACGAGTACATGCGCACCAACGTCGACAACATCTACGCCATCGGCGACGTCACCATGAAGCTGCAGCTGGCACACGTCGCTGAGGCACAGGGCGTTATCGCAGCTGAGCACATGGTGGGTCACGAGACCGAGACCATCCCGGACTACAACATGATGCCGCGCGCAACCTTCTGTAACCCGCAGGTTGGTTCCTTCGGTAAGACCGAGGCGCAGGCCAAGAAGTGGGCAGAGGAGAACGGCCGCGAGATTAAGGTCTCCACCTTCCCGTTCTCTGCAAACGGTAAGGCCCAGGGTCTGGCGGAGCCGGCTGGTTTCGTGAAGCTCATTGCAGATGCTGAATACGGCGAGCTGCTGGGTGGCCACATGGTGGGCGCCAACGTTTCCGAGCTCATGCCGCAGCTGGTCCTGGCTGAGAAGTACGAGCTGACCACTGAGGAAATCGGCCGCGCCGTCCACATTCACCCGACCATGTCCGAGGCTATGAAGGAAGCAGCTGAGGGCGTTATGGGCAAGATGATCAACCTGTAAGAGGTTGTGGCTTTGGCCTGGGGCCAGTTTTCGCTGGTTCTGGCTCTCACCGGGCTGGTCCCGGCTCAGGCAGATACGAGTTAGTGCTTAAGTTTATGACAGTTTGACCGTGAAAATCGGTGCGAAAGTGTCATAAACTTAAGCACTTTCTTTTTTGGGGTCTTCTTTTTTGGGGGCATACTGCGCGAACCAAGCCCCCCGCAAACAGGCCGGCCCTGCGCCCGTCGTAAAGCGAACTAGTACGGCGAGACGGTGGAGCGGTGCATGTTGATGTCGATATCGCGATGGATCGGCGGGAACGCGCGCTGCGGACAGGCCTCGCGGGAGCAGACCCTGCAGCCGGCACCGATTGGAGTGGCGGCGTCGAGGTCCGCGAGATCGAGACCATCGGCGTACACGGTGCGCTCAGCGTGACGGGCCTCGCAGCCCAAACCGATGGCAAAAACCTTACCTGGCTTGCCGAAACGTGCCGCGTGATGCTCCACGGTCCGCGAGATCCACATGTACGGCCGACCATCCGGCATGAGCGCGACCTGCCGCATGACTTTGCCGGGGTAGGAGAAAGTCTCGTAGACGTTCCACAGCGGGCAGGTACCGCCCGAATGCGTGAAGTGGAAGCCCGTGGCGGATTGACGTTTGGACATGTTGCCCGCGCGGTCGACGCGCACGAATGTCCACGGGATGCCGCGCAAGCTGGGGCGTTGCATCGTGGACAATCGGTGGCAGATGGTCTCGTAGCCGACACCGTAAGTGCGCGACAACAGCTCGATGTCGTAGCGCTTCGACTCAGCCATCGCATGGAACGACTCATACGGCAGAATCAGCGCCGCCGCGTAATACGTCGCGACTCCGCGCTGCGCCAGCTTCCGCGACTCCTCCGACATGAAATGCCCGGACGCGACGGCCTCGGAAATGGTCTCGCCCTGCTCCAAAAACCCCAGCTCCGTGGCCATGCGGAAGGCCCGCTGTCCCGGCGAGAGGTGCCGCGCGAGGTAGAGCGTCTTCGTCCGCCGATCAAGGCTGTGCTGCACATCGCCTAACGACGATTCCAGCGCAATCCGAATCCCATGGTCGTTGGACAGCCTGTCGGCCAGCACAGAGACCACATCGGTGGTCTCGTCGGTGATGCGCAGCTCGCGGGCCAGCTCCTCAGCGGCGGTGTCGACCGAAGCGATGTAGTTCTGGCGGGCGTAGAAGTAGTCGCGGACCTCCTCATGAGGCATGGTCAGCGCCTGTGAACCGGAGGCGGTGTCGGTGCTGTTGCCGAAGTTGCGCTCCTCGGTGGCCAGAGAGAGTTTGTCCGTGACGTTGCGGTAGCGGCGGTGGATATCCACCATGATGCGGGCGATGTCGGGATGGTCGCGAACCATTTCCGAGATCTCCTGCAGATCCATGGGGGACTTAGCGATCTCCTTGTCCATCACCACGTCCTGAACCTCAGCGAGGAGGCGAGAATCGTCATCGCGGGAGAAGAAAGTCGCGTCAACGCCGAATGTGTCCGTGATGCGGAGCAGCACGGGCACAGTCAGCGGGCGGACGTCGTGCTCAATCTGGTTGACGTAACTAGCCGAGAGGCCCAACGCCTGCGCGAGCGCAGCCTGGCTGAGGTCGCGCTCGCGGCGTAGCTGGCGGAGGCGGGATCCGACATAGGTTTTCGACATACTGCCCAGCATATCGCGGGCTTTGCTGAACTTGTGTAGAGAACCGTTGCAACCTTTGCTTGCGTGTGTAGGTGCTGAGGTTCTCAGGCACGCTTAGTTGCCGGAGGTCGGAAACTCGAACTTCGGCAGGCCAGGCGAGCTCAAGGAATCAAAGAAGCTAGGTTGCGTGTTGACCAAAATCTGGCGTGGTTCCGACTTTGCGTCACCACGGGCTGCGGTGACGGAGACAGTGCCCGGGACAGCCGGTAGGAATCCGAGGTTGCATGAGAACGCACCCTCGTCGTCGGTCTTAGCTACGCAGCGGGCGCCGCCAGGGCCCAGTGCTTCGATAGTGGTGCCCGGCTCAGCCTTTCCGCTGATGACTGTTTGTGCCTTGGCAAAAGCGTTGGCGGGTTCGGCCTTTAGCTCCGAGGGAGCCTCGGGCGGGGCGACGGTAACGGTGATGGACTTGGCGGCCGAGCTGCTGCCGAGGATCTCAGCGGAGTCCTCGAGGACTGCCTTGACTTCGAAGTTTCCGGTGTTGGTTGGGGTCCAATCGCACGTGGCTGTGCCGGTGATGGCAGCGATATCGGCAGTGCAGAGGGTGCGGCTGCCACTGACGAAGCTCACCTTCTTACCTGCCAGGGAAGGAGCGTCCACGCCGTCGTTTGCACTGGCAGTAACCTTTGCTTTCAAGGTGAGCGGGCGATCCACCACTGCTGTGTCCGGAGTGTCAACCAGCTCTACGGACGTGCGGACGCGGTTAGCGTCGACAACGGTAATTCCTGGGCCGCCATTGAACTTGTCACTGCCGTAGGTCTTTGAGCTCAGAAAGCTTCCGTACTTGTAGTAAAACCCAGAAGTGAGTTCCTTGCCCTGTGCGCATGCGTCACTCACCTTGTACTGCAGAGTAAACGTGTGCGGGGCGTCCTTGTTAAAGGTCCAGTAGCCGGAGGCATCATTGGACTTGATGGCGGTGGCACCTGGCGTAGCAGTCACTTTGTCCTCGGGGAGTGTGATTGCGGAAGCGTTGCCGATCTGGAGTGTTGCAGAACCCGACTGGTACTCGAGGCAGGAGTCTACGTTGTTCTTCCAGTCGTAGATGTAGTCATTTCCAGAGGTTGTGGTGAAGGTTTGAGCGTAGGTGATGATTTCACCTGGAGCCGGTGTCGTGTTGCTGACAGTGCGGCTGTAAATGGACTGGCTGTCGGTATGGGTCGCAGTTGCGCTGTCTGCCATAGCAGCCGGAGCAGACAAGAGGGCAAATGCGGAGGCACAGGCTACTGCCGTGGTGATGCGCAGGGTCTTGCGAGAGGTCATGGCATTGCTTTCTATCGAAAGGGTCGTACGTCTGTCCGCTGAGCGGTCACTCAAGGACAGTTACCTGGAGAAGGGACCGGGAGATCTGAGGAGACCCGGGCAGCGGAATTACTCTGAGGCCTCGGCCTCGGTACCGGCAGTTTCTGCTGCCGGTACTGTTTCGGGGTTATCAGGGGCCTGTGAGCCTGGGCTCTGGAAGCCCGGGCTCTGCGGCGATGGCAGGCCTGGGGAGCCGAAGAATGCGCTGCCTGGTGTGCGAGTTCCCTCCTCGTAGCCGGTGAAAGCGTATGCGGCATTACTCTCATCGGTGCACATGATGAAGGCGGCAGCATCGAAATCCGTGCGCGGACCTGAGCTCGGGTTGTTCAGATAGACGGAGAAGTCGTGAGTTGCACCAGGCTCAATGGTAAACGCGTCAATCAGACCTGCGTGACCCTTCACACGCTCAGTGGAGTAGTCCTTTGCAATCTGGTTGCGCTGGGCATTCGGGTCGCCAAGCAGTCCACCGAATCCCTGTAGGAGCGGTCCGAGTATTCCCAGGTCCAGCTGTCCCAGCGGAATGTTGCCAATGATGGGGATGCCACCGATCTGGATTGGCACCTTGGGCAGTTCGCGGAAGGTGTTCTTGCGGTAATAATCCTCAGACTCCGCCACCAGTTTTGACGTGGTGACGTCGCCTGCGACCTTGCCGGAGCCACGTGGGCCAGCACAGGTGAATTTCTTATCTGAGGCGTTGGTGACCTTTCCGGAAATTTCAGTTGCGGCAGCATCAGCTGCATCCACGGTAACGGTCAGCAGCTTCGTGTCAGTGTGCACGACAATCGAGGATTGATCCGCGCCGGGCACGACATTGCTGTGGGTATCTGCAAGAGCGGGAGTGGTGGAAAGCAGAGTAACGGTGGCGGCTAGAGCCACTGCAGGAGTGGCGGCCTTAGCTACACGAGACAGAGAGAAAGCCATGGAATCCAGGTCCTTAGAGGCGAAGGGATAAGGGGCCGGGGAGGGGTCGTCGTAAAGCGGTGGTTTACTACGACATCTTTAGTGAGGGAGAAGGGAGGCCAGGAGAGCCGAGTGAACCGCCGAAGCCGCCGACCCTGGGAGCCTTGCCGGATTCGTAGCCTGCGAAGACGTACTGCTGCTTATGCGGATCATCGTTGTCCGTGCAGTAGACGAGAGCGGCGGCCTCGAAATCTGTTCGCTCGCCAGAACCTGGCTTATTCAGAACGACTTCGTGAGTGGAAGTGTCGAAAGGCTTGAGCTCGAAGACGGGAATCTCTCCAGTATGGCCGGCCAACTTTGCCTGCTCCCAGGCGCGGAAAAGCTGCGCGCGAGTGTTCAGCTGCTTGCCCAGGGCGGAGCCCAGCAGCCCGTCCGGAACAAATTCCAACAGTCCGTTGGTGGGGATGACACCCAGGAGAGGTACGTTGATGCCATCGGAAGGGACATTTGGCCAGGTGCGGTAGTAATCCACAGCCTGCGCGACGATTTCGGCTTCAGTCACCGTGTTAGGCAGTTGAGCTGGCTTCTTCGCATCGGTAGAAACACCCGGAGCGAAACAGGAGAAGTTGCTGTCGTAGTTGTTCCTAATTTCGACGGTGACGGTGTCTTCACCCTTGTTTTCCCCGACAATGACCTGGATTTGTGGGCTGTCGGTGACGACAACGTTGCCGTCAGACGATGCGCCGGGCAGAAGACTGTTCATATCCTGCGCCGAGGCTACGGAGGCGGATCCGAAAACTACGGCAGTAGCTACTGCAATGACAGTGGCGGGCCTGACTGAGTTCTTGGGGGAAAGCGTACTGGACATGCGTGAGAAGAGTCCGGATTTCATAAACGTATCTTTCGTGGAGAAGTGAATATTCCCCGTGGCAACCACGCGCAACTGAAATCCCGAAGGGTTGGCGAGGAAGGATTGAAAAGCTCCGAAAACTATCCACGGGGGCATGGGATACGCACAGGAAGCTGTACCCATGACCACAAAGGGTGATACGGATGTTACCAGTGTGACTACTGTGACACATGTTGTAAAAATGCCACGGGGGTAACCACATTAATCCAGGTGGGAAGGCATTTATGAAATCAGATGCATTGCGGTGTAGCTGGCAATAGTCAAGCTCGTTGAAAGGTTGCACGCTTCACGACGGCCCGGAGTCGACATGTCGATGAACACACAAAAACACCCAGCGAGGGCTGCAAGTGCAACCCTCGCTGGGTGTTGAAGTTAGGCCCTTGACCTAAGCCCTAAGCCGAGTGACTTAGAACTGACCCTCCTCGGTGGAGCCCTTCAGGGCGGTGGTGGAGGAGTTCGGGTCGACGGTGGTGGCGATGCGGTCGAAGTAGCCAGCGCCAACCTCGCGCTGGTGCTTGACAGCGGTGAAGCCGCGCTTCTCGGCAGCCTCGAACTCGCGGTTCTGCAGGTCGACGAATGCGGACATCTGCTCGCGAGCGTAGCCGTAAGCCAGGTCGAACATGCCGTAGTTCAGGGCGTGGAAGCCAGCCAGGGTGATGAACTGGAACTTGAAGCCCATCTTGCCCAGCTCGTTCTGGAACTTGGCGATCTCGTCCTTCTCGAGGTGAGCGGACCAGTTGAAGGACGGGGAGCAGTTGTAAGCCAGGAGCTGGTCCGGGTACTCAGCCTTGACGCCCTCAGCGAACTTCTTAGCCAGCTCGAGGTCCGGAGTACCGGTCTCCATCCAGATCATGTCAGCGTACGGAGCGTAGGACTTTGCACGCTCGATGCACGGCTCCAGGCCGTTCTGGACGTGGTAGAAGCCCTCGGAGGTGCGGTCACCGGTGATGAACTTCTGGTCGCGCTCATCAACATCGGAGGTGATGAGGGTAGCGGCCTCAGCGTCGGTGCGGGCGATGATGACGGTCGGGGTGTTGGAGACGTCAGCAGCCAGGCGAGCAGAGGTCAGGGTGCGGATGTGCTGCTGGGTCGGGATCAGGACCTTGCCGCCCAGGTGGCCACACTTCTTCTCAGAAGCAAGCTGGTCCTCCCAGTGGGTACCAGCGGCACCAGCGTTGATCATAGCCTTCTGCAGCTCGTAGACGTTCAGAGCGCCACCGAAGCCAGCCTCACCGTCAGCGACGATCGGCAGCAGCCAGTTGTCGACGGAGTCGTCGCCCTCGATGCGAGCGATCTCGTCTGCGCGGAGCAGAGCGTTGTTGATGCGACGAACGACGTTCGGCACGGAGTTAGCCGGGTACAGGGACTGGTCCGGGTAGGTGTGGCCGGAGAGGTTAGCGTCACCAGCAACCTGCCAACCGGAGAGGTAGACAGCCTTCAGGCCAGCGCGAGCCTGCTGAACGGCCATGTTACCGGTCAGTGCGCCCAGAGCGTTGATGTAGGAGTCGTCCTTAACGTTGACGCCTTCCCACAGGATCTCAGCGCCGCGGCGAGCGAGGGTGTTCTCCTCGACGACGGAGCCCTGGAGCTCAGCAACCTGCTCAGCGGTGTAGTCGCGGGTGATACCTTCCCAGCGCGGGTTCTCGTCCCAATCCTTCTGGATTTCGGCGACGGTACGTGCCTTACCAACGTTAGACATAAACGGAGTCACTTCCTTTTGCTTGCTTTTTGAACTCCGGGTGCTGACTTAAGAACAATTCCGACAGAACCGATCTACAGGCTGACCCGATAGTGACCGCGGTGTCACGTGAATGCAGGGGCGCTAGCAAAATGCTGTACCCCTGCACGCAAACACGCGAACAAAAACAATGTCCGCTTCCGCGTGCCATGTCTCACATTTTGGGGCATAGCGCTACGTTCGTCAAGCAGCTTCCGATGTGAATTCAAGTATGTAATACGGATAACACTTGTGAAGATTGCAAACATTGTGATGTGTAGCTTGGCTTTAACAATTTTCGCCTGTGACCGGCCGGTACATTTGTACTGTTATTTCCCTATGGCTGGCTCGCTAATAATGTTCCCCCCGCTTTGGGGTGATTTATATTTTGGTAATTATCAAAGCTGGCCGTTAACAGTGTTTGGGGTTTAGGGGGTGTTTCGCTACCCCCGAAATTACGGCCGCAAAGGTAGAAACGGGCTTCTAAATACACTGCCGTTACACCGTCAGTACCCCGCCGGAGCATCCCTGGGTAGTGGCCAGGGTCTCGGTTGTCATCTCGCTTTTATGGTCTGGTTTGAAGGCGGAGACTGTAGCGACGTGATTGGTCGCTGGCCGTTGATACGCAGGTCGCAATAGTAAATGTCTGTGAGGCGCGACACTTTCCCATTGTGTGTGGTGTTCTGTGGCTGGAGGAAAGAGTGCCGGGGATGCTGCAGTCAATGCGGGTGGGGGAGGACTGGTTGTGGCGTCAGGATTGAATGCCCGAATGGTCATTGGGGAGGGGTGGGGTCTGTTCGCAGGGTGCTCGTCGTAAAGCGAATGAAATGGCAAATGTGAGCGGCGCTATACCGGGCTGGCGGTTGGCGGTTATGGAAAAAGACGGTTCATAAGTGCGCCGAATCACATACAGTAGGGGAACAACGCATCCAGTGTGAGCCGCTGACGTGGCCATGGCTGGATGGGCAAATTGCAATCAATAGTTTTGAGGAGAGCAATGGCACAGCGTATTTCGGCAGGTGGAATGCAGGTCGCGAAGGTTCTTTACGACTTCGTTAATGACACCGCACTCCCCGCCGCCGGCATTGAGGACAAGGACGCGTTCTGGAACGGCTTCGGTGACATTGTCGCTAAGTACACTCCGCGCAACCGCGAGCTGCTGGCCAAGCGCGATGAGCTGCAGGAAAAGCTCGACGCTTGGTACAAGGAACACCCGGGCGAGCAGAATCAGGATGAGTACGTCGCATTCCTGAAGGAAATTGGCTACCTCGTTGACAACCCGGGTGACTTCCAGGTCACTACCGCTAACGTCGACACCGAGATCACTTCCACCGCTGGCCCGCAGCTGGTTGTGCCGGTTCTCAACGCCCGTTTCGCCATCAACGCTGCGAACGCACGCTGGGGCTCGCTTTACGACGCGCTGTACGGCACCAACGCTATTCCTGAAGATGGCGGTGCGGAGAAGGACACCCCGGGCTACAACAAGGTCCGCGGTGACCGCGTTATCGCATGGGGTCGTAACTTCCTGGACAAGGCTCTGCCGCTGGTTGACGGTTCCCACGCGGACGTCACCTCTTACGACATCGTCGACGGTCACCTGCAGGCAACCCTGGAAGGTGGCGCTACCTCCGGTCTGCGCGAGCCGGAGGCCCTGGTCGGCTACACCGGTGATAAGGACGCGCCGGAGTCCATTTACTTCAAGCACAACGGTCTGCACATCCAGCTGCTGATTGACCCGGAGTCCCCGGTTGGCAAGACCGACAAGGCTGGCGTCAAGGACATCATCCTGGAAGCCGCTGTCACCAACATCATGGACCTCGAGGACTCTGTCGCCGCAGTTGACGCTGCAGACAAGACCCTGGGTTACACCAACTGGCTGGGCCTGAACGTCGGTGACCTCGCAGTCGAGTTCACCCGTGGCGGCAAGAAGCTGTCCCGTACCATCAACGACGACCGCACCTACACCGCTCTTGACGGTTCCGAGGTCACCCTGCACGGTCGTTCCCTGAACCTGGTCCGTAACGTCGGCCACCTGATGCAGAACCCGGCCATCCTCGACCGCGACGGCGAGGAGATTTTCGAGGGCATCATGGATGCCGTCGTCACCGCTGTGTGTGCAATCCCGGGCCTGGACCAGGACAACGCACGTAAGAACTCCCGTACCGGTTCGATCTACATCGTGAAGCCGAAGCAGCACGGCCCGGATGAGGCTGCATTCACCAACGAGCTGTTCGCAGACGTTGAGAAGCTGCTGGGTCTTCCGCACAACACCCTGAAGGTCGGCCTGATGGACGAGGAGCGTCGTACCTCCGTCAACCTGGACGCCGCCATCAAGGCTGTTTCCGAGCGTGTCGTCTTCATTAACACCGGCTTCATGGACCGCACTGGTGATGAGATCCACACCTCCATCCAGGCTGGTCCGATGTTCCGCAAGGCTGTCCAGAAGACCGCTCCATGGATGCTGGCTTACGAGGACAACAACGTCGACTCCGGTCTGGCACACGGCCTGCAGGGCAAGGCTCAGATTGGTAAGGGCATGTGGGCCATGACCGAGCAGATGGCCGAGCTGCTGGAGCAGAAGATCGGTCAGCCGAAGCAGGGTGCTTCCACCGCGTGGGTTCCGTCCCCGACCGGTGGTGTCCTGCACGCTACCCACTACCACGAGGTTGACGTCTTCGGCGTTCAGGACAAGCTGCTTACCGACGGTCGCCGCGACACCTTCGGTGATCTGCTCACCATCCCGGTAGCGGCAGCTAAGGCTGGCGAGCCGGGCGCTGACTGGTCCGATGAGGACAAGGCCAACGAGCTGGATAACAACTGCCAGTCCATCCTGGGCTACGTTATCCGCTGGGTTGAGCAGGGTGTTGGCTGCTCCAAGGTGCCGGACATCAACGATGTTGACCTGATGGAGGACCGCGCTACCCTGCGTATTTCCTCCCAGACTCTGGCTAACTGGCTGCTGCACGGTGTTGTCACCGAGGAGCAGATCATCGATTCGCTGGAGCGCATGGCCGAGGTCGTTGACCGCCAGAACGAGGGCGATGAGGCATACCTGCCGATGGCTCCGGACTTCGACAAGTCCATTGGTTTCCAGGCTGCCAAGGAGCTCATCCTCGATGGTGTGAACCAGCCGTCCGGTTACACCGAGCCGATCCTGCACCGCCGTCGCCTGGAGTTCAAGAAGCGCGAGGGCATCGACCAGGATTAATTCTTGGTCGGGCTAGGGTTAGCAGGCGACTGCCGAGCCGAACTAACTAAATAACCACCAAACTGCCGGTGTGTATGTGTTGTTGGCTGATTTCTAAAGCCAATTCCGTATATACCCGGCAGTTTGTTTTGCTGTGGTGGCTGCGCGTGCTTAGAGGGCGTGCGTTGGAACTACCCGAGTTGGAAGCACCCGCGGTGTGTGCACTGAGAGCCCCAACCGTTGCCAGTGTGTGGCACCTGCGCGCTCAGAATTTGAGATACCCGGGTTCACAAGCGGGCTAGGGGCAACGTTGCTAGCGTTGATTGGGAAGTTAATTGAGAATATGCAGTCTGCAACGTCCAAGGAGCTGCGACCCCCCCATGACTAATTCCACGACCGACAGTGCTACCAACCTCGCTAAGGCCAAAGAATTCCTCCATAGCGCGGGCGCAATCCTCTTTGACCTCGACGGAGTGATTACCCCTACCGCCGATGTGCACGAGCAGGCGTGGGCGGACATGTTTAGTGACTACTTCGAGCACAAGGGTGTCTCGGCCTACACAGAGGAGGACTACTTCACCTACCTCGATGGCCGCCGCCGCGATGAGGGCATCGCAGCAATCCTGGAATCTCGCGGCATTTCGCTGCCGCACGGTAGCGATGAGGACACAGCGAAAGACGAGACGATTGTCGGACTCGGGAAGCGCAAAAATGATGACTTCTTGGCGCGAGTCGAGAGGGGAATTGAGGCCTACCCGGGGTCGGTTGCGCTGCTCGACGAGTTACAGGGCGCGGGGGACTCGTCGGCAAGCGAAAAACCGCAGTTGGCGGTGGTTAGCTCGTCGAAGAACGCGGTGCCGGTGCTGACGGCCGCTGGGCTGCGTGAGCGGTTCGTGGAGATTGTTGACGGCGTGGTGGCGCATGAGAACAACCTGCCGGGTAAGCCAGCCGCCGATACTTTCGTGTACGCGGCGAAGAATCTGGGGGTGGCGCCGCGCGATGCTGTGGTGGTCGAGGATGCCATCAGTGGTGTGCAAGCGGGTGCAGCCGGCGCATTTGGTCTGGTCATTGGTGTTGACCGCGGTGCTGGTGCGGAAGCGCTGCGCCGAGCGGGCGCCGACGTTGTGGTCAGTGACTTGGCGGCACTCGTCTAGGCTGGCTCGTGACAAATGGCTGAGACAAAACCGGAAGGCATCATGGCCAACGATTCGACCACGGCAGCAGTCGACGAGACCGAGCGTGTGATTCCGCAGGGGCAGGGTCACGACGCGGAGACCGCAGAGGCTGAAAAACAGGAGGAGACGGTGTCCCCAGTTCGTCGTAAGCAGCGTCGTAACTTCCCGGCGGATCGTGCGGATAAGCACCACCACCTTGTAAATGCCGAGGGACTCATGGACCGAGACATCACTCCGGTCGATGAGTGGCGTCTGATTGAGACGAAGCCGAACGGCCTCCCGCTCGGTTTGGGCGAGACGCTGTTTGCGCTGTCGAACGGGTACATCGGCATGCGTGGCAACCCGCCGGAGGGCCGTGACTCCAGTGAGCACGGCACTTATATCAACGGTCTGCATGAGACCTGGCCGATTAGGCACGCCGAGGACGCCTACGGCCTAGCCCGTCAGGGGCAGACGATTGCCAATGCTCCGGACGCCAAGGCAATGCGTCTCTACATTGACGATGAGCCCCTGCGTCTCGGCAATGCTGAGGTCAGCGACTACGAACGTAGCCTGGATTTCCGCGAGGGTGTGCTGCGTCGTCGGTTCATTTGGCGCACCCCGGGTGGCAAGCGCGTTCGCGTCACCTCTGAGCGCATGGTGTCTTTCCAGGAAAAGCATGTCGCCGCGATGAGTCTGGAAGTCGAGCTGCTGGATGCGGATGCTGCGGTGATGATTAACTCGCAGATCCTCAACCGCCAGGACGGCGAGGACGAATACCACGATGCCGCTAAGGCACAGGGCACCGAACTGGATCCCCGTCGCGCCGAGGCGCTGGAAGACCGCGTTCTCATTCCGGCATTTCAGTCGGAATCGGCGCACGGGCAGCGCTCGACGCTGGGCTACCGCTGCGCGAACTCCGGTATGACCGTGGCTACCTCCATGGACCACACCTTTACTGTCCGCACTCCCGACGGCACGGAGCCGTTCGTAGAGATTTCGCAGTCGACCGAGCCGGATGTGGCCAGCTCCCTGTTCAACCTGGATGCGCCAGTCGGCACTGTCATACGCCTGGAGAAGCTGGTCGCGTACCACTCCTCCCGCAAGGTGCGTGCCGAAGAGCTGGCATTCCGCTGTGAACGCACCCTGAACCGCGTCGGTCGCATCGGCATGCTGGGGCTGATGGAGAACCAGGAAGAGTGGCTCGAGCGCTTCTGGGAGCGCTCTGACGTGGTCATTTACAATCAGCCGGAGATTCAGCAGGCAGTGCGCTGGAACATTTGGCAGATTATCCAGGCCGCCGCGCGCGCCGAATTCCAAGGTGTCCCGGCCAAGGGAATGACCGGCACCGGCTACGGCGGCCACTACTTCTGGGACACGGAAATCTACGTGACCCCATTCCTTACCTATACGTCGCCGCAGTTTTCGCGCAATGCCATGCGCTTCCGCTGGGACATGCTCGAAGCCGCGTGGGCGCGTGCCGACGAACTGGCGCACGACGGTGCCCTCTTCCCGTGGCGCACTATCAATGGTCAGGAGTCCTCGGCCTACTTTGAGGCCGGCACGGCGCAGTACCACATCGATGCGGACATCGTGTACGCGATGATGAAGTACGTCTATGCCTCCGGCGATGAGGAGTTCCTGCTCAAGGAGGGCACGGATCTGTTGCTCGGCACGGCCAGGTTTTGGATGTCGTTGGGATTCTTTGATGCCGAGCAGCGAGAGTTCCAAATTCACAGCGTCACCGGTCCAGATGAGTACAACACGGTGGTGAACAACAACCTGTACACCAACGTGATGGCGCAGTATAACCTGCGGGTTGCTGCGGACGTCGTCAAGCAGATGAAGCGTGATCGCCCTGCTGCCTATCGCGAACTGACCAACCGCTTCGACCTCACTGAGCGCGAGGTTGAAGAGTGGGAGCAGGCCGCTGAGGCGATGTACATCCCGTTCGATGAGAAGCTCGGCATTCACCCTCAGGATGACCAGTTCCTGCTGCGTAAGCGCTGGAATCTCGACGATCCCGAAGTTGGCCCGCTGCGCCCGCTGCTGCTGCATTACCACCCGCTGACGATTTACCGTCACCAGGTCATTAAGCAGGCGGACGTCGTCCTCGCACTGTTCCTCATGGGCAATCGCTTTACGACGGAACAAAAGCGCGCAGACTACATGTATTACGATCCGCTCACCACCGGTGATTCCTCGCTGTCCGCCGTTGTGCAGTCCATTGTTGCGGCCGAGTTGGGCTTGCAGGAGCAGGCAATGGACTTCTTCCTACGCGGACTCTATGTGGACCTGGCGAACTTGCATGGCAACGCTGCCGATGGTGTCCACGTCGCATCTGCCGGTGGTGTGTGGCAGTCCCTGGTCTATGGTTTCGGTGGTTTCCGCGATCATGACGGCCGCTACAGTATTGACCCGCGTCTGCCGGAGGACTGGAGTGGTCTGACGTACCGAGTCACTATTCGTGGTTGTCGTATCCGAGTGACGGTGCGCGGCCGCACGGTGGAAGTCGTCCTGGAGGAGGGAGACCACCAGGTTGGGCCGATTATGGTCGCAGGACATGAGGTGATCATTGGTCCGGAGCCGTTGACCGTGGTGATGGCGAACTCGGATCAGAGCGAGGATTAGTCGGACGGCTTCGGCCGTACACGGTGCCAATAGGGGGGGGGATTGCCTGTTGGGGGTGGCTGTTTGGGCCTTTGGGGAATTCGGCAGGGGTAAAAATAAAGAATTTCGCAACATAATTATTGAGTATTAAATCCGTCCACCTGAGAAAAGTGGGCGGTTTTTTATTTTCGTGCTATTTATGTTGCGTTATTAGCTAGTTTGGGCGGGGGAAAAATCGGCAAAAGTCGGGGTAGGGGCGTTTTTATGGTGGGGGAGAGGGTTTATGCAGCGACGACGTCAGAAGTGGCTAAAATGCGATAACCTGAGAAAAGGCGGAGAAAAGACCTAGGTAACCTGTGAAAATCCCCACCCAAAAGGGGGAAAAATGTTTACCAGGCGCTGTGTGACTTTAGAGTGAATATGACACTGGAGGTGCCATGACTGTTAAAAGTTCAAACCGTGACGCAATCGCGCACGGCAAAATTAATGTAGAACCGCTGCGCGAGCAGCCTAAATACCCCTCATGGGCTCTGAAGCTGACCATGGCCGTCACTGGCGTGCTGTTTGGCCTCTTCGTTATTGTCCACATGCTGGGTAACCTGAAAATTTTCTCTGGCGCGGAAGACTTCAACGCATACGCGACCTTCCTGCGCACTGTCGGTGCTCCGGCAGTTCCGAACGAGGGCATTCTGTGGATCTTCCGCATTGTCCTGCTGGTAGCTATTGTCCTGCACATTTTCGGTGGCCTCACCCTGGCTGCACGTGCTAAGCAGTCCCGCGGTAAGTTTCGCCGTCAGGGAATGGTGTCCAGCTGGAACACCTTTACTGCACGTTCGATGGTGATCACCGGCATCGTACTGCTGGCTTTCATCATCTTCCACCTGCTGGACCTGACCATCGGTGCTGGCGTTGCTCCGTCTTCTTTCGAGCACGGTGAGGCGTACCAGAACGTGGTTGCGTCCTTCTCGCGTCCGGGTGTTGTTGTTTGGTACATCATTGCGCAGCTCGCTCTGCTGCTGCACCTGTCCCACGGTCTGTGGACTGCTACTTCCGACCTCGGTATCACCGGTAAGCGCTGGCGCAAGGTTCTGCTGTTCCTGTCCGGCCTGCTGCCGCTGCTGGTTGTTGTCGGCAACATCTTCATCCCAGTCGCCGTCCTGACCGGTCTGGTCTCGTAGGTCGAGGAGGAAATTTACTATGACTAACACTGAAGCAACCGCCGCTGCGGACTTCCGCGCGCCGGAAAGCGTTGTCGACGGGGTCAAGATCGGCAAGGTTCTGTCCGATAACTCCCCGGGTGACAAGGTCTCTATGAAGGACCACTGGCAGTACCAGAAGGATCACGCCAACCTGGTTTCGCCGCTGAACCGTCGTAAGTTCCGCGTCATGGTCGTCGGTACCGGCCTGGCTGGTGGCGCTGCCGCTGCTGCCCTCGGTGAGCTCGGTTACGACGTGCAGGTTTTCACCTACCACGACGCTCCGCGCCGTGCGCACTCCATTGCTGCACAGGGTGGTGTCAACTCCGCTCGCGGTAAGAAGGTCGACAACGACGGCGCTTACCGCCACGTCAAGGACACCGTTAAGGGCGGCGACTACCGCTGCCGCGAGAACGACTGCTGGCGTCTGGCTGTCGAGTCCGTCCGCGTCATCGACCACCTGAATGCAATTGGTGCTCCGTTTGCTCGCGAGTACGGCGGTACCCTGGCAACCCGTTCTTTCGGTGGTGTGCAGGTCTCCCGTACGTACTACACCCGTGGTCAGACGGGCCAGCAGCTGCAGCTGTCGACTACCTCGGCTCTGCAGCGCCAGATTGGTCTCGGCAACGTCGAGATCTTCACCCACAACGAGCTGGTTGACATTATCGTCGCCGACGGCCGTTGCCAGGGTGCCATCATGCGTAACCTCATCAATGGTGAGCTGACCGTTCACACTGCTCACGCAGTTATTCTGGCTACCGGCGGTTACGGCAACGTCTACCACATGTCCACACTGGCCAAGAACTCCAACGCTTCGGCCATCATGCGTGCATACGACCAGGGTGCTTACTTCGCATCCCCGTCCTTCATCCAGTTCCACCCGACCGGTCTTCCGGTTAACGCGCACTGGCAGTCGAAGACCATTCTGATGTCCGAGTCCCTGCGTAACGACGCACGTATTTGGACCCCGAAGAAGAAGGGCGACGAGCGCCCGGCCAACGACATCCCGGAGGACGAGCGCGACTACTTCCTGGAGCGCCGCTACCCGGCATTCGGTAACCTCGTCCCGCGTGACGTCGCTTCCCGTGCCAACTCTCAGCAGATTAACGCCGGCTACGGTGTTGGCCCGCTGAAGAACTCCGTCTACCTGGATCTGCGTGACGCAATTGAGCGCCTGGGCCAGCCGGTCATCAAGGAACGCTACTCGAACCTGATTCAGATGTACGAAGAGGCAATCGGTGAGGACCCGTACAAGGTTCCGATGCGCATTGCTCCGACCTGCCACTTCACCATGGGTGGCCTGTGGTCTGACTTCAACCAGATGACCTCCATCCCGGGTCTGTTCACCGGTGGCGAGGCATCCTGGACCTACCACGGTGCAAACCGCCTGGGTGCAAACTCCCTGCTGTCCGGTTCGGTCGACGGTTGGTTCACCCTGCCGTTCACCATTCCGAACTACCTCGGCCCGCTGCTCGGTACCGACCGCCTGGCTGAGGATGCCCCGGAGGCCAAGGAAGCGCTGGAACGCGCTCAGGCTCGCCTGGACAAGCTGATGAGCATCCAGGGTAAGCACGGCGCTGAGTACTTCCACCGCCAGCTCGGTGAGATTCTCTACCGCGACTGTGGTGTGGCCCGTAACAAGGAAGACCTGGCTCGCGGTATCGAGGAGATCCGCGAACTGCGTAAGGCATTCTGGTCTGACCTGTTCATCCCGGGTGAGCCGAATGAGATGAACCAGCAGCTCGAGTACGCTAACCGCGTTGCTGACTACATCGACCTCGGTGAGCTCATGTGTGTCGACGCCCTCGACCGCGATGAGTCCTGCGGTGCTCACTACCGCGATGACCACATCTCCGAAGATGGCGAGGCAGAGCGCGATGACGCTAACTGGTGCTTCGTTTCCGCATGGGAGCGAGGCAACAATGGTCCTGCATGGGATCAGTCCGGTCACGAATTCATTCGCCACGCCGAGCCGCTCACCTTCGAAGCCGTCCCGCTCATGACAAGGAACTACAAGTAATGAAACTGCACCTTGAAATCTGGCGCCAAGCAGGTCCGAACGTCGAGGGACACTTTGAATCCGTTGACGTTGACGACGCCGTCGCAGAGATGTCGATCCTGGAGCTGCTTGACCACGTCAACTCCAAGTACGTCGAGTCCGGCAAGGAGCCGTTCGCGTTCGCATCTGACTGCCGTGAGGGTATCTGTGGTACCTGTGGTCTGAACGTCAACGGTCGTCCGCACGGCCCGGGCCAGAACACCCCGACCTGTCAGCAGCGTCTGCACCAGTTCAGCGATGGTGACACCCTGAAGATCGAGCCGATGCGCTCCGCCGCATACCCGGTCATCAAGGACATGGTCGTTGACCGCTCCGCTCTGGACCGTGTCCTCGAGCAGGGTGGCTACGTCTCCATCAACGCTGGTACCGCTCCGGATGCAGATACTCTGCACCTGAACCACGAGACTGCTGAGTTCGCACTTGACCACGCAGCCTGCATCGGCTGTGGTGCTTGTGTCGCAGCCTGCCCGAACGGTGCTGCACACCTGTTCACCGGCGCAAAGCTGGTTCACCTTTCCCTGGTCCCGCTGGGTAAGGAAGAGCGTGGCAAGCGTGCCCGCAAGATGGTTGACGAGGTCGAAGGCACTTTCGGTCCGTGCTCTCTCTATGGTGAATGTGCTGACGTCTGCCCGGCAGGTATCCCGCTGACTGCGGTTGCCGCCGTCACCAAGGAACGAGCTCGTTCGTTCTTCCGCGGTAAGGACGACTAAACTCTTTCTCGATTAGAGTTTTCCAGAAGGGACATAGATTATGGCGAATGCAGTCAAGCGTTACCAGGGCGAAGAGCACTTCGTCGACGGTTACGTGCCTCAGAGCATGAATGCCGAATACTCCTCGCTTCACAAGAGCATTACCTGGATTGGCATGGGTCTCATGCTCGCCTCTCTGGCGGCTTGGGGTACCTTCATTTTCGGTCTCGCAACGACCGTTTTTGCCGACCAGACTGCTGCCTCTCACAGCAACGGTTTCTTGGCTAAGGATGCCGCCAACTACACCGACTACACCGGTGGTTGGAACTTCGACGGCAGCGTGTTCATGTGGGCTGGCCTGGTAGTCGGACTGGTTATGGTTATTGCGGGTCTGGCCTGCATCTCCATCGGTCGTCGTGACTACAAGGCTTACCGAAAGGAATTCGGCACTCACCACTAAAGGCTTGCCCCAGTTAAAAGGGGCTCGCCTCTAGGCGGATGCAACGCTAGCCTTTTGAACTAGCACCTCCACAGTTGATGCCACTGTGCACAGTGCGCTGGGGTGGGGAAGTACTGAGAAGTACCTCTCTCACCAACAGCGGATTGCGGCGCGGTGGCATTTTCGCGTTTTCGGCGCCTAATCTATACACATGGATAACAACCCCGCTAAGCTCCCGGCAGCTGTAGATACGGTCTCGGACCGTCTCGAAGTT
This sequence comes from Corynebacterium sp. LK10, assembly GCF_008042455.1. Classification (NCBI taxonomy): domain Bacteria; kingdom Bacillati; phylum Actinomycetota; class Actinomycetes; order Mycobacteriales; family Corynebacteriaceae; genus Corynebacterium; species Corynebacterium sp. LK10. Next base: position 53,514 of record NZ_NOVT01000017.1, read on the forward strand.
CCCGGGCCATCACCTGAGGTTGAATCGGAAAAACGTGCGCAACTGCGTAAGGCCAAGGCCTTCGCTACGATGCTGCTGGTCATCGCAACCGCTGTGTATTTCACATGCCGCGGTATTGAGTCTTCACACCTATCCGCAGGCGAAGTTGTGCCCGCGTGGGTGGGCTACGTTCGCGCTGCTTCTGAGGCCGGCATGGTCGGTGCCCTCGCCGACTGGTTCGCTGTCGTAGCTCTGTTCCGCCACCCGCTCGGCATTCCTATCCCACACACCGCTATCGTCCGCCGCAAGAAGGACCAGGTCGGTGAGTCCCTGGCGCAGTTCGTCGGTGACAACTTCCTGAACCCCGCTTTGATTGTAGACAAGGTGCGCAAAGCCGAGATTCCTGAACGGATCGGTGAATGGCTGGTAGCGCCGGGAAACGCCGACAAAGTGTCAGCAGAGGTCGGTAAGTTCACCGGAAATGTGCTGGAGGCGATTAATCCCGACGATGCCGCCGCAGTGCTGAAGTCAGCAGTCATCGACGAAGTTGCAGCTCCGGAGTGGGGACCACCAGCGGGTAAGGTTCTCGAGCAGCTGATTGAAGAGGGGCGCACCGAGCCCATCGTCCAGCAGATGGCTGAGTGGCTGCACCGGAAGTCGCTGGGCTCCCAGAATCTTATCGACCGCCTCGTCGGAGAGCGCGCCCCATCCTGGGCGCCGAGCTTTGTCAACGATCTCATCGGCGACAAGGTCTATCGCGAGTTGGTTGATTGGACCTGGCAGGTGCAGCATGACCCTAAGCACGACGCGCGCCTGGCGCTCCACCGCTTCCTCACGCAGCTCGCCATAGATTTGCAGAACGACGAGAAGACCATCGCCAAAGTCGAAGAAATTAAGACTGACATTCTTTCGTCCGCCGCCGTCACACAGGCGCCGGCGAAGATTTGGGCATCAACATCCGCAAAGCTTGTCGACGCTGCCCGCGACCCGGACTCCCTGCTCCGTCGGAAGGTCTCGGAAACGGCCGCCCGCTACGGCGAGCGGATCCAATCCGATCCTGAGTTGCGCAAACGAATGGACCGCCGTTTGGAAGCGGCTGTCGTCTTCATCGCTGAGAATTACTCGGGCGAGATTACCTCGATCATTTCTGAGACCGTCGAGCGTTGGGACGCCGATGAGGCTTCGGACAAGATTGAACTGATGGTCGGTCGCGATCTGCAGTTCATTCGCGTTAACGGTACGGTTGTCGGATCACTGGCCGGTTTGGCTATTTACACCCTGTCGACCTTGGCGTTTGGGGCTATTTAGCAGCACAACCCAGCACATCAGACGGTGTGCGTTAGCATGTAAAAAGCAATGCATCCCTGTTAAAGGAGTTGTTCCCCCGGTGCGCCTGTTACCATCTTTGCCCAGTCTTACGGACTCGCCGCTAATGGCGATTTCCGTCTATGTGGACGTCTTGTTTCAGTTCGCCATTCCGTTTGTCATCGGCATCTTGGCGCTAATCGGTGCGGTGCTTGTCATCACCACCCGCGCGGATGCCTTTGACGCCGCAGACCGCAAGAGCCGCAACGTCTGGGCCGGCATGCTGGTCGGTTCGGCTATCTTCCTGCTCCTGCCGTGGCTGGGCTGGGCAATGCTGGGCATCCCGCTGATTGCCGGACTAGTCATCACGGGTATTTACTGGCTGGATGTTCGCCCACAGATCAAGGATATTTTGTCGAACGCACAGGGCGGGTATTAGTCCCGGGCGGGTGCTAGCCCAGGGCGGGTGTTAGCCCGCACAACTGAGAAAGTGTCTGGGTTTATGACAGTTTCTGGGTGAAAAACCCGGTTATTTTGTCATAAACCCAGACACTTTCTTTTTTTTTTGGGGGGGGGAATAGGGGAAAGATCTGGTTCCCCGAAAACCTACTGGAACACCACGGAAACCTACTGGAACACCACGGTGCGGTTGCCGTAAACCTGTACACGATCCTCCAGGTGCCAGCGCAAACCGCGGGCGAGGACCTGCTTCTCCGCATCGCGCCCCTCACGCTGCATGTCCGCAGCGGTGTACTTGTGGGAGACACGCATGACGTCCTGCTCAATAATTGGACCATCGTCGAGGTCCTCAGTGGCGTAGTGGCAGGTGGCACCGATGAGCTTCACACCACGTCGATAAGCCTGCAGATACGGGCGCGCGCCCATGAACGACGGCAGGAAGCTGTGGTGGATATTGATTGCGCGGCCTTCCCACTTCTCGCACAGATCCGGCGGCAGAATCTGCATGAAACGTGCGAGCACGATGGCATCCGGGTTTTCGGCGTCGACAATCTCGGCGACCTCATCGAATGCCTTACGCTTGCCGACGGCATCCTTGGGGAAGGGCACGTGGTGGAAAGGAATGTCATACGCTGCGACCAGTGGCTCCAGATTGCGGTGGTTGCCAACTACTGCAGCGATTTCCATCGGGTAGTCCGACTGTGCGACGCGGCCGAGCAGATCCTGCAGGCAGTGGCCTTCCTTGGTCACCAGGATGACAGCGCGCTTCGGGACAGCGTTGTCGGTGACCTTCCAGCGGACCTCAGGGCCCCAATCACCGACGAGCTCAGCGAACTTCTCGCGCAGCTCTTCTACAGTCAGGTCGAGCGCATCGGCGCGGACCGCCTGGCGAGTGAAAAACCATCCGGTCTCCGGGTCGGAGAAAAAGTCCGCCTCGGTAATCCACGCACCAATGTCGGACAGGAAGGTCGACAGGGTGGAAACGATACCGGTACGGTCTGGACAGCCGAGCGAGAAGATGTACTGGCGCTCGGTGGGAGTACCGCTATTTGCGGTGATGAGAGAGCGAGTCATTCTCGGTATCTTACCTGCTAGCTAAAGGTAAGTTCGTTCACGGTCGACAAAGGCAGATTTGCGCCCGTCAGTGTCAACGCCAGGCCCTCCCCGGTGACGTGCGCTTCCTCCACCTGCATGCCGTGGCCGATGTCGTAGCTCAACAGCGTACCGCTCGCTTCTCCCAGCCAGCCGGCCAGGCCATCGAGGTTTAAGCCGAGGATTGAGCCGCCCTCCAGGTTGATTTCGATATGACCGCCGTTGGCAATCGGGCGGAACTTGGAGGTCGCAAATCCGGAGGCGAATTCAATGTTGAACAGGCCTTCGTCCGGCAACGGCGTAATCGTGGAAGCGCGTACACCGCTTTCCCGGTTAATCAGCGCCTGCAGCAGTTGAGGTGGGATTGTGACGTCTACTCGCAGCGACTCTGCCGTCGGATCCGCACGATTGCTCAGATCCACGTTTTCCAGGTGCACTTCCGCTGCCGGGTCACCGTTGATCTCCGGTGCGCCACCCAGCGCCTCCGGGTTCTTGACCTCCAGTGTGTTCGGAGTGGACAGATCCATCGAGGGCACGGACTTCGTGGCCAAGGCGAGCAGCATCGGGCGGGTGCCGAAAGAAACCTTGGGGTCCTCAGTGACCGTCGCACCACGCTCCTCGGCGGAGGTGCGGTAACCGTCGGAAATCTCCTTGCTTACGAACATCCGGACGCCGATTTCGCCGGCAATCGCAATAAGCGCCACCACGATGATGACACCGAGGACGGTGGGCAGGACTTTGACGCTCGAAGAGCGTTTAGCAGAACTCATGGTTCCCAGTCTTGCTTAACGACGGCTCCGTCGCTACCACCTTTCTTCGCCCGGGTGTCCGCCCCCGGTGCCGCCTCGGTGTGCCCCGCTGCGCAACCTACTTAGTGACGTAGTCCGCCAGCACAGCGGTCTCAGCGTTGAGGACGCGTTCCAGGTACGGAGCTGCCTTCTCCTCGAGCTTGCCACCGAGCAGCGGCACGTTGATGGCGAACTCGGAGTTGGTGGTCAGCACTGAACCTTCACCCTGGACGGTGAGCTTCTGGGACGCACTGAAGGACGCCGGTACGTCCGAAGCTTCTGTGGTCACGGTGGAGGTCGCGCCGTCGTCGTTAAGCGGGCTGATGACGAACGTGCGCGTCATGCCGACCCCGGACTTGACGAACTTCTGTGCCTGCGCCGGAATCTTGTCAGCAGAGACGGTCTGGCGAATCACGACGGTGGTGCCAGCGTCGGTGGTCTCGAACTTTTCCACCTTGCCGTCAGCCGCCGAGAAACGGTTTGCGACCTTCTCCCAGAAACCGGCGTCGGTGAGGGCCTCGTAAACCTTCTCAATCGGCTGGTCGAAGTTGACGGTGTGCGTGTTAGTCGTAGTCATGCGCTTGATGATACGTAATTTGCACTACGCTAGGGGCGTGGAAAATCTCGACCAATCGCCGAACCCAATTCACCTGACCTCCGACATGGAAGAAGCCATCGATGGGCTTGCGGGGCTAGAGGGGGTGGAGCTCAGCACGCATACCGCTTTCGCGGATTTGACGACGCTCCGCCTCGGCGGGGTGCCGCGTGCCGTCGTCCGGTGTAGCACGACGGACGCTGTGGTCGATGTTGTACGCGCGCTTGACGACGCTAACGTGCCCCTCCTCATCGTGGGAGGCGGATCCAACCTGGTGGTAGCCGATGAACTCGAGCCGCTGGTGGCCGTGGTGATCGAGGCCGACAACGTGACCATGAGCACTCGCGGACACGGGCTGGAGTCCGTGTCGGCAATCGTGGAGGCCGAGGCCGGTGCGGTCTGGGACGAGGTCGTGGAGATGAGTGTCGACGCAGGTTTTGGCGGCCTTGAATGCCTGTCGGGTATTCCGGGATCGGCCGGAGCCACTCCGGTGCAGAACGTTGGCGCCTACGGTGCTGAGGTGTCGCAGGTCCTGGACTCGGTGCAGCTTTACGATCGCGCAACCGGCTCGGTCGAGTGGGTGGAACCGGAGTCTCTCGACCTTTCCTACCGCTACTCGAACCTGAAGTTCACCGCACGGGCAGTGGTGCTGGCCGTGCGGTTCGAGCTCAGTGTGGATGGCATGTCCGCGCCACTTCGCTATGGCGAACTGGCGCGGCGCCTGGGCGTCGACGAGGCCGAGGCTGCGGCTGGCGAGATTCGCAGGCCGGCTGAGTTGGTGCGCGAAAAGGTGCTTGAGCTGCGCCGGGGCAAGGGCATGGTGCTCGAAGATGCTGACCGCGATACCTGGTCGGCGGGTTCTTTCTTTACCAACCCGATTATTCCGGAGAACTCGGTGGAGGCCGTGCGTGCAAAGGTTGCCGCGCTGCGTGGGGCCGATGAGGCCGCGAATATGCCCGCATTCCCCGCTGGCCCCGGCCACGAGGGAGCCGTGAAGCTCTCGGCGGCGTGGCTTATCGAGCGCGCCGGGTTCCCCAAGGGCTACCCCGGTGACGGTGCGCCCGCGCGACTGTCGACTAAGCACACTCTTGCCCTGACCAACCGCGGGGAGTCCGGCGACGGTACGCCGACGACCGCCGCCGACTTGGTGGCTTTGGCGCGCGATGTGCGCGCTGGTGTGGAAAAGGCCTTCAGCGTGACCCTGGTGCCCGAGCCGGTGTGGGTCGGCGTGAGCATCGACTAGGCCCGCGGCGGGTGGCTGATGGCCAGTGGGGGCGGACTGGAGAGGCTAGCGTGCCTGATGGGACTAACGGGGGTGATGGGGCTGACCGGGGCGCTGGGGCTGATAGAACCGCCGGGTAGTCCTCAGTTTGCGCTCCCGGGCCTTCTCCCAATGGCGGGGATAGAGAAAGTGACTAGGTTTATGGCACGTGAATATTATTCACCCTCAGTTTTTTGTCATAAACCTAGTCACTAAGTCTGGGGGGGGGGAGCCGGGGTCCGCCTTAAAGGGATAGGAGCCCGCTCTACTCAGGCCCCTATCCCAACTACAAAACCACCGTGAACTAATGGTGCTTGCGGTGGGAAAGCGAATCGACGCTCTGGCCCTTCTGCTCCAGCTGCGTGAGCAGCACGTCGCGGACATCGCGGCGGCGGACCTTGCCCATCTGGTCGCGAGGTAGTTCCTCCAGGTGGAAGAATGCGCGCGGCACCTTGTACCGGGTCAGGTTGTCGTAGCAGTGGTCGCGGTAGGCGTCGGAATCCAGTCGGGCGTAGTCAGCAAGGGTGATGGCGGCCACGACCATCTCGGAGCCGTCACTCTTCGGCAGGCCGACGACCGTGGCATCGGTGATGTCCGGGTGGGAGAGCAGTACTTCCTCGACCTCGGCCGGGTAGACATTGAAGCCACCGGTGATGATGACCTCCTTGATGCGGGCAACCAGCTTGATGAAGCCGTCCGACTCCATGACTCCGACATCGCCGGTGCGGTACCAACGGTCGCCAGCGGGAAGCTCAGCAGGCCCATCGGTGAAGGACTTCTCCGTTGCCTCCGGGAGGTTGAGATAACCGGCGAAAACCTGTGGGCCTCGGACGATGACCTCGCCCTCCTCGCCGTCAGCGCGGAGTTTGGTGGGATTTTCGGGGTCAACGATGGCAACCTCGGTGTCGGGGAATGGCAGGCCAACGTAGCCCGGGCGGCGGTTGCCGTCCATCGGGTTGCCGACGATAATCGGTGACGTTTCGGTGAGGCCGTAGCCTTCGACAAGGCGCCCGCCAGTGAGTTTCTCCCACTTCTGCACAAGGGAAACCGGCAGGGTAGCAGCACCGCAGAAGGCGAACTTCACGCCGGAGAGGTCGACATTATCGCGCTCGGCGGCTTCGACAATCTTCTCGTAGAGAGTCGGCACACCAGGCACCCATGTCGGGCGATTGTTCTTCATCACCTTCATAATCAGCGGAATCTCCGGTGCCGGCACCAGCACCAGTTCAGCGCCAATCAGCATGGACAAGTTGGTGACAATGGTCAGGCCGTAGGCATGGAACATCGGCAGAACACCGAGGGAGATCTCCCGCTCCTTGCCAAGGCCCGGCACCCAGGCCTTGCCCTGCAGAATGTTGGCTACCAACCCCTGGTGACTCAACTGCGCGCCCTTTGGCGAGCCCGTGGTGCCAGAGGTGTACATCATCACTGCAGTGTCATCGGCAGTGATGGATTCATCGGCCTGGAGGTCGTGGCCGTCTCCGCCGACGGCGTCGTGAAGCAAAGCGTCAAAACCCATGACCTGCGGTGCGGAGGAGTGCAGCTTAGCGCGGGCGGCGCGGAGTTTCGGCAGCGGGATCGACAGGGCGGTGCGCATGACAAACGGCAGGTCCTGCAGCATATTGACCGCGATGATGGTCTCGAGCGGGGTGTTGTTGCGGAGGTCCTCAAGTACGGGGACGATCTTGTCCCAGCAGATGGCAAAGCGGGCGCCGTGGTCGTTGAATGGGTGGCGCAGTTCGTGGGCGGTGTAGAGGGGGTTGTGCTCTACGGCAACAGCGCCGAGGTGCAGAACTGCCCAGTAGGCGATGACGTGCTGCGGGCAGTTCGGCATGAGCAGTGCCACGCGATCGCCTTTGCGTACGCCAAGTGCGCGCAGGCCGGCGGCAACGCTGCGAACCTTGGCATCCAGCTCGGCGTAGGAGGTGGAGCGACCGAAGAAGGTCAATGCCTTGCGGCGCGGGTGGTTGCTCAGAGTGTGGCGGTAGACGTCTAGGAGGGTGTCGAAGTTGTAGTCGATGTGGGGTGGGGTCCACTCCGGATACAGGTTCAGCCAGGCCTTGGAGGCCGCAGCGTTGGGTGTGGAACCGTGAGCTGGGGCAGAGTCATTTGCAGCGTGTGAGCTGGATGTATCGGCCATGGGATCCTCCTAGGTTTTTGTTTATCGCCTGACTATGTCGTGAGGTGATAATAACCTACGACGTAGTAGGTATCGACCTCTATTGTGCCGTACGTCGCACTGCGATGCCGGAATTCCTATACACGTATTTGAGGTACTCATTTGCGGGGTTGCCCCTGGCATAGGCACTCTGGGCAGTATGAGCGAAACATTTCCGGCGGCAACGGCGGGCGCAGACGCGGCCACCTCTAACACCCCGGCGTGGCCGAACCGCATCGCGATGATCTCCATGCATACCTCTCCGCTGGAGCAACCGGGCATCGGTGACGCTGGTGGCATGAATGTCTACGTGCTGCGCACCTGCGAGGAGCTGGCGCGACGCGGTGTGAAGGTGGATGTTTTCACCCGCGCCACGCGTTCCAGCGATGGGCCGGTGATTCAGGTCAGTGAGAACTTCCGCGTCATCAACATTGTGGCTGGCCCATATGAGGGGTTAGAGAAGTCAGACCTGGCTACGCAGATGCCGGCCTTTGCCGGTGGGGTCATTGAATTCGCCCGCAAACAGGGGATTGAATACGACCTGATCCATTCGCACTACTGGCTCTCTGGCCAGGTGGGGTGGCTGCTGTCGGATTTGCTTGACATTCCGTTTGTGCACACGGCGCACACGCTGGCGGCAGTGAAGAATCTCCATCTGGCGGAGGGAGATACGCCGGAGCCGGAGTCTCGGCGTATCTGTGAGCAGCAGATTGTGGACAATGCGTGCCGGCTCATCGTCAACACCGATGCCGAGGCTAAGCAGCTCGCGGATCTCCACGATGCCGACCCGTGGCGCATCAATGTCGTGCCGCCCGGGGTGGACGTGGAGCTCTTTTCGCCGGGCAGTGATCGTGCCACCGAGCGGTCCCGTCGTGAGCTGGGCATCCCGTTGCACACTAAGGTCATTTTGTTCGTCGGTAGGCTGCAGCGGCTGAAAGGCCCGCAGGTATTGCTGCGGGGTGTCGGTGAGCTCATGCGTCGCCATCCCGCCACTAATGTCCGAGTGATTATCTGCGGTGGACTTTCCGGTTCTGGGCTGCATGCGCCCGACGAATTCACCAATCTCGCCGCGGAAGAGGGGATCGACCACCTGGTCCGTTTCATGCCCCCGCGCCCGCCGCAGGACCTGGCGAAGCTCTACCAGGCCGCAGATATTGTCGCCGTGCCCAGTTACAACGAAACTTTCGGGTTGGTGGCGATGGAGGCTCAGGCCACCGGCACTCCCGTTGTCGCGGCGAATGTCGGCGGACTCTCCATCGCTGTCGACGACGGGGTCAGCGGTTTGCTTGTCGACGGTCACGAGTCCGCAGCCTGGGCCGATGCCCTCGGTCGCCTGGTGGAGGACGACGAGCTGCGCATTAAGTTGGCCACCCAGGCGCGCGAGCACTCCTTGGAGTTTTCCTGGCAAAAGACCGTGGATCGGTTGGCCGATGTCTATCATCGAACCGAACTCCAAAAGGAAAATTGTCCCGGCTCTATCCGGGATGCGGGCGGCTCCCGGTAGGTTTCGTTAGCTTCAGTACCGCCAGAGCCGTAGCCACAAAAGCAGGGAGATGATTCACGATGAGCACGGACATCCAAGTACAGCTGAAATCCCTCGGTGAGCAGCTGGAACGCCTCGGTGTCGAGCATGGTCTTGCAGACAATGCCGCCGTGGTGGTCCTGCCTGGTAAGAAGAAGCTCAAGACTGTCGTCGGCCTCATCCCGGCGCCGGACTCCTTGCGCGTCGAAGCCTTCGTCTGTCGCGCGGTCGAAGAAAACCACGAGGCCGTCTACAAGTGGTTGCTGCAGCGCAACAGCCGCCTGTTCGGCATCGGTTACACCATCGACGCCGCCGGCGACATCTACCTGGTCGGTCAACTGCCGGCTGAGCTTTCCGACGATGACCTCGACCGCCTCCTCGGCCAGCTGCTCGAGACGGCCGATGGGGACTTCAACCAGATCCTCGAACGCGGCTTTGCATCGGCAATTAAGCGCGAGTGGGAGTGGCGGGTTGACCGTGGGGAAAACCTGGCCAATCTGGAGCAGTTCCGCCACATGGTTGAGTAGCCGGGGGTAGCAACCCACATAGCGGGGCAACGAACGGCGGGCTTTCCCGTTTTGGGGCACAATTAGGGGTATGAGCAATGGAAAACTGATTCTTGTCCGTCATGGCCAGAGTGAGTGGAACGCATCCAACCAGTTCACGGGCTGGGTCGACGTTGCACTGACCGACAAGGGCCGCGCTGAGGCAGTACGTGCCGGTGAGATGCTCGTAGAGGCAGGCCTGAAGCCGCAGGTTCTCTACACGTCGCTGCTGCGTCGCGCAATTAACACCGCACACATTGCCCTGGATACCGCTGACCTGTTGTGGATTCCGGTTATCCGTGACTGGCGTCTGAACGAGCGCCACTACGGTGCTCTGCAGGGTCTGAACAAGGCAGAGACCAAGGAGAAGTACGGCGAGGACCAGTTCATGTCCTGGCGTCGCTCCTACGACACTCCGCCGCCGGAGCTGTCGGATGACAGCGAGTTCTCGCAGGCTAATGACCCGCGTTACGCCAACCTGGATGAGGTTCCGCGCACGGAGTGCCTCCTGGACGTCGTGAAGCGTTTCATTCCTTACTTTGAAGAGGAAATCCTGCCGCGTTTGAAGGCCGGTGAGACTGTTATGGTGGCAGCTCACGGTAACTCCCTGCGTGCACTGGTCAAGCACCTGGACAACATCTCGGACGAGGACATTGCCGCTCTGAACATCCCGACCGGTATCCCGCTGGTTTACGACTTTGATGCTGAGGGCAAGGTTTTGAACCCGGGTGGCACCTACCTGGATCCGGAAGCTGCAGCTGCAGGTGCTGCTGCTGTTGCCGCTCAGGGCAACAAGTAAAAATGTAGGTGTTTGATAGGCCGATAAGGGGCGCAGCCAAGTGGGGCTGTGCTCCTTGGTCTATTTAGAGCTAGCTAGCGCACTGATTTTCAGCGCGCGCGGATTGTGAAAAGAGCTTAGGGTAAGACCCGTGTCAAAAATCATTATCGCCGCTCTATTAGGTGCTGCGGTTATGGCAGCTGTGCTGATTCTTGGTGGAGTTGTCTCGGGTGCCTATAACGCCGCTCGGCGTCAGAAGAGCGACGAGGAAAGTTCAATAACCACCATGGCGCAGGTCATGCACCTGGCCATTCAGAAGTCTCCGACGGGTGTGGTGGTCGTTGACATCTCACGTGATTTGATTTTGTCGAACTCCATGGCGCACAAGTTAGGGCTGGTCTATGAGCGCCGCCTCAATGACGTGGGCTGGGAAGCTGCGCTCAAGGTCTTTGACTCGCAGGAGGACCAGGAGCTAACGCTGGTGCTGCCGTCGCGCCGGGCGGGGGCGCCGGACACAATTGTCCGCTGTCAGCTAACTCCGTTGTCACTGGTGGACGACCGTTTTGTGGTGATTTATGCGGCGGATGTCTCCGAACAGGCCCGTATGGAGGCCGCGCGACGTGACTTTGTGGCTAACGTTTCCCACGAGCTCAAGACTCCGGTGGGGGCCATCAGCCTCTTGGTCGAGGCGCTGAATGAAGCTACCGACGACCCGGTTGCCGTGCGTCACTTTAGTGAGAGCCTGACGCAGGAGTCCAAGCGGATGTCGACCATGATTACGGAACTCATCTCGCTGTCGAAGCTGCAGGGGGCAGAGCCGCTGCCGGACATGTCTCCCGTGAAGGTTGAAGAGATTGTCCAAGGAGCTGTGCGTCGTAACCAGATGCTCTCGGAGCAGGCGGGTATTGAAATCACCGTTGACTGTGAGCCGGATTTGGTGGTTGAAGGTGAACGCAGCCTGCTGATCACCGCGGTGTCCAACCTGATTTCAAATGCGATCAACTACTCGCCAGAGGCCACGCCTGTATCTGTGACTGCGGTCAAGGAGGATAACGACACCGTCGCTATCCGCGTCACTGACCGCGGTATCGGCATTTCCCAGGCGAATCAGAAGCGTATCTTCGAGCGCTTCTTCCGTGCGGATAAGGCACGCTCGCGGGCGACAGGCGGTACCGGTCTGGGCTTGGCAATTGTTAAGCACGTCGCAGCGAATCACAAGGGAACCGTGAAGCTGTGGAGTCGGCTGGGCACAGGATCGACCTTCACCATTGAGCTCCCGCTGATGGAAAAGAACGGTTCCGCGTCGAATGATGGCGATGTATCTGCACGTTTGCCAATCGGCCACACCCAGCCTGCGGGTAAAATTGCGGCTAAGAAAAACGCGCAGCGCGGTACGGGCAAAACCCGTGGCAAGGATAAGGATTCCCAGAACAAGGATTCCAAGGAAGGAATGAAGTAATCCGTGACTGAGGTACTTATTGTCGAAGACGAGACGGCTTTGGCGGAGCCGCTTGCGTTTCTGCTGCAGCGCGAAGGATTCGAGGTGCGGATGGCCGCTGACGGCCAGGAAGCACTTGCAGAATTCTCCAAGGCAGAACCGGACATTGTGCTGCTGGACCTCATGCTGCCAGGTATGAGTGGCACCGAGGTCTGCAAAAACATCCGCTTAAAGTCCTCTGTCCCAGTGATTATGGTGACCGCCCGTGACACTGAGATTGACAAGGTCGTCGGCCTCGAAATTGGTGCGGATGACTATGTGACCAAGCCGTATTCCTCTCGGGAACTTATTGCCCGTATCCGGGCTGTGCTGCGCCGCGGTCGCCACGACGACTCCGACGATGTCGAGGATATCTACGAGGAGGTCTTGCGCGGCGGCCCGGTCGTGCTGGACGTCGAGCGCCATGTAGTCACCGTTGACGGCGATGATGTCGCAATGCCGCTCAAGGAATTCGACCTGCTGGAGTACTTGCTGCGCAACCGTGGTCGTGTGCTAACCCGTGGCCAGCTCATCGACCGCGTCTGGGGCTCCGACTACGTCGGCGACACCAAGACGCTGGACGTACACATCAAGCGCCTGCGCTCCAAGATTGAGCGCAATCCTTCCTCGCCTGAGTTCCTGGTCACCGTTCGCGGCTTGGGTTACAAGTTCGAGGACTAACGCAGCTAACTGCTGCCGATGATCTCCGCTGGCGATCTGATGAATCCTCGACGTTAAACCTCGTCTGGGGACAGCCCCTCGGCCGCTGCGCGTGTGGCCGGGTGAATCGCCAGCAGTGGGTAGCCGCTCGGCCCGAAGGCCTTGGCCGCGCCCGCTGCCTCTCGGGCCCGGCAGTGCTCCGCCAGAATTTCGTAGCACTCTTCGCCGATGAGCTCGATTAGCTCAGACTTGTGCGTGCGCCACATCGGTTCGCCACCGGCATGAGTGGCCGGCGCGCCCGTGCAGAACCATTCAAAGTCCTCGCCGCCATCGCCCCAGCCGCGACGGTCGTACTCAGTAATAGTCGTGCGCAGAATCTCCTGGCCGTCTGGGCGTTCCTCCCAATCCTCCAGTCGACGTAGCGGCACCTGCCAGCACACATCTGGCTTGACCTTCACGGGGTCAATGTCGTTGGCCATCGCCCACTGGTGGATGGCACAGCCCGCACCATTTCGCCACCCCTTACGGTTGGCAAAAATGCAGGCATTATTCACGACCTTCGTTTTCAGAGCAGGCTCAGGCTCTCCGTTTTCGTCGTCAAGCTCGTCCCACACTAACCACGGTTCCAACGGCTCGGAGGGATCGGTTTCGTAGGTTTCGAGCCACTTCAGCATTTGTTTGGGGCGGTTCTGCCACCACTGGGGCTGTGCGGAGTCGCCTTCCATCCGCTTTACGACGTCAATAACCCTCTCGCGGTCTTCGTCGTCGGTGATAAAGGCACCATGGCCGCAGCATCCGACATCCGCGTTCGCGGAGTCGATGCCCAGGCAAGCGGAGGTGCCGAAGGCGCATTGATAGGAGCTCATCAACCAGGTTAGGTCGCAGGTGATGATGTGTTCTGGGTCCTCTGGGTGGGCGAACTCGAACCACTCTCGGGGAAAATCATAGGCGACTTCAGCGGGAGATGGTTGTGGTCCGCGACCGGGGCGGGGGTGGGGTTGATTCACACCAATACACCGTAGACCGTCTAACCTACTAAGAGTGAGATTAGGTGTATTAGATGTAGGTAGTAATACCGTCCACTTGGTGATGGTGGACGCCCGCCGGGGCGGACATCCGACTCCGATGAGCGATTCCAAGTCGACGATGAAGCTGGTCGAGTACCTGGATAAGGACAACAACCTGTCCAAGAAGGGCATTGACAAGCTGACGGGCTACGTCGCTGAATCCAAGGAATTGGTTGAGCAGATGAAGTGCGAAGAGATGATTAGCTTCGCCACTTCGGCTGTTCGCGATGCCGCCAACGCGGACGAAGTACTCGCCCACGTCGAGAAGGAAACTGGCATTAAGCTGCAGATTCTCTCCGGTGAGGAGGAGGCTCGTCTGACCTTTTTGGCAGTACGGCGCTGGTACGGCTGGTCTGCTGGTCGTCTAATCAACCTGGATATCGGTGGCGGCTCTCTCGAGTTGACGTCGGGTAACGATGAGGATCCGGAGGCCGCGTACTCACTGCTGCTCGGTGCGGGCCGTTTGACCCACGAGTGGTTCGAGACCGACCCGCCGGAGCGTAAGAAGATTGACCTGCTGCGCGACTACATTGATGCTGAGCTCGCTGAGCCAGCTCGTCATCTGCGTACGCTTGGTGAGCCGGACTTGGCTGTCGCCACCTCGAAGACTTTCCGCACTCTCGCCCGCCTGACTGGTGCGGCGCCTTCCGCCGCTGGTCCGAGGGTTAAGCGCACTCTGACTGCGGCTGGTTTGCGTCAGTTGATTGCGTTTATTTCACGCATGACGGCGGCTGACCGTGCTGAACTTGAGGGTGTTAGTGCAAATCGTTCTCACCAAATTGTCGCAGGTGCTCTCGTTGCAGAGGCTAGTATGCGAGCATTGGGATTAGAGAAGGTCGAGATTTGTCCTTGGGCTCTGCGCGAGGGCATTATCTTCCGACGACTGGACAGTGACCTATACGGAAAGGGTTGAGATGAGCGAGGAAAAGCTCACCGTTGCCGAACTGCTGGCGCGGCGGCAGAAGGAGGGAGCCCCCTCTGAACCACCGCGGCGCCGCCGTCGACGCAGCCTTGAAGAAGGCGGTGTGTCCGTTCAGGAACTCACTGGCTCAATCCCTCGCGTTAAGGCCGGCGAACCGCGGCGTGGTGCGCACGCTCTTTCCAACGCAGACGACGGTCAGACGACTACGAGCGATTTGCTTGCCGACGAAGCTGCGACCAACGGCACCGAAGAAGCACGGGCTTCCGAACCGGAGGCAGAAGCTCCGGAGCACTCGGAGGCCGTTGCTGAGTCAGTGATAGTTGCTGAAGAGGCGGATTCTTCGGAGCATGAGGTTCAAGCTGAGGCCGAGGCTGAAGTTGCTGCTCAGGAAGAGGAAGAGCTGGAATCAATTGAGGCTGACACCGAGGTCGCTGATGCCGAAATAGCCGACGCCGAGGTCGCTGACGTCGAAGCTGACGAAGTTGCCGAAGAACCGGCTGCTCCGGCTGTTCCGGTTGCTCCGGCAACTCCGCAGCAGGAGCAAGCTGCGCCGAGCATGCCAACTACGCAGCCAGCAGCCACTGCAGTGCCATTGGCAATTCCGATGGAACCCCGTCCGGTCATGGTCAACTCCGAGCGTTCGGAGATTACCTACACCTTTACCGAACTGCGTGACATGGCAGACGAGTCGCAGCAGATTGGGGAGCCGGGGCCAGTCGCTCGTGCAGTACTCACCGGTTCCAACGCTTACGACGACCGTCCGACTGCCTCCATTCCGGTTGTCCAGGACAGTGTCGACGAAGAGGCTGCGGCATCCGCGGAATCGGATGACGTCGACGGTGAACAGCTTGCTGAGTCTGAAACAACAGAAGCTCCGGAAGAGCAAACCCGTGTGCTGCCGCAGGTGGAAGAGGCAGACGCAGCCGGTGAGACCGAAGCTGCTCAGGAAACGGATACCTTCGAGGCTGCCGACGCTGATGCCGATACCGGTGCCGCTTCCGAGGCGGCAGTAGCAGCCGCTGTCGCTCCTGAAGTAGCACAGCCAGAAGACGTACAGGCCGAGACCACACCGACCCAGGTCGCAGCTGACGAGAAGCAGTCGGAGCCCCGGGACGTCGTTAAGCGTGATAAACCCAAGAGCTCCAAGGGCAAGGTCGCCGCGCGCGATGGCTACGCCGAGGACAATTCCCTCTCGGTGCCGTTGCTGCTGGTTCAGGTCTTCGTGGGTCTGATTGCTGGTGCATTGGTGTTCCTGGGCTTCACCATGGCCTGGTCGTCGCTGCCAAAGATCGTGGTTGTCATCATGGCTCTCGTGGTCGCTGGTGGCTTCGCGGGAATGGCTAACTACCTGCGCCGTGAGAAGGACAAACTGACACCGATTCTCGCGGGGCTTGTCGGTTTGGCGCTGACATTTGGCCCCTGGATTCTCTTCCAGTTGTAGTGGGGTCAACAGAATAATCATCACCTGATGCAGGGGTCGGAAGCGTAGTTTTCCGGTCCCTGCATTCGCATGTGTGGGCCAGTTTTGGCACACTTAGCGTCCATGACAAGAATTGCTGTAATTGGTGGCGGAAAGATTGGTAGCGCACTCGTCGGTGGTCTCATCGACGGTGGTGTCTCGCCCTCCTCGATTTATGTGGTGGGGCGCACCAAGGAGAGCCTGGCCGGTCTGAAGGAGACCTACGGCATTGTCGATGCCGACGACCCAGTAGGGGCCGTCGACGGTGCCGACGTGGTGTTCTTGTGCGTAAAACCGTACTTGATTATCGACATGCTCGAGCAGATTGCCGACGTGCTCGATGACTCTGAGGTCGACACCATTGTGGTGTCGATGGCGGCTGGCATCACGCTGGACAAGATGGAAAGCGTCTGTGCTGTCGGTACTCCGGTGATCCGCGTCATGCCGAATACCCCGATGCTGGTGGGCAAGGGGGTCTGTGCAGTCGCGCCGGGCCGCTTTGTCACGGAGAGCCAGACCGACGAGGTTGTCGAACTGTTGAAGAAGGTCGGCAGCGTTGAGGTTGTCGATGAGTCGCTGATGTCTGCAGTCACTGCAGTCTCGGGCTCCGGTCCGGCTTACTTCTTCCAGTTCGTCGAGGCGATGACCGACGCGGGTGTGAATCTGGGCCTCAAGCGTGATCAGGCTAAGCGTCTGGCGTCGGCTACGGCTGCTGGTGCAGCCGAGATGATGATGCAGGAAGGCGCGGACCCGACTGCGTTGCGTGCCGATGTCACCTCTCCGGGCGGTACAACCGCTGCGGCCACCCGAGTTTTCGAGGAAGAAGGCATTCGTCGCGCGGTGCATCGTGCGCTGCAGGCTTGCTATGACAAGGCCAACGAGATGGGTAAATAAGCATTTCGCCGAGTAGAGGCGGGTGTACAAGTAACCCCAATATTTGGGGCATTGGAAATGGTCAGCGGCAGTAGCTAATCCGATACGCAGGGACGATGGGTTAGTCACAACTGTCACACCATTCGCCAATGCCCCTATTTTTTATCAAAAATCGCACCGGCACCTTGCCTACCGGTAGGATATGAAAAGCACGTGCGTGTCACGATTTTCTGCAGGAGGGGAAGCCTGCAGCGCGTCGCGTGCGCTGAAGGGAATATTTACTAATGCAGAATGCAGATAAAGGCACCTTTCTGACCGTTGCAGAAGTTGCTGACATCATGCGCGTATCCAAGATGACCGTCTACCGCCTGGTTCACGCTGGCGAGCTGCCGGCAGTGCGCGTTGGCCGTTCTTTCCGCGTCCATGAGTCCGCAGTCAAGGAATACCTGGACTCCTCCTTCTACAACGCGGGTTAATTTTTTCTGCCTTTAAGCGGGGCTGTTTGACCTGAACGCATATGTCCCCGCTATGATTAATCCGATTAGTACATGGTGCTGTGCTGCGCCTCTGTTTCCTATCGTCTTCAAGTCATGAAGTATCTAGCTGTGAAGGCGGAAGGAAAAAGGGCGTGACATCTCGGCGGTTGTAAGGCCGCATTGAGTACGCCGCCATTGTGCAAGAAAAGAAATTTCCGTCAACGAATAGCGAGGTCGAGCCGATGGGTTCCGTCATTAAGAAGCGTCGCAAGCGCATGTCGAAGAAGAAGCACCGCAAGATGCTTCGCCGTACCCGCGTGCAGCGTCGTAAGCTCGGCAAGTAAGCCAGCATTCCTGCCGTTATCGCAGGAGCGCGCGTGCTGCGTCGCGTACACGTTTTAAAAGCAGAACCCGCCCGGTCTCGTTGAGATAGGGCGGGTTTTGTCGTTGGGGGCTAATCACGGGCTGCCGATTACGGGCTGCAAATGTGAAACTGTAGGAGTTTATGACACTTTCATGCCATTTTTCGAGCCATTTTTGTCATAAACGCAGTCACTAACTCTCGAGTGCGCCTAGCAGCGCTTAGCTTTCCTTGTTCGCGTCCCACAGTCGCTTGCCGACGAGTCCCGCGCCCCCAACAACTCCTGCCAGTAGTGCTCCGATCGAGAGCCACCGCATCGTGGCGAAGGTTACGGAGCGGAAGTGACGGTAGTCGTAGATAGTCCAACCCATCTTCTGGGCGTAATTCCGCAATTTGCGATCCGGGTTGATGGCCACGGCGGTGCCCACCATGGACAGCATGGGAATGTCGTTGGCGGAATCTGAGTATGCCGTGCAGCGAGACATGTCCAACCCGGAGGAGGCCGCCAGAGCCGCTACCGCGTGCTTCTTACCCGGGCCGTGGAGGATATCGCCCACCAGGCGGCCGGTGAACTTTCCATCTTTGACCTCGGCGACTGTGCCGAGGGCGCCGGTCAGCCCGATGTGCTTAGCGATAACCTGGGCCAGCTGCACCGGGGTGGCGGTGACCAGCCAGACCTCTTGGCCAGCCTGGATATGTAGTTCCGCCAGATCGCGGGTGCCCTGGTAAACGCGGTCGCTGATCTTTTCTTCAAAGATCTCTTCGCCGAGTTTGACCATTTCATCCACATCGTGGCCGGCGAAAAACTCCAATGCCTGTTCGCGGGCCTTAGCTACGTCGGCGGCGTTTTCCGCGCCCGAGATTCGGAATTTAAGCTGTTTCCAAATCATCCCGGCCAAATCGCGCTTCTTGATGAACCCGCGCTCGACCAACCCCATGGCAAAGAGGAAGATTGATGCGCCCTGGACAAGCGTGTTGTCCACATCGAAGAAAGCGGCTGCGCCTTGATCGCGTTCGACACCTGGAATGGGCTGCGAGAGCACACGTGCACCGCCAGCGGCATCTTCGGCACCCGCTACACTGCGAAATCCCGTAGCCAGTTCTTCGCCGCCGACGTCGTAGACCTCGCCGAGAGCTTCCAGCGCATTGGCGGCTGCTGCAGTACCAGCTTCCTCCTGTGCTTCATCATTGAGCGGAGCGAGAACTATCTGCTCGAGGAAATTGCGGACGTTACCCTGCGAGGACGCAAGGTCGCCCAGCATGTCGATGGGGAAGGGGGAGCGGTTGACGGCACTGAACTCACTCACGGTACGAAAATCTCTTTCCACGGTGTATGCAACTGATATCCGTTATCGGAAGCTCTTGTTGAATAGTATCCGCTCTTTAGGCAAAGCTGCGCGCTGAGATTCAAGGAGCGGATGGGGGGGGGGCAAAGATAAGAAGGGTCACTTTTGCAGGGGAAGTGCGGGGAGGGGGACGTCGTAAAGCGAAACAGTCGACCTTTAGACTGGCCGTTATGGTGACTGTGACGGTGATGAGTAGGAAGACGTGCGGTTCGTGCGCTCGCGTGATTGCGCAGATTGAGCCGCTGGTTCGGGACCAAAATGCGCAGTTCCAGGTGGAAGACGTCGATACCGATCCGAACTTGGCCATGGAATTTGGCGATCGCGTGCCGGTGATTTTGGTCAATGATGAGGAAATCGCTTGCTGGGAAATCGATGACGATGAGCTCCTGGAAGCGATAGCGGAGGTCGAATAAGTTCCCGAGACAGCTCTGCCGAACTGCTAGGAGCTGCGGGAACATGGCAGAATGTGGAGTAGCGGCAAAGAAGCAGTAGAGCGCTGCGAACATCGAGGTAGAGGCTAAGTAAAGTATGCCTTTGTTGTGGCGAGATGGCAGAGTTGTCTAGCGTTAACAGTCATAGCTGTGTGAAAAAGCCCGTAGCGGGGACTGTGAAGGAGCAATAGAGCGGTGATTGAGCGGTGAGTGTGCTTCTCGTCGGAATGTCGTACCGGTCTGCACCGGTGACCCTTCTTGAAAAGGTCTCTGTCGGTGAAACTGAGCGAGAGGCCATTTTGGCCCGTCTGATCGCGGATGAAGCAATCAGTGAAGCGATGCTGTTGTCGACCTGTAACCGCGTTGAGTACTACGTGGTGGCCAACGGCTTCCACTCTGGGCTATCGGCTGTGGTCCGTGAAATTGTCGGTCGTACTGGGCTCGAACTCGATGAACTGACGCCGCACCTCTATGTCCGGTATGCACAGGCTGCGGCGGAGCATGCTTTTTCGGTGTGTGCTGGTCTCGACTCGATGGTGCTGGGCGAACAGCAGATTATCGGTCAGATTCGCAATGCCTACCAGGAAGCGGACGAAGCCGGCACAGTCGGTCGCATGTTGCATGACTTGGCACAGAAGGCGCTGCACACGGGTAAGCGCGTGCACAGTGAAACTCTGATTGATAACGCTGGTGCTTCGATGGTCTCCGTGGCCATCGACGAGGCAGTTGCTGCACTGCAACCCGGATTCAACTCTGGTGTTGACGTCGCTGAGGGTACCGATATCCTGGCCGGACGTTCGGCTCTTATCCTCGGCGCCGGTGCGATGAGTTCGCTGGCCGCTAGCTACCTGGGGCGCTGCGGTATTGACCGTCTGATTATTGCCAACCGCACCGTTGACAGGGCGCAGAACCTGGCCAACCACTCCATCGAAGCGGGCATCCCCGCTACTGCTATTGCGTTACATGATTTCGCCGATGTCCTCGATGATGTGGACATTCTCGTCAGCGCCACTGGGGCCATGACTCCCGTCGTTTCAGCTGCTGATGTCATCGACCACGGCCCGCTCGCCATCGTCGACCTGTCTATGCCTCGCGACGTTGCGGAGGATGTCTCCGGGCTTGAGGGGATTGCACTATTCAACATCGAATTGCTGCAGATGACCCGCACGGAGGTCCCGGGCCGTGATGATGAGGCTGCAGCGCGCGACATTGTGGCCGAAGAGTTGGAGTCCTACCTCACGGCGCAGCGTGCAAGCGAGGTAGCACCGACTGTTCGCGCTCTGCGTGAGCGTGCGGCAGATGTGGCGGCGGCTGAGCTCGCTCGCCTGGAGGCGAAGACACCAGGTCTTACGCAGAAGGAACGTCTCGAAGTCGAGTCCACGGTTCGCCGCGTCGTCGATAAGCTCTTGCATGCGCCAACGGTGCAGGTCAAGAAGCTTTCTAGCCAGCAGGGTGGTGGCAACTACGCACTTGCGCTGCAGAAGCTCTTCGACCTGCCCCTATCTACCCCCTCTGGCCTGTATGCTGACACCGATATCCCCGCAGATCTCATGGTAGAGGGCCGAATTGGGCGGATGCAGGGATTTGAGCAGTATGGTCTTGACAGTAGTGCCATCATTGAAGGCGTTGCTGAAACCACCAAAAATTAACACCCGGAGGGAAACATGCCTGACCCAGCGACTATTCGTATCGGTACCAGGGGCTCGGAACTGGCCACGACACAGGCCGGCCACGTCCGTGATGCACTGATTGAGCTGGGGCAGCCTGCAGAGCTGGTGATTGTAAAGACCGCCGGTGACCATAACCGCCACGACCCGGTGGAAAAGATTGGTATCGGTGTCTTTACCCAGGCGCTGCGTCATGCACTCCGCGAGGGGGTGTGCGACATTATCGTGCACTCGTTTAAAGATCTGCCCACGTTGCCGGAAGACGACATGATGGTCGCAGCCGTGCCGGAGCGCGTCGACCCGCGAGAGGCGCTGATTTCCCGCGATGCCACGCCGCTGATGGACCTGCCTGAGGGTGCTCGAGTGGGTACCTCCGCGCCGCGTCGTGTCTCTCAGCTGCGTGCGCTGCGCTCCGACCTGGAACTTGTACCACTGCGTGGAAACATCGAAACCCGCATGGGGCGCGTCTCTGAGGACCTGGACGCTGTCATTCTGGCTCGCGCCGGACTGGAGCGTACGGGGCGCCTCGGAGAGATTGCGGAATCCCTGGACGTGGACGTCCTCATGCCGGCCCCGGCCCAGGGCGCCCTGGCGCTGGAGTGCCGCACTGCTGACCGCGAAATTGTGGATATTCTGCGGAAGATTGACCACCCGGTGTCCCATGCCCGCGCTGTCGCTGAGCGCGCTGTACTCAATGAGCTGGAAGCAGGCTGCACCGCCCCGGTTGCGGCCTACGCAACCGTGAGCGATAGCGGTGAACTCACCCTGCGGGCGGGGGTGTTCGCAGTCGACGGATCGCGCCAGTTGCTCGAGACCGCTACCGCAACCGTGGATAAGGCCGATGAGCTTGGCCGGAAGGTTGCGGCGGCCCTGCTTGAACGGGGTGCTCATGAGGTAATGGGCGATACCCTGCGGGAATCTCAAAAGTAGCCGGTTAGTTAATTTGGCTCAAACCCTTTATGCTAATAGGCCTGTATGCATGCCGTTGGGATAAGGGTTTCCTTCGTGTGCTCGCATGTGAGATTCAGGTGTCTACCTGCCCCTCACATGCGTTGGCGCATGTCCGCTTTCTTCCTTAGAGACTCATCGGCACGAAAAGTGAACAACCAATAGAAAAGAAATCACTCCGCAACGATGAACACCTCCCTCCCCTCAGCAACGGGACGCATCCTGTTCGTCGGCGCTGGTCCTGGAAATCCCGACCTGCTGACGCTTCGCGCCCGTGAGATTCTCGCAGACACCGCTATCGCCTACGTCGACGCCGATGTCATGCCGGGGGTTCGAGAGCTCGTCGCAACCGATGTGCCTGTTCCTCCCGAGCTGCTGAAGGAAGCCGAGGAAGAGTACGAGCGCATGTGCGCCGCCGCCAAGGCCAAGGGATCTCGTCGTAAGCCGCCGCGCCCGGCACCGCCGACCGCTGCAGATTTGCGCGAGCCTATCGACGATCCCAAGAAGATGGCCGCCCTGCTCGTCGAAGAAGCAGCCAAAGGCAATGATGTAGTGCGTTTGGTGGCCGGAAATCCGCTGACCAACGATTCGCTGCTGGCCGAAATCAACGAGGTCTCGCACGCCGAGGTTGAGTTCCAGATCGTCCCTGGTATGTCCGTGCCCTCCACCGTCCCGGCATTTGCCGGTATCGCGTTGGGCTCGACGTACACGGAGACCGATCTCGGTCGCGCCGATGTGGACTGGGACGAGCTGGCACAGGCACCGCAGCCGCTGGTGCTGCAGGCTGTGCAGGATGACCTGTCCGCTATTGCCTCCGAACTCGGTGAACGCGGTCTGCCGTCGTCGTTGCCAGTGTCGGTGACTGTCAACGGTACGACTCGGCTGCAGCGCACCTACGATGTCACGCTGGGCACCTTGGCACAGCTCTCGGGAGACCTGACCGGTCCGCTGGTGGTCACACTTGGCAAGGGCGTGGACAATCGCTCGAAGTACTCGTGGTGGGAAAACCGGGCCCTCTACGGATGGAAGGTGCTGGTCCCACGCGCCAAGGCGCAGGCAGGGCCGATGAGTGCTCGTCTCGTTGGGCACGGCGCCATCCCGATTGAGGTCCCGACCATCTCAATCGAGCCACCACGTAGCCCAGCGCAGATGGAACGCGCCATCAAGGGGCTTGTCGACGGCCGTTACCAGTGGGTTGTTTTCACTTCCGTCAACGCTGTTACCGCAGTGTGGGAGAAGTTCCAGGCATTCGGCTTGGACGCTCGCTCGTTCGCTGGAGTCCGCATCGCAGCCGTCGGTCATCGCACCGCTGCTGCCATCCGTGATCTCGGCATTACCCCGGAGCTGCTTCCGGACGACACTCGTCAGAACGCCGCGGGCATCGTCGACGTGTTCCCGGAGTACATCGAGGATCTCGATCCGGTCAACCGCGTATTGCTGCCACGCGCCGACATCGGCACCGACGTGCTTGTCGACGGTCTGATTGACCTGGGCTGGGAAGTCGATGATGTGGTCGCTTACCGTACCGTGCGGGCAGCGCCACCGAGTGCGGACATCCGCGACATGATTAAGTCCGGTGGCTTCGACGCAGTGTGCTTTACCTCGGGGTCGACGGTGAAGAACCTGGTCGGCATCGCGGGTAAGCCGCATGCTCGCACCATCATTGCCTGCATCGGGCCGATGGCCGCAGCCACGGCTCGCGAGTACGGTCTGCGTGTAGATGTCGTGCCGGAGCGTGCAAGCATCCCGGAGCTGGTGGACGCGCTGGCAGAGCATGTTGCGCAATTGCGGGCTGCAGGGCAACTGCCACCGCCGCGCAAAAAGCGTCGTCGTTCGCGTAAAACCAAGGCCTAAGCCAGGGCGAATCGGGGCGAGTTCGCGTTTTGATTAAGGTTGTCTTTATGACTACATCTGGAGCTTCTGAATCATCCCGCGAAATCGATCTCGAACAGTTTGGATTTCCTCTCCCGATTCGTCGCCCACGCAGGCTGCGCACCAACCCGGTGATGCGTGCGATGACGGCAGAGACGACACTGACTCCGAAGAATCTCATCCTTCCCATGTTTGTCGCAGATGGGATTGATGAGCCAAAGCCAATCAGCTCCCTGCCCGGGGTAGTGCAGCACACCGAAGACTCCCTGGTGGAAGCTGTGCGCGAGGCTGTTGAGGCAGGTATCTCGGCGGTTGACCTCTTCGGTGTCCCGCTCGATGCGGATAAGGACGGCGAGGGCTCTGAATCCTGGAATCCGGAGGGCGTTCTCAACCGCGCTCTGCGTCGTCTCCGCGACGAGTTCGGGAATGACATTCTGATCATGGCCGACACCTGTCTGGATGAGTTCACTGACCACGGCCACTGTGGCGTACTGGGCACGGACCGCTTCGGCAACACGGTCGTTGAGAATGACCGCACGCTGATTAACTACGTCAAGATGGCCGTTGCCCAAGCCGACGCCGGTGCACATATCGTGTCCCCGTCGGGCATGATGGACGGCCAGATTGCCGCCATTCGTGAGGGCCTGGACGCCGCTGGCCATGAGGATGTCTCCATCATGGCGTACTCGGCAAAGTATGCCTCCGCCTTCTACGGTCCATTCCGTGAAGCCGTGGGCAGCTCGCTGCAGGGTGATCGCCGTACCTACCAGCAGGATCCTGCAAATCGTCGTGAGTCCCTGCTCGAAGTGCAGCTCGACGTTGACGAGGGCGCGGACATGGTGATGGTAAAGCCGGCCATGAGCTACCTGGACATTCTGCGTGAGGTCGCGGATATGTCGCCGGTGCCGGTTGCCGCCTACCAGGTCTCTGGTGAGTACGCGATGATTCACGCCGCTGCCGCCAACGGGTGGATTGACCTGGATGCTGCGATGATGGAAGCAGTACTGAGCATTCGCCGTGCCGGTGCGGAGCAGATTTTGACCTACGCAGCGGTGGACTTGGCGAAGAAGCTGCGTGCCCAGTTCTAATCCGCTGGAGTGAACGTGCAGTAATAAGTATCGAGAAGTGGACGGATGACTAAAGAAGAGAAGAAGCCCGCAATTCCCGAGCAGGTCGAGGGAGCTAGGCAGGCGTGGCGGGTTACGGCCGTGATGCAGCTGCTCCTCGCTGCAGTAGCCACGGTGACCTACTGGCTGCATCCGGAAATGCTGATGAGCCCCTCAACCGCTAAGGAGAATTTCCCGGGTTTCAGCGAGGGCCAGATTGATGCCGCCATGAAGGCGAGTATCGTTATCGCGTTCTTTTTCGCAGTGGGGCTTTGCATCGCGTTCTTCGCCATCATCGAGCGAATGCGCAAGGGGAGTGAAGGTGCTCGCACCGTGCTGGTTATCGGCTCACTTTACCTGGCGCTGTCGGCGCTGATGTCCTTCTTCTCTTCTACGGCTTCAGAATCGGGAGTGCCAGCATCCCTCGTTCTTATCAGCGGAATTGTGCGAATCGCCTCTGCCACTGCCGCGGTAGCTGGCCTGGTGCTCGCCGCCTCGAAGGAGTCCAAGGACTACTTCGATCATCAGCGCCCCTCGAAACCGTGGACTCCGTCCGCGCCGAAATCGCATCTGCCGGGAGCGTCGAAGTATGGCGCTGATACAAAGCAGCAACAGCAGCTGGACCAGTCACAGCCCAAGCAGACCAAGCAGCCTGAGGAGTCCAAGCAATGATGTCCCTGCCGAGTCGGCCCTGGCAGTGGGTGCTTTTCGTCGCGCTCATCGCCCAGATTGTCCTGAGCTTGATACTGGTCACCGGCGACTACTCGCAGGCTCCCGCCGCCGTTGGCCGCGACATCTACATCGTCGCCGGTGTGACGCTGGTCTGCTCGCTCATTGGTAGCGGCTGCTTGCCGACGGCCACTGAGTTCAAACTCTCCCGGAACTGCCTGCTCATCATGGTGATTGTCACGGCTCTCACCATGTTCTTTGCCATTATGGCCGGCGCGCTGACTGTATGGGTTATCGCGCCCAGCCTGGCGATGGCGTGTGGACTACTGTTGCTCTATCGTGAATTAGCGCTCACGCGCGCCAACCAGCCACAGGATTAGACGGAAAGTTTCAAAGGCCATGAGTGACACCGGTGAGTTTGATTTCTCTCTGGACAATCGCGTTGAACAGGCGATTGTGGATGCCAAGGTCGCTGCTCGTAAGGCATTGCCACGAAGCCGTCAGGACATCGATGAAGAAAGTGCCCATCAGCGGCTTGCACACCGCAGAGGCCAGTCCAACACAGCTTTCGCACTCATCCTGGAAAACTTGGAAAACGCCGAGAGTGCTGAGCGTGCTGAGCATGTTTTAGAATCCTTTCCAGATGTTACGGCCTCGGTGGTCTACAAGCCCGGACGCGCGTGGATTACAGCGCCCGATACCATCGATCCGAATCAGTTCATCGAAGCTCTCCGCGAAGTTGGGATTGAGTCGTACCTCACGCGCAGCACGCTTCGTCGTCGTGCAACTCGGCTGGATGTGTCGCAACATCGCCGTCCCGCTGTTCCGGCTGCCGCTCAACAGAATGAGGAGGAGCGCATTCGCCGTCGTGAAGCGGCGTTGCGCCGAAGCGGCGGCGGTGCGGAGGTACTGTTCACGGCGCGTGAACTGGTGACCAAGCAGCGCTTTTGGGGAAGCCTGTTCTTATCGATTCCAGTGCTGGTGACGTCGTTGAACGTCAACTGGCAGTTCCCGGGCTGGCAGTGGATGTGCCTTGTGCTGACCACGATTGTGGCGTGGTGGGGTGGCTGGCCGTTCCACCGGGCAATGGCGGCGTCCCTGCGTCGGCGGATGTCGGCGCTGGATGGGGCGAGCTCCATTGCCATTCTGCTCGCGTGGCTGTGGTCGCTGGCGCAGCTTATCTTTGGCCCCGCGGGACAGATTGGATATACCACTGCGCCCACGTGGTTTGCTTTCAACTATCGGGAAAGCGCCTCGGCAGAGGTGTTTTTCGACGTTGCTTGCGGCCTGACCGTGCTGTTGCTAACAGGCCGTATGTTTACGCGCTACAACAAGGTGCGTACTGGACAGATTTTGCGCAACCTGCGCATTCCAGCTGAGCGAAACGTGACAGTCGTGCGCAAGAGCGCCAAATCCGCGGAGCCGAAACGGGTGGAGGTGACGGTCGCGGAGCTCAATATCGGTGATGACATCGTGGTTCCACCGCACTCGGTGATTCCGGTCGATGGCTCAGTCATCGGTGGTGCGTCCACGATGGATGCACAGCTACTCGGTATTGGCGTTGAACCGCAGAAAGTCAAGGTCAACTCCAAGGTTTGGGCCGGCGCAATCAACCTGGATTCGGAGCTCAAGGTGCGCGTGGAGCGCACCGGTTTCAAGACTCGGGCGTCGTCGATAGCGCGCTGGCTGCGTCAAGCGGTTCGAGAAGAAACGGTGATGCACCAGACCGCAGTGCACTCGGCATCAGAGCTGGTGCCGTGGACGCTGTCGTTGGCGGGTGTGGCATTTTGCGGCTGGTGGCTGGCGACGGGCACGATGAGCGGTGCCCTCGCGGTGGCGCTGGCCATGCTCTCGGGCATCGCGCCGGTGGCATTGGCAATGTCTACGTCGACCGTGCAGCGCATCGGGATTCTGGCCGGTGCTAGTAACGGAATCTTGATTCGTGGCAATGAGACTTTCCGGAAGTTGGCTACCGCCAATGTGGTGATTTTTAACCGGGTTGGAACCCTGACCGAGGGTGACACCCACGTGCTCGGTGTCGCCGCTGAGCGCAATGAAAATCCGGATTTGGTTCTGCGTGTGGCGGGCGCTCTCATGATGGAGAGCAACCACCCGGCATCAGCGGCAATCGTGCGCGCGTGCCGTGTATCCCGCGACGCCGGTTCCGGCGGTGGTGAGGTGCCGCACTGGATTGAGACTGTACACGTCGCAATTGCGGAAGACGGTGCGTTCGTTGGCCAGGTAGAGATCCCGGTGAAGGACTCGGACGACAAGTTGGAGATGCGCTTTGTTGAGGGGCGTGTTTGGCGTCCGCGTGATCTCACTGCACTCAGCGAGAAAATGGCCGTGGCTGCGCTCAGTGGCGGTACTCCGATGGTGGTGTCGTGGCGTGGCAAGGTCCGTGGTGTCATCACCATTGGTGAGGACATTAAGCCCGATGCGGTCGAGAGCATTGACCAGCTTGAGGATATGGGCGTGGACACCATGATGATCACGCGAGATCCGTATCCAGTAGCCCGTCGTTTTGCTGACCGGCTGAATATCTCACGAGTATTCGCGGGCATCATTGCCTCCCGCAAGGCCATTGCGGTGCGTTCGGTCCACAGTGACGGCGAGACTGTCGTGATGGTTGGCGACAAGGACATCCGGGACTCTCTGCGTGCCGCTGACGTGGGTGTTTTGATGGACAACACCGAAGGCAATCAGAATCTTGATGTTGATTACGCCGATGTCGTGGCACTGCGGAACAACGTGTTGTCGATTCCGGAGGCCATTGAAATCGCACGTGCTGTGGTGCGGATGATGGACTCCAACATCTACTTTGCGTGGTTCTACAACGTTGCGGTCATCCTGCTGGGTATGACCGGTATGATTCACCCGCTGCTGGCATCGCTTTTGATGATTTTCTCCAGCTTGTGGATCGACTGGCGATCCCGTCGAGTGTCCTCTCGCCGCAAGCATCTATTCAGGGTGAAGCTGGGACGTTGGTAGGGCAGGGTAGCTCTTCATCCGAGTGGCCGTCTACGATGGTCACCGTGACTCAAGACATTAATGCTCCTCATGTCCCAGAAAACGTTGAGCTCACCGATCGTTCGGCAGAGTTCTTTACGCAGGCTCAGGCAGTGACGCCGGGTGGCGTGAACTCGCCGGTCCGCGCCTTCGGTTCCGTCGGTGGCACCCCACGTTTCATTGACCACGCCGCGGGCTCTCGTCTCGTGGATGTTGATGGTAACGAATATGTGGACTTGGTCTGCTCGTGGGGTCCAATGATTCTGGGCCACGCGCACCCGGCAGTGGTGGAGGCCGTTCAGAGCGCCGCCACTCGCGGTTTGTCTTTCGGCGCTCCGACGACGGCTGAGACCGACCTGGCTCGTCACATCGTTGAGCGCACGTCGGTAGATGAGGTGCGTCTGGTCAACTCCGGCACTGAGGCCACTATGTCCGCAGTACGCCTGGCTCGCGGTTTCACTGGCCGTTCCAAGATCATCAAGTTCGCCGGCTGCTACCACGGTCACGTGGACGCGCTGCTGGCATCGGCCGGTTCCGGTGTCGCTACTTTTGGTCTGCCGGATTCGCCGGGTGTCACCGGTGCATCGGCTGCCGACACCATTGTTGTTCCTTATAACGACATTGAGGCCGTCAAGGCCGCATTCGCTGAGAACCCGGGCGAGATTGCCTGTGTCATCACTGAGGCGGCAGCGGGCAACATGGGTACCGTCGCACCGCAGGACAACTTCAACGCGAAGTTGAAGGAAGTCTGCCACGCAGACGGCGCACTGCTGATTCTCGATGAGGTCATGACTGGCTTCCGCGCTTCCTACAACGGCTGGTACGGCATTGATGGTGTGGCCGGTGACCTGACCACCTTCGGCAAGGTCGTCTCCGGTGGTCTGCCGGCAGCTGCCTTCGGTGGTCGCCGCGACGTCATGGAGTACTTGGCTCCGAACGGTCCGGTGTACCAGGCAGGCACACTCTCCGGTAACCCGGTCGCTATGGCAGCTGGCCTGGCCAACCTGGAGAATGCCACGAAGGATGTCTATGACACCGTCGCAGCCAATGCAGATCGCCTGGCCACGATTCTGTCCGACGCCCTGACCAAGCAGGGCGTGGCCCACCACATTCAGCGTGCGGGCACGATGCTCTCGCCACGCTTCGCCGAGGGCGAGGGCCATAACTTTGAGCAGATGCAGGCAGCGGATACTTTCCGCTACCCGGCTTTCTTCCACGCCCTACTGGCCAATGGTGTCTACCCGCCGGCTTCTTGCTACGAGACCTGGTTCGTCTCCGCTGCGCTGACCGACGCCGACTTCGAGATTATCGAGCGTGCAGCAGCCCGCGCGGCCGAGGCGGCGGCAACCGCCAAGCCGGAGTAGGTGACACGTGCCGAACAAGACCAATTCGCAGGCCGAGCAGCAGGCAGCACAGCAGGAATCGCAGCCGACACCGCCGGAAAACCAGGCGTCTAAGCGTGCAACAAAGCACGCCAAGACCACGGTCGTACATCTCGTCCGCCACGGCGAGGTTTATAACCCGGATAAGATTCTCTACGGTCGCCTGCCCGGCTGGCACCTGTCTGAGCGCGGTCAGCGTCAGGCAGCGGCCACGGCCGCGTCCTTCGAAGGCCACGACATCCGCTACTTCGCCTGCTCTCCGCTGCAGCGCACGCAGGAAACCTCACGGCCCTTCACCGAGGTAATCGGCATGAAGCCGACCCTGGATGAAGATTTGCTGGAGGCTGGCAACTCCTTTGAGGGTTTGCACATCAAGGGCATTGACTCCGCACTGTGGAATCCGAAGTACTGGCCACGACTGCGTCGTCCGAGCGTGCCCAGCTGGGGCGAGCCCTACGAGGAGATCGCGGACCGTATGTTCCACGCCATCGAGCGAGCCCGCGAGGCCGCCGAGGGAGCGGAAGCGGTGCTGGTGACACACCAGCTGTGCATCATTGCAGCTCAGCGTCGTGCGCGGTACTTGAAGCTCGCCCACAACCCGGCAACTAGGCAGTGCGATCTGGCCAGCGTGACCTCCTTGGTCTTCGTCGGCGACACCATTGTCGACGTGCGCTACAGTGAACCGGCCGGTCACCTGTAAGGTGAATAAATAGTTTTGTTGAAGTTTCACTGACCCCCGGAAGGTGGCACCCCAAGTGGCCAAGGTCTCATCGTCCCGAATTGCAGCAACGCTAGCGGCAGCAACTCTGTCTCTGTCGCTCGCAGCATGTAACCCCGGAGATTCAGTGGGACACGATGCCGTTGCCGTCGGCGGTCAGTTCGAGTTTGTTTCTCCAGGGGGTCAGCAGATCATTGACTACGCACCCGAGGAGCGCAAACCGGTCGGCAAGGTGTTCGGTCCTTCTCTAGAGGACGACGACAAGAAAATCTCCCTCGATGACTTCAAGGACCAGATTGTGGTCCTAAACGCCTGGGGGCAGTGGTGCGCACCGTGCCGATCCGAATCGGATGACCTGCAGTATGTCCAGGAACAGATGGAAGAGCAAGGTATCGGCACCGTTCTCGGCATCAACGTCCGCGACAATGTCCGC
Source organism: Corynebacterium sp. LK10 (assembly GCF_008042455.1). Classification (NCBI taxonomy): domain Bacteria; kingdom Bacillati; phylum Actinomycetota; class Actinomycetes; order Mycobacteriales; family Corynebacteriaceae; genus Corynebacterium; species Corynebacterium sp. LK10. The sequence continues at coordinate 84,872 of NZ_NOVT01000017.1, forward strand.
CAGGCTCCCATCGACTTTGTGAAGGACAACGGCATCACCTACCCGTCCATCTATGACCCGGCCTTCGTCAACGCCAGCGCACTCGGCGGCATCCCGGCTTCGGTGATTCCGACAACCATCATTCTGGACAAGCAGCACCGCCCGGCCAAGGTCTTCCTCCGCGAGGTCGATCACACCATGCTGATGAAGGCTGTTAATGAAGTGAAGGCGGAGGGCTAGGCCCCAGCATGGGAACTCTTGCCATGGACACGATTTATCTTGCCGATGGCATCGGCCAGCAGTTCGCCGACGCCGCCACCGGCGGTCCCATCCTATTAGGCCTGCTCGCTGCTGCGCTGGCTGGTCTCGTCTCGTTTGCCAGCCCGTGCGTCATTCCGCTCGTGCCCGGTTACGTCTCGTATCTCACCGGTATTTCCGGAGCCTCGGGGGCGCAGGGCAATGGCGTGACGACGGGAGTTGCGGACGCAACCGCCGTCGATAAGCATAACGGCGATGGAGGCCGTGGCCAGCGTTCCTCGACTGCCCGCGTCGGCCTCGCCGCGTTGCTGTTCGTGTTGGGCTTTACTGTCATTTTCGTGCTGGGGTCGGCCTCGATTTTCGGGCTCGTGTCCACGTTGCGTTTGCAGGCGCGCACGCTGACGATTGTTGGTGGCGTGGTGACCATCGTGATGGGACTTGCCTTCATGGGCATGGTGCCAGCGCTGCAGAAAGACACCCGTATGGCGCCGAAGCGCTGGACCACGTGGCTGGGAGCGCCACTGCTCGGCGCGGTGTTCGCGCTGGGGTGGACGCCGTGTCTGGGCCCGACGCTGACTGCAATTATTTCGGTGTCCGCAGGTACACAGGGCATGACTGCGGCCAGGGGAGTGGCGCTGATTATCGCTTACTGCCTGGGGCTGGGGCTGCCGTTCATTTTGGTGGCGCTGGGGTCGGCACGTGCGATGCGTGGAGTGGACTTCCTGCGTAAGCACTCGCGAACCATTCAGCTCATCGGTGGTGTGGCGCTGGTGCTGGTCGGAATTGCCCTGGTCACGGGACTGTGGGATGTTTTTGTTGCCTGGGTTCAGGCCGCTTTTATTACTGATACGGTAACGCCAATTTAGTGAAAGATTTTTCAATGTCGGTGAATTGGAATAAGGTACGACAGCCCTTCCAGCAGGTCTGGAATTGGTTGACCAGCATGCGCACGGCGCTGATTCTGCTGTTCATCCTCGCTTTCGCAGCGGTTCCCGGCGCACTGTTGCCGCAGCGCTCGCTGAATAAGGACAAGGTCGACCAGTATCTTGCCGCCAACGGCAAGACCGCCGAGATCATGGATAAGCTGCAGCTTTTCGATGTCTTCTCGTCCGTCTGGTTCGTCGCCATCGTGGCGTTATTGCTGATTTCCCTGGTCGGCTGCATTATTCCGCGCACCATCGACCACTACAAGGCCATGAAGACACCGCCGGCCAGGGCACCGAAACGGTTGGCGCGTCTTCCGCTTCACGACGAAGCCGTGGTCGATGCTTCCGCGGACGAGGTTTCTGAGCGGGTGCGTGAGCGCCTGAACAAGTGGGCGTTGACCGAAACCCCAGCAGATGAAGACCGCGCCGGGGCACGCTCCTTTTCCGCGGAGAAGGGCTACCTGCGTGAGCTCGGCAACCTGGTATTCCACCTGGGCATTGCGCTGCTGATCATCATCGTCGGCTTGGGCCGCATGATTTATTACGAGGGCCAGGTCATTTTGCTGACCAACACCGGCACCGAAATTTCTGACGACAACGTCAACAGCGCGGTGGGCGTTCCGTTCTGTAACACCGCTGCGGCGAACTATGACTCGCTGCGCTCGGGCAACACCTTCGACGGTACGACTCTGAACCCGTTCTGTATTCAGGTGGAGGACTTTGCCGCCGATTACCTGCCGAACGGCCAGGCCAAGATGTTTACCTCGCACATCCGATTCGCAGAAGAGGAGGATATGCGTAAGCCGGTCGATGAGTGGGAGAAGACCACGCTGCAGGTCAACCACCCTCTGCGCATCGCCGGTGACCGCGTCTACCTGCAGGGGCACGGCTTTGCGCCTGCGTTCAAGGTGACCTGGCCGAATGGTGAGTCGCGTACGTCGATTGTCCAGTTCCGCCCGGATGACCCGACCTTCTTCCTGTCCTCTGGGGCGCTGCGCTTCGACCCACCAGCGGGCATGTACCCGGACTTGTTCGAGCGCCGCCAGAACCAGATTGCAATCGAGGGACTGTTCGCTCCGACCGCGGAGTTTACTGGTGAAAAGGGTGCTCTGCTGCAGTCCTCTTACCCGGCGATGCAAGACCCGGCCGTGGCTGTCGACATCTACCGCGGCGACGCGGGCTTGGACACCGGTCGTTCGCAGGGGCTGTTTTCCCTCGACCGCGATCTGATGCACTCGGGTCAGCTGGCTAAGGAAGCCCGTGTCAACCTCAAACAGGGCGAATCCACCGAGCTTGCCGACGGCACCAAGATTGAATTCCTCGGTGCGAAGGAATTCGTCAACTTGCAGGTTTCGCACGATCCCACGCAGTTCTGGGTGCTGGTGGCGACTGTGTCCGCATTGGCTGGCATGGTTCTTTCGTTGGGCATTAAGCGCCGACGTGTTTGGGTGCGCATGTTCCCGCTGGAAGATGGCCGCACTCGCGTTGAGTTCGGTGGCCTTGCCCGCACCGACAAGGCAGGTTGGGGCGAGGAGTTCCAGTACATCGTAGATGACATCCTGGAACGTGACAGTGATGACGAGGATGCTGCTGACAACAATGCTGCGACCGACGAGAGCGCGGACGACAAGGACAAAAGCTAACTGACCACTAAGTCTGGTCCATCATTACTGCAGGGCGAATGCGCGGGGGCGAGAATTGCGCCTCCGCGCATTTTTGCGTCCCCCGTGTCCCCGGTCCCCTTTTGCTTAGTCCTGCTTTAGTACTAGGGTTTGAAGAAGTATTCCGCTAATTCCACACTTTGGAGCCAAGTACATGCTCGTCAATAAGACACTGGCGCAGTTTTCGGACTGGTCGTACTTCACGGCCTTCGCCTTTTATCTTGTGGCCTTTGTTATTTCCATTGCCTACTACAGTCGTCGTATCGCGGCCGCTGAAGCGAAAAGCCAGGTTGCGGAACGCGAGCTGGTAGCCGCCGGTGCGGGTGAGGGAGCTACCACCGCTAGTGTTGCTGACTCGGGGGAGTCGGCGACGAAGTCGTCGGCAAGCGAGCCTAAGAACCAGGTGCTGACGAACCGACTCGGCGTTGTGACGGAAATGCTGATTTACGTCGGGGTGGCCGTGCACTTTGCATCGGTGCTGCTGCGTGGCCTGGCCGTGCAGCGTTTCCCGTGGGGCAACCTCTACGAGTACGTATCAGTTTCAATCCTCTTTGCTATGGCAATTGCAGCTGGCGTACTGCATCGTGAAACCATGCGTGTGTTCTGGCCGTGGCTGTTGGCTCCGATTCTGGCGCTGATGTTTTACGGTGGTAAGAACCTATATGTTGAGGCTGCTCCGGTGGTGCCGGCACTGCAGTCGATTTGGATTCCGGTTCACGTCTCGATTATTTCTATCGGGTGCAGTATCGCACTGATTTCCGGTGTTGCCTCGATTCTCTACATGCTGCGGATGTACAACCGCGAGGGCAAGGAAAAGGGCTTCCTGGGCAAACTGGTCGCGCCGCTGCCGGATGCTCAAAAGCTGGATGCGATTGCTTACCGCACCGCTATTTGGTCCTTCCCACTGTTCGGTCTGGGCATTGTGCTGGGCGCTATCTGGGCCGAGTCCGCATGGGGTCGTTACTGGGGCTGGGACCCGAAGGAGACCACGGCGCTGATTACCTGGATTATCTACGCCCTGTACCTGCACGCTCGCGCGACTTCGGGTTGGCGTAATACCAAGGCCGCGTGGATCAACATCTTCGGTTTTGCCACCATGGTGTTCAACCTCTTCTTCATCAACCAGGTGGTTTCGGGCCTGCACTCCTACGCTGGTCTGAACTAAGTCTTCACACTTGTACAAAGCCGGCATCGCCGGGTGAACTAGAATCGCTTCCATGCGCGTTCTCGTCACCGGTGGTGCCGGCTTTATTGGTTCCAACTTCGTTCTCCGCACTCTGGCTACACGGCCCGATGTGAATGTCACGGTGCTGGACGCTTTCACCTATGCCGCGAACCCTGCGAGCTTGGATGGCGCGGACTGTGAAATTATCCGCGGCGATGTTCGTGACGCGGAGCTGATCGATCGCCTCGTGCCCCGCTTCGACGTGGTCGTCCACTTCGCCGCAGAGAGCCATAACGACAATTCGCTGGTGGATGCCGATCCCTTCGTCACCACTAATGTCATGGGCACCGTGAATCTGGCCAAGGCTTGCGCCACCCACGACGTCCGCCTTCACCACATCTCCACTGATGAGGTCTTCGGCGATCTCGCTCTCGACGACTCAGCACGCTTTACGACGGCCACCGCGTACAAACCCTCCAGCCCCTACTCGGCCTCCAAGGCTTCAGCGGACCACTTTGTCCGGGCGTGGGTGCGCAGCTTCGGGCTGGCTGCGACGATTAGTAACTGCTCGAACAACTACGGTCCTAGGCAGCATCCCGAGAAACTGATTCCCCGGCAGATTTGTGGTCTGCTGCGCGGTCGTAGCCCTCGCGTGTACGGCACTGGCGAGAATGTTCGGGACTGGATTCACGTCGATGACCACAATGACGCGGTCTGGGCAATCTTGGATTCCGGCGAGGTGGGGGAGACCTACCTCATTGGTGCCGATGGTGAGCGTTCCAACCTCGACGTGGTCGGCGACATCCTGGAGGGCTTCGGTCGCGCGCGCACTGACTTCGTTCATGTCACTGACCGGCCGGGACATGACCGTCGATATGCAATTGATCCCGCATCCATCCGTACCCTCGGCTGGCAACCGCGTTACCAAGACTTTTCCGCAGGCCTCGCCGAGACCATCGACTGGTATCGCGCCAACGAGTCCTGGTGGGCCGCGGCCTACGATGCCGCTGAGGCTGGCTACGCTGAGCGCGAGCAGGAGTTGTAGTTCGTCTGTCGGGGCACACCTAGCGCACTCCCAACGCACACTCAGTGCACACTAAACGCGTGCCACAGCCTCAGCCCGGGCGCCGCGTCTACACTTGTTACCCATGAGCCCTAAGAGCACATTCCAGCCCACTTCCATCGACGGCGTTTTCACCTTCGAGCCGGTCATCCACGGCGACAGCCGCGGTAGTTTCCACGAGTGGTATCGCCTCGACGCATTCGCCGAGGCCACGGGCTACCCGTTCTTTCCGGAGCAGGCCAACATGAGTGTCTCCGCCGCTGGCGTTGTCCGTGGCCTTCACTTCGCCGACGTCAGCACCGCTCTAGACGGTCATCCCGGCCAGGCGAAGCTGGTTACGTGCCCCGTAGGCCACATCCTCGACATTGCGGTTGACCTGCGTCGCGGCTCTGACACATTCGGCAAGGTTGAGGTCTTCGAGCTCGACAGCACGACCCGCCGCGTGGTCTATCTGCCCAACGGCATCGGACATGGTTTCGTCTCGCTTGCCGACGACTCCGTGCTCACCTACCTCACTTCCACCGGCTACAACCCGGAGGCTGAACGCGCTGTTAGCATCCAGGACCCGACTCTCGGAATTGACCTGGCTGCGCTGCTGGCCAAGGGTGGTCTCACCGACGCGGACATGATTCTCTCCGAGCGCGATCAGAAGGCTCCGACTATCGAGCAGTTCGAGGCCGAGGGCAATAAGCTCCCCAGTGAGTTTGACTGCAAGGATCTTGAGAACATGGCTCGCGACGAGTGGGCAATCGCCAACGAAGCGGCCGGGCAGTAAGGCAGAAAGGCGCGAGCACTATGAAGGGCATCATCCTCGCAGGTGGTACGGGCTCTCGGCTGTTTCCCATCACACTTGGCGTAAGCAAGCAGCTGGTTCCCGTCTATGACAAGCCGATGATCTACTACCCGCTGAGCACGCTGATGCTAGCGGGAATCAGGGACATCCTCGTCATCACCACGCCACATGATGCCCCGCAGTTTGAACGCTTGCTTGGCGACGGCTCGCAGTGGGGCCTCAACCTCACCTTTGCCACCCAAGACGAGCCCCGTGGTCTCGCTGAAGCGTTCATCATCGGTGCGGACCACATCGGCGATGACTCCGTTGCGCTCATCCTCGGCGACAACATCTTTTACGGTGCTGGCTTGGGCACGCAGCTGCGCCGCTTCCATGACGTCGATGGCGGAGCGATCTTCGCCTACTGGGTCGCAGATCCCACAGCCTATGGAGTCGTGGACTTCGACCAAAGCGGCAAAGCCGTGGCGATCCAGGAGAAACCGAAGAAACCACGCAGCCATTTCGCGGTGCCTGGTTTGTACTTTTATGACGCCGAGGTTGTTGAGATAGCTCGCTCGCTGCAACCGTCGTCACGCGGCGAATTGGAAATCACGGATGTTAACCGCGCCTACTTGGAGCGCGGGAAACTGCAGGTAGAGGTGCTGCCGCGCGGCACGGCATGGCTGGACACGGGCACGGTGGACAATCTGATGGCCGCGGGTGATTTCGTGCGCACGATTGAGCAGCGGCAGGGGCTAAAGATTGGCTCGCCGGAAGAGGTGGCGTGGCGCATGGGATTCATTGACGATGCTGCGCTTAGCGCGCGTGCCGACGCCCTCAGCGCCAGTGGCTACGGGGAATATCTACAGCAGTTGTTGCTGCGTGGCAAGGACGTTTAGTCAGTTTCGCCGGGATTATCGAGGTTGTCGTCCTGCTCCCGTTCGCGCCGCTCCTGTAGCTCCTGCTCACGTTTACGGCGATCGAATTCGGCCTTCTTGAGCTTCCAGAGGAACTCCGGATCATCGTCGGGAGCGAGCGGACGGGGTTCCGGTTGCGGAGCGGAAATACGTCGCATGCCGTTGCCGCGACTGCCGGGACCAAATGCCTTCCACAGCATGACTACGACAAGGATGATGAACAGCAGCAGAATGAGCCGACCCATGTAATAGCTAACCTCCTGGATTTACCGACTAGAATACGCAACGAGTCCCGTAGTGCCCACGAGGGGTATCGCACTGCATGCGGTACGGCGTACAGAGTTCGTTAGGGTACAAAGGAACGTTGGACACGAACAACGTCGGGCACAGCACAGGCGTAACACGTAGAGGTGAGGGTTTAATGACCAATCCAGCAGAGCAGGACAAGTTGGCTTCTGAGGCTCAGATGCCAGCAGCTCCGGTGACCAAGAATGCTGGTCGCGGCAATGCCATGAAGGGGCTGTTCTGGTACGGCCTTGCTCGTCTGCTGCTATTCCTAGTGCTGTTCTTCGTTCTGCTCGTGATTATTTACTTCGTTAATGTGCAGATTCCGGCTGCAATTACGGCTGTGTTCGCACTGATTATTGCGATGCCGCTGTCGGTTTTTGTGTTCCCGAAGCTGCGCGTCCAGGCCAATGAGTCTGTTGCAGTGTGGTCGGAGAACCGCCGCGCGCACAAGGAATACATTGCGCAGCAGATTAAGGACCGCGAGGAAAACTAGCGCACCTTCTCCAGGGCCCGCTCGATAGCCCGGTTCACCGCTTCAGGCGCCTCCAGCGGCAACATGTGGCCGGCCCCGTCGACTTCAACCAGTTCGGCGTCCGGCCACTTTTCCATAATTAGGTCTGCTTGCTTGCGCGGAGTGACATCGTCCTTCGTGCCCACCAGTACCGCTCCTGGCAAGCCCTCCAAGTAAGGCCCGGATGCGAACTCGTCGTGATCCTGCAGGTCGTCGAGATATCCCACGAAAGTTTCCAGCGGTGTTTCATTAATCATGGCCGCGTGGAACTCGATGATCTCGTAGTCCGTGCGCCGGGCGAACACCGCCACCGCCAACGACGGCGCCATCAGTGACGCGATTGCCTCGCGGAACTTGCGAATCTCCTTCGGCGAGGACTCAATTGCATTGCGCGCCGCATCCGCCACCGGGGACGCCAGAATCTGCGGCACACCCTGGGCGGCCAGCTTGTCGATAGACGTGGAAATCAACACTACGCCTGCTATCCGACGGCGAATGCTTTCCTCGGCAGCCCGCACCATGTGCAGTGCAATCAAACCGCCTAGCGAATGCCCAACCACGATGAGTTTTCCGGTCGCGGCACGCTCGGCGATCACGGCCAGCGCATCGGCCGCAGCCCCTTCGACCGTGCAGAGTGAAGCCGGAACCGCTCCGGTCTGGCCGTGGCCGCGCAGATCCATAGTCAACAGGCGTGCTTCCGGGTGCGACTTGCGCAGCGCGTTGAACTGCCGGTACCAGGACTCACCAGCCAGGGTGAAGCCGTGGACGAAGACGATGGTCACGGGTTCTTTGGCGGGTTCGCTAGGTTCAACCTCGTACCAGTGCACCGGAATATCGGTGGTGACAGCATCCGGCTTGTCGCTGGCCTTCCGCTCGTCGTCCTTGGCCGCAATCTCGGCCGTGACCGGTGCGGTCTTGATATGCACCACGCCGGTTGACGTGAGATCGGTGAGTCCCGGTTCACGGGTCTGCGAATGCAGCGCACCGTGCTCCAGCGCCAGTCGGCGGCGTCCCGATTTGGTCAAACGCAGAGCAGCGCTGCGGGCGAAAGCTGGAGCCTTGGCTGCTGTGTCGCCAACTCGGGTTGCGGCCTCCTGGACGTCGTCAAGCGCCTTGTGCGTCAGTGTGCGGAAGTCCATCGGTACCCCCTAGCTGAGCGCGAGTGCGAGTGCCGTAATGACGGACCAGGCAAGCATCATCTTGCCGGTAAGCCCCAGTACCGGGATGAGCTCCTTGCCCTTCTTATGCATGCGAATTGGCTCGGAGGCCTTCACCCACAGCGGCACGATGAGCAGACCCACCAGCGCCCATGGGCGCCAGAAAGCGATAAAGCTGCTGGCCAGCGCGGGCATGAGGGAGAGAATCTGCCAGACGATGCGGGTGCGGAAGTCGCCCAGGCGAACTGCCAAGGTGATCTTGCCGGTAGCGGCGTCGGTGGGGATGTCGCGCAAGTTGTTCGCCAGGTTCACGGCAGAAGACACCGAACCAATACCAATTGCGCAGGCCAGGCCGACCCAAGACAGCGAGCCCGTCTGGGTGAATTCCGTGCCGAGCACCGCGACGAGACCGAAAAAGACGAAGACCGAGACCTCGCCAAGTCCGCGATAACCGTAGGGATTTTTACCGCCGGTGTAGAACCACGCAGCCGCGATGCACAGTGCACCGACCAGAATGAGCCACCACGCGCTCATCAGGGACAGCGCCACACCGGCAAGACCGGCGACACCAAAGGAACCGAACGCCGCGTACTTCACAACCTTCGGCTCGACCAGACCAGAACCCGTCAGGCGCAGCGGGCCCGAGCGGTCATCGTCAGTGCCGCGGATGCCATCGGAGTAGTCGTTGGCGAAGTTCACGCCCACAATCAACGCCCACGCGACAACCAGCGCGAGCACCGCACGTCCCCAGATAATCGGCGCGTGCGTCGATGCCGCTCCGACACCGACGATGACCGGCGCAAACGCATTCGCCCAGGTATGGGGGCGCGCGCCTTCCAGCCAATCGCTTAACGACGCCGTTGCAGGACTCTTTGGTGCTTCAGACATGAATTAATAATAGGACGTGACACCAAATGCCTTGAACTAATGCGTGTCTGAATGAGCTAAAAGAGCGCCGCGACTTTCTTCCGGTCGACCTTGCCCGGACCAATCAGTGGCAGGACCTCCACGCGACGCAGGTCCTTGGGAATCATCCAGTGATTGATTCGCCCGGCGTCTTCAGCATCGCCGAGCCCGTCCATGACATCGCCGAGCTCAGCGATGCCTTCATACGCTGCGACGATAGCGTGGCCGAGCCTTGGGTGTGGCACACCGACCACGCAGGCTCCCGTAACTCCATCGATGGCGAGCAGTTCACGTTCGAGGACTTCGGGGTGCAGCTTCAACCCGCCGGAGTCGATGATGGTGTCCAGGCGTCCCGTAATGACTAGTCGGCCATCGTGGATCTCGCCCGCATCGGAGGTGGCGAACCAACCTGGTTTATGGAAAGCCTCGTGACTGGGCGCGTTGCGGTAACCGTGTGCAATCATCGGTCCGCCCAGCCAAACGCGACCATTTTCGATGGCGACCTGTGCACCTTCGATGGGCTGTCCGTCATAGACGCAGCCGCCGGCTGTCTCGGAGGAACCATAGGTGGTCACGACGTTGATGCCGAGTTCTTCGGCGCGCGCTGCCACCTGCGGGTTCAAGGCTGCGCCGCCGACAAGGACAGCATCAAACAGGCGCAGGGCTGCCGCGCCAAAGGGTTCTTCCATGGCCTTGGCCAGCTGCATCGGAGCCAGCGAGGTGTAGGCACGGTCGCTGGTGAGGGCCTCAGCGCCGTCGGCGAATGCGGCCACATCAAAACCGTCGGTCACATCCACACACACCGGATTCGTGCCCGCGAGCAGCGAACGAATGAGAACCTGCAGGCCAGCGATATGGTAGGCCGGCATCGCCAGCAGCCACTGCCCTTCACCGCCGAGCCACTGATGTGTAGCGGTAGCAGAGGAGACCAAGTTATCCACCGTCAGCTGTGCACCCTTCGGTGTGCCGGTGGAACCGGAGGTGCCGACAACAAGCGCGATGGATTCATCAATTGGCTCACCTGCGCGTTGCGAGTTCCGCAAGATTGAGGCGCGCGTGCCGTCGTGAAGCGGAACGGGAAGAAGAGAGACCTCACCGTCCAGCGCAGCGCGGAGGTCGGGCAGGATGGCGGTCGGGTTGTGGGGATTGATGGAAAGCAGGCTGAGCGTACGCACAACCCAAACCATAGTCGGTGTTATTCCGTAGTTTCTGGTGGCGAGGTCGGAACAATCGTGGCCTCGGGCGCGTTGCGCAGACCAAAGACAGTCATAGATAGAAAGGCGTCGAAGATGGGTTGGATTTTTGGTAGATCAGCGGAGCTGGTGCCGGAAGATGAGGCGCTAAAGGGCGGCTCGCACCCGGTGTTGGAAAATCCGAAGCCGCATGCGGTGCTCGGCACGCCGATCACCGGCCCATGGGAGGAAGGCCAGGAGGTCGTCTACATCGGGATTGGCTGTTACTGGGGTGCTGAGAAGCTGTTTTGGGAAACACCGGGCGTGCTCAGCACATCGGTCGGGTTCGCCGGGGGCATGACGCCGAATCCCACCTACCGCGAGTCCTGCACCGGACGCACCAACCACACCGAGATTGTGGAGGTCGTCTACGACCCGGAGCAGATTAGCTTCGACCAGCTGATCGCCAAGGCCTTCGAGGCCCACGATCCCACGCAGGGCTACCGCCAGGGTAATGATGTCGGCACGCAGTACCGTTCCGCGATCTACACGACGACGCCCGAGCAAGCGCGCCGGGCACAGGAGATCGCCGATGCCTACGCGCCGAAGCTTGCCGACGCTGGCCTGGGGGCCATCACCACGGAGATTAAGCCACTCGCGGAGACCCCGGCAGGGGAGTACTACCGGGCTGAGGATGAGCATCAGCAGTACTTGTTTAAGAATCCGAACGGCTACTGCCCAGTGCATTCGACCGGCGTGGCCTGCGGAATTTAAAGGCGAAACTTCGTAGAACGCTTAATTGCGATTAGTAAAACTCACTGAGAAAAGTAAGGTGGTTATATTAATCCGATAGTCGAATAGGAGTGAACCCTTGTGGTGAAGCAAGTACTGCGCGTTGCATTTGCCTTCGTCGGCGTGGTCGTCGGCGCGGGCTTTGCGACGGGTCAGGAAATCATGCAATACTTCGTCGCCTTTGGCATCAATGGTGTCTGGGGTGCCGTTCTCTCAGCGGTAATCATGAGCCTGATGGCGATGATCATTTTGCAGCTGGGAAGCTATTTTCAGGCCAGCGAGCACGGCGAAGTTTTCCGACGCGTATCGCACCCCATCTTCTCGCGAGTACTGGACATTGGCGTGATTATCACGCTCTTCGCCACCGGGTTCGTCATGTTCGCCGGTGCCGGTGCCAACATGGAGCAGCAGTGGGGCATCCCCGTGTGGATCGGTGCCGTAATCATGGTGCTGGTGACCATTGCAGCCGGTTTCCTCGATGTTGACCGAGTGACCACAGTGATCGGTTCCATCACGCCGTTTATCGTCGGCTTTATTCTGCTGGCCAGTGTTTATACGCTGGCGTTCACCGATGCCACCCCAGCCGCGGAGCAGGCAGCTGCCGTTGCGGAAGTCCCGACCACTCTGCCGAACTGGGTTGTCGCCGCAGTGAACTATGTCGGTTTTAACCTGATGGTTGCGGTTTCCATGGCGATTGTTATTGGCGGTAGCCTGTTCAATCCCCGCGCCGCTGGAGCCGGTGGGTTTACCGGTGGTTTGATCTACTCCGCGATGCTGCTGATTACCACCATCACGCTGTTCCACACTGTTGGTACTGTCGCCACCGATGCCGTGCCAATGCTCACCGTCATTAATCGACTGCACCCGTGGCTGGGCCAGGCCATGGCCGTGGTAATCCTTGGCATGATCTTCAACACGGCACTTGGCATGTTCTACGCACTGGGGCGTCGCGTCACCGCAAATCACCCGGAAAAATTCAAGATTGTCTACGTCGCGCTGGTCTTGCTCGGTTTCGCCTTGAGCTTCATGGGCTTCCAGAACCTAATCGGTTGGGTCTACCCAATCCTGGGCTACATCGGTCTGCTGCTCATTACTGTCATGCTTGTTGCCTGGTTGCGCGGCCGCGAGCGCATCAGTGAAGAGACTTCCCGCCGCAAGCGCATCTTCCGCCTGGTCCGCCGTGGCCGGAACAAGGAGGCCCGCGAGGAGATTGAAGACTCCAACCTCAGTGTCGAAGAGGTTCGCGAGGCGATCGAGTAGTAGGTGGGCTGCTCGTAGCGCCGCCGTCAGTCTTGGGATCGGATCGCCTTCAATGATGTCGCCCGAGCCCAAGCCACGAAAGCCGCCATCACAATGGCGGACACGAGAACCATCACTGGCCACCGCTCGGGGTAATCACGGACTACCCAAGTCCATCCCCATTCCGAGGTCCACCACAACGGTGAGGCGCTGAGGACATCACCGCCAACCATCACCGCCCAACCGCCGAGCGCGACCGAGACAAAGATTGCGGCCGCCACACTTCGACGCGCAATTAAGCCGGTCACGGCCACAATCATCGCGGCCACAAGAGGAGCGATGACCGCCTGGTACGGCCAGGGGTTAATGCCCGTCTGGCTATTGGTCTCGCCGCCTGCACCACTGATAACCACCGCAACCACCAGCACCGGCAGGAGAAACGCCATATCCAAGGCAAACAGTCGGAGCGTGATGCTGCGTCGCGCACGCCGATACATCAGTGCTGGCCAGGCATCGGCTTGCGAAGTCCATGTCATGATGGCCACCACGGTTGCGGCCGTCGGCACGCAGACGAAACTCAGCAGCCCCAGCGCATACTCCGGGTTCCACACCACACGCACGACCGCAAGTCCGGCAAGCATCAGCGCTGCGAGACTCCACCAGGTGCGCCAGGGAAGGGTCGCGCTCATGCCATGGCTTAACGACGAAGTGCTGCGTTCCCGGCCCGTCGGCAAGCTGAGAGATTTTCCGTGCGCAAGCAATGCGATGGCAAATAGACCTAGCCCGAGGAGTAAATGCAGCAACGCGGGCGGCAGGATGGCGATGTTCCAGATCTCGCTGTCGGCGGGAGCCGAGATGGAATTAGCCTGCACTCCGTGGATAGGTAACGTTGGGCGGATTGCCCAGGTCCACGGGAGAACTTTCCAGTTTGGGCTCATGGCGTCCAGTGTTCCTGCGATGGCCCAAGCGATGGAAGCGAGCGGAGCGAGGAAGAGAGCTGCGCGTGGCACAAGGCGCCATAGGGCAAGGCCGAATGCCCAGAAGACGAAGAATGACAACGTGCTAAAGAGCGTGAATTGCGATGCGGTGCTCACGCTCCGGGCAAGGAGTGCAGCCATCAATGCGTGACCGAGGGCCGCGGAGGCGATGACAGTGGCTGCGCGGGCAAGGAGCACTCGAGTGCCCGAGATATTGCGCCAGATTAGGCCGCCTTGGCGGAGTTTTTCTTCACGGTTTTGGCCGATGACGGACGTAATAGCAGCCAGGGGAGGAAGCAGGATAAGCGAGTAGATGTGGGCGCTCGCCATGGCGGTGGCGTCAACGCCTCTAGAAAAGACCATGCTGACCAGAGCGATTGCCACCATGATGATGGGAAGAAACATGGTGAGTGACCACTTCGCCCGCAGTAGCTCGGCGCGGAAGTAGCGGCGAATAGGAACGGTGCGCGTGTCAAGAGTGCGCGTGTGCGGTTGAGTGCTCATCGGGCAACACCTACTGCGGTGAAGAAAGCTTGCTCGAGGGATTGACCAGAGGCCGCAAAGTCAGTCAGCGGGCCTTCGTAGACCAGTCGGCCACCGGCGAGGACACCAAGGTGGTCAACGCTCTTTTCGACTTCTCCGAGTTGGTGGGAGGACACCACGACGGCCTTGCCACTAGCGGCAAGATTTCGCAACAAGGTGCGCAGGCCCACGATAGCTTCGGGGTCGAGTCCGTTGGTGGGCTCGTCGAGAAGCACAATGTCGGGGTCGGTGAGCAGCGCCATCGCCAGGGAAAGACGAACCTTCATGCCCGTTGAGAAAGCGCGGCCACGCTTGTTACCAGCATGAAGCCCGACCAAGTCGAGGACTTCGGCGATACGGCTCTTGTCCGTGCCGGTCAGATGTGCGTGCACTTTGAGATTGTCGGTGGCTGAGAGCTGTGGGTAGAACGCCGGGCCATTGATGGAGGCGCCGATGCGGTCCAGGTCGACAACGGACCACGGGTGTCCCGCGATGCTGATTTCACCGGAGTAGGGAATTAGCCCAAGCACCGTGCTCATCAACGTGGATTTACCTGCGCCGTTGAGTCCCAATAGCCCGTAGACCTCGCCGGCGCGGACGTTCATATCGAGGCCGTTCAGGACAGGTTCGTTCTTGCCGTAGGAGACAGTGATGCCGCGCAGCTGGAGGAGGGGAGCGGCGGCGTCTGCGGAAGGGCCTGAGGTGGGGGTTGGTGCGTTCATGCCTTAAGTAATAGGAGTGTTTGGCACGGTTCGCGCCCTCCCTGAGGATGAGGTGGCGGAAATATCCTCCCTAGGGAGGAGGCGATAGCGAGGATGACGGTACCAGCGAGGAGAAGCTACAGCAGCCCGTTTTTCGCAGCCCAAATGACAAGATCCACGCGACTGCGTGAGCCTGTCTTGGTCAACAGGGATTTCACATGGGTTTTCACTGTCGTCGTGGCGACAACCAACCTGCGAGCAATTTCGTCATTGGAAAGCCCTTGGTAGACGAGGTTCAAAATCTCCTGTTCGCGGGGTGTGAATTGGGTTCCTGTGTGAGTGGGGTCTGAGTCAGCGCCATGTGTCGAGAACGCTCTCGCTGGCTGTCCTGAGTGCGGTGCGCGCGGTGAAACATGCCGCAACACCATCGGCGTCACCTTCGGATCGATGACTCCTTCACCACGGTGGATACGCATGATGGCCGAAAGCAGCTCACGGGGATTGGAGTCTTTGAGCAAAAAGCCTGCGGCCCCAGCTTCTAAAGCGCCGAGCACCAGGTCTTCTTCGCGGAAAGTGGTCAGTACCAAGACTTTTGGAGTGGAAGCGCGAGCCGCACCTCCGGACGGCACGCCTTGCACAATCTGTCGTGTGGCCTCGATACCGTCCATCACGGGCATTCGAATGTCCATGACGACCACATCGGCTCCGGAGGCACGACGCACAGCCTCGGCGCCGTCGCCCACGGCACCAATGACTTTCATCTGCGGGTGGGCATCAATAAGCTGCGCGAAAGACTGCCGAATCAAAGCCTGATCTTCAGCCACTAATACTCGAATTACATCCATTGCTCGTCTTTCTCAACAGGATTGACAGTCAGCCCTGCTTCGGTCGAACCGCTTACAGCCGAATACTGACGCGGAACATGCCGTCGCTTTCACCATAAGTCATCTCGCCACCGAGCTGAGCCACGCGTTCTTCCAGACCAATCAGGCCAGCGCCAGCTCGCTTCCTGGGTTCCAAAGTTTCGCTCTCAGCCCGGTTTGCAGTCACCAAATGAACCCGCGCCGGGCTGTCATCAGCATCGGCAGGTGGATCGATTACCAGTGCCAGCTGACCAGCGCCCGATGAGTGCTTGGCCATATTCGCGGCCAACTCCGTCACTGCCCGCACCAAAGTCAAACGCTTCGCGAGTGGCCAATCCGCCAGGTCTCCATAAGACTCCGGCAGAGTCACCGAAACATCGCGACCCGGCGGACAAACTGCCGCAACCAGACGCGGAATCTCATTCGGGTCAGCGCTAATCTCGCCGCCATCACGTAGCGCATCGACAAGCGCATGCACATCCCGCAACGATTGGTCTGCGGTCTGGGCAATACCTTCCAGCGTGGTCTTTTCAGCAGCGGATTCCGCTCGTGAGCCATCCATCTCCGCCAGGTACAGAGCGGTTTGGGCCTGAACCTTAATAGAGGTGAGTCCGTGCCCCACGACGTCGTGAAGCTCCCTGGACAACTCCAGCTTGTTGAGCGCCACGACGTTTTCCAACTCCGCGGCATGTTCCTCGGCGTTGATTCGGAGCCACAGGGGCACTGCGTACGCGCTCGCCGTAATGAGCACCGCCGGCAGACCGAAGACCAACAGTCGTTCCGGGGTAAAGCCGAAGGCAGGAACTGCCGGGTTGAGGAAGCTGCCAATCAACCCCAAAAACAGCCCAACGATGCCCCAGGTGCGATTCGGTTCCCACCTGGTCACAGCCCATAGTGATAGTGGGGCAGCAACAATAATAGGGTCGAGCCCAAGGTTTACAGGGGATAACCACACCAGCAGGGCGAGACCCGCTAGGGCGCTGTACGTAACCACAAACGATGCGCGCACTGCTTTACGACGAAACGCTGCGGCCCCGGCAATCATCGCGGACAGAATCACATTGGTGACATAAGTAAAGCTCGGGCCATAAGTAAGTAGCGGCGTCATGCTCAACCAGCAGCACAGCAGGAAAGCAGCCGCAATAGCGAGATCGGCAGTTGGGAACGAGCCGACAAAGAAACGTACCCGGCTGCGCCAGTCGAGTGGGGCAGGGGTCTGCGCGGTGGCAGGCTGTGCGTGCATGGAGGAAGCGGTGCGCTGCATGTGTCTAGGCTAGCGGTCGGTGGCTTGCGCGGTTTAGTGTGAGTTTTCCACTTGCCGGAATGTGATGTTGATGCGGCCCTCTTTAAGCCCGCACCCCTCCGGCAAAGTGCCGCGACGAGTCTTGGGCACACCATGAAACGCAAGCCGCTTCGGACCACCAAACACAATCACATCCCCGCTGGCGAGAGTCACGTCATCCCAGGGTTTGTTGCGGTTTTCAGTCCCGCCAATGCGGAACAGGGCCTCATCGCCGATAGAGAGCGACACAATCGGGGCAGGGGAGTTTTCGTTTCGATCCTGGTGCATCCCCATGGTGGCCCCGGGTGGGTAGTAGTTGACCAACGCCATGTCGGGCCGAAAAGTGGTGGGCCACTGGCTGAGGGATTCGTCGTAAAGCGCGGCAGCGCCGAGTGCTTCGGTGGCGAGCTGTAGCAGATTGTCAGGCACGGGCGGGACGCGAACGCCGCCGACGTGCGTGACGTAGCGGTATGGATTTGTGGCCCACATGCGGCCGAGATGCAGCATGAATACCTGCATCTGGCCGCTTTTGAGCTGCGGACGAGTCATGGCCAGGGGAGTGCCGGCAACGTCGCGGGCGATGTCGCGGAGTTGCGTGATGATGCCCGATTGCCGCTCCAATGGAAGCCATCCCGGCAGATGAACAACTCCCGGCGTGATGCGGGCATCATCGCGCGGGAGTTGATCAAAGAGCATAGGTTTAGTTTGCCTCTTAACCCGCGATGATTGCGTTAACCGGGCGGGACAGGAACTGCGGGCCAATCTTGCCCAGGTAGCGCAGGATAAAGTCTGCCGCCGACACCGAGTAGAAGTGACGCTGGCGCTCAATGAAGTTCTGCGGGTGCGTTGCCTTCCACACAGCATCAGCGACTTGGTTCGGCGTAATGCGCACGCCAAGACGACGGGTGGAACCGGCGGAAACGTCCGCCAGTTTGGTCTTCGCCCACAGCGGCATGATTGCGACGACGCGGATCTTGTCCTTGCGCCACTCCAGATCCAGAGCCTGCGTCAGACCAGAGACGTAGAACTTCGACGCGGAGTACGGCGCGATGTGCGGCTGGCCGTAAATGCCCGAAGCCGAACCCATGTTGACCAGGTGAGACCCCTTAGTGCGCTTCAGGTACGGGTGCGCCGCCTTCGCACCCAGAGTCAGACCGGTGCAGTTGATGTCCACCTGCGCGCGAATAATCTCCGGCGACTGGTCGATGATATCGCCATCGCCGATGATGCCCGCGTTGTTGTCCAGCACCGTCAGCTTGCCGCCGGTGTGGGAGGTGAAGTCCGCAAGCGCGTCTTCCCACTGCTTAAAGTCCGTCACGTCCAGCTTGCCGACGATTACCTCCGGGCGCTCAGCCTTAAGCTTGGCCAGGGCATCCTCATTGATGTCGTAGACGCCTACGGTCCAGCCTGCAGCCAGGAACTTCTCGGCCACCGCGCGACCAATGCCCTGCGCGCCGCCGGAGATGAAAATGGACGGGGAATCAGAAGTGGCCATGGTGCCTCAATCCTGCCTTTTCTTACTGTTTTTATAAGTGGATAAATGTTATTTGCCAGCTTAGGTGAGTATTTGTTGTTTAACCGCGGATTAGAGGAAACGCGCCCTGATTACAAACGCGCCCTCTACACTGGCCACCATGAAACCCCTGAACATCCCACCAGGTCCCGGCATCCCAAAGGGCCTCGTCATCCCCGCGGCGGAGCTCACCGAACGCTTCGCGCGCTCCGGAGGGCCGGGCGGTCAGGGCGTTAACACCACCGACTCCAAGGTGCAGCTATCGGTGGATATCGCCGAGCTCAGCGTGCTTTCCGACGTCCACCGCCGCCGCGCTCTCCAGAACCTCAGCCACCGCCTCGACGGCACCACACTGACCGTGTCCGTTACCACGCAGCGCTCCCAGGTACGCAACCGCGCGGAAGCCAGGCGGCGCTTAGCGGAACTCATCCGAGAAGCTGTGCAGCCACCGCCTCCGAGGCGCCGGCGGACTCGACCGAGTCGGGCCTCGATTGCCCGTCGTAAAGCGCAGAAGCAGCGCCGCTCCGAGCTCAAAGCCAGCCGACGTCGCCCCAGCGCCTACTAGGGAATATGGGATTTTCGTGCATCCGTTGCAATATAGATGGTATGAGCGAAAACCAGGCCCCTACTGAAAAGGCAGCTGAAACTGTCGCGGAGTTCAACCGCGTGCCCTCGATTCTGTCCATCCAGTCGCATGTGAGCTATGGCCACGTGGGCAACTCCGCTGCGGTCTTCCCGCTGCAGCGCGCAGGTTTTGAAGTGTGGCCGGTCCACACCGTCGATTTCTCCAACCACACCGGCTACGGCCAGTGGCGCGGCCCGATGATTCCGGCCACGGATGTGCGCGAGGTCATCAAGGGTATCGATGAGCTGGGCAAGCTTGACGACGTCGACGCGATTATCTCCGGCTACCAGGGTGGTAGCGATATTGCGGATGTCATCATCGAGGCCGTGGCGCTGGCCAAGCAGCGCAACCCGAAGGCTATCTACTCGTGTGACCCGGTGATGGGAAATGCCAAGAGTGGCTGCCACGTTTCGGACGACATTCCGCCGCTGCTGCGCGACAAGGTCGTGCCGGTGGCAGATGTGATTACGCCAAACCAGTTCGAGCTGGGCTACCTGACGGGCCGCGAGGTCAGCGACCTGGAGTCCACCATTGCGGCAGCTCATGCTGCTCGTGAGATGGGCCCGGAGGCCGTGTTGGTCACCAGCGTGCTACGTCCGGAGCGCAAGGAGGGCGAGATTGAGATGCTCGCCGTCAATGGTGCGGGCGCATGGCTGGTGGCGACGCCGTACCTGCCCCTGAAGCGCAACGGTTCCGGCGATGTCGCGGCTGCGCTGTTTGCAGGCAACCTGCTGCGCGGTCGCGGTATTTACGGTGACCTTTCGGTCGCGTTGGGTAACACAGCGGCCAGTATCTTTGAGCTGCTGAAGGTCACGCACGAGTCCGGCTCTGGCGAGCTGGAGCTCGTGCGCGCGCAGGAGGCCTACGTTCACCCGGAGCAGCGTTTTGAGGTTACGAAGGTTCAGTAGGGCTGGGGTGCAGTAGGGCTGGGGGCTCACGCCGCTAAGCCAGCCCTAGCAGTGTCCCAACAGGCCTAGTAATAGAACGGGAACTCGTCCCAGTTCGGGTCGCGCTTTTCCAGGAACGCTTCCTTGCCCTCGACGGCCTCGTCGGTCATGTACGCCAGGCGAGTAGCCTCACCCGCGAAGACCTGCTGACCCATCAGGCCATCATCGGTCAGGTTGAAGGCGAACTTCAGCATGCGCTGCGCTGTCGGGGACTTACCGTTGATCATGCGACCCCACTCGACCGCGACATCTTCCAGCTCAGCGTGGTCCGCGACCTCGTTGACGGCGCCCATGCGGTGCATGGTCTCAGCGTCGTAGGAGCGGCCGAGGAAGAAAATCTCGCGGGCAAACTTCTGGCCAACCTGCTTCGCCAGGTAGGCCGAGCCATAGCCGGCGTCGAAAGATCCCACGTCAGCGTCGGTCTGCTTAAAGCGGGCCTCCTGGCGCGATGCGAGCGTCAGGTCACACACGACGTGCAGGGAGTGTCCGCCACCTGCGGCCCAGCCATTGACCACGGCAATGACAACCTTCGGCATAGTGCGAATTAGGCGCTGCACCTCCAGGATGTGCAGGCGGCCTCCCTCGACCTTGGCACGCGCGGTATCGATGGTGGATGCGTCCGCGGTAGCGTCGTCATGCTCGTGGGACGTTGCGTACTGGTAGCCGGAACGACCGCGAATGCGCTGGTCACCACCCGAACAGAATGCCCAGCCACCGTCCTTGGTGCTCGGGCCGTTACCGGTCAGCAGCACTACGCCGACATCCGGGGTGCGGCGCGCGTGGTCGAGCGCGCGGTAGAGCTCATCGACGGTATGCGGGCGGAATGCGTTACGAACCTCCGGGCGATCAAACGCAATACGCACAATACCGTTCTCGCGGCCCTCGCCGACGTGCCGGTGGTAGGTGATGTCGGTCAAATCCTCAAAACCATCAACCGTCTTCCACTGCTCGGGGCGGAAAGGGTTATCGGTCGAGTACTTCGCGGTATCAGTCATGGCTTCCAGCATAAAGGTCTCTAGCATGAGGGGTATGTCTGTGTCCGCTGCGCCCAACATCCAGCTTCCGCCCATCGATGACATCCTCGACCGCGCCCACGTCGTCGCGCTGCCCATGGCAGTGAAATTCCGTGGCGTCACCACCCGCGAGGCACTCCTCATCGACGGCCCCGTCACCTGGGGCGAGTTCGCTCCCTTCCTGGAATACGAGGCGTCCGAGGCCGCCGCGTGGCTGCGCTCGGCCATCGAATGCGCATACGTCGGCCTGCCCATCCCGAAGCGCGAGTTTGTCGAGGTCAACGCCACCATCCCCGCCGTCACACCCGACCAGGTGCCGGAGGTCGTGGCGCGCTACCCCGGGTGCCGCACGTTTAAGGTCAAGGTCGCAGAGAGCGGCCAATCGCTTAACGACGACATCGAGCGCGTAGCCGCCGTCCGCACCGCGGTGGCCGAAGCTTATGGCTATGAACCTGTCGTGCGGGTCGATGCGAACCGTGGCTGGTCGGTGGAGCAGGCAATCCGCGCCGCTCATGAGTTGGGGCCGCTGGAGTACATGGAGCAGCCCGTTGCGACTGTCGCCGAGCTCCGCGCGGTCCGCGACGCAGTGGGGGAGTTTTGTCCGATTGCTGCCGATGAGTCGATTCGCAAGGCCGAGGATCCGTATTTGGTTGCGCGCGAACAGGCGGCGGACGTGGGCGTAATGAAGGTCGCGCCGCTTGGTGGACCACGCTGCTTGCTTCGGTTGGCCGAGGAGCTCGCGATGAAGGTGACGGTCGCCAGCGCCCTGGACACCGGTGTTGGCATGGCCGCCGGTTTGTTCACGGCGGCGGCCCTGCCTGCCACAGAGCTGCAGCCGGAGCCGAACGCGGCGGGTTTGGCCACGTCCTCGCTGTTTATCGAGGACGTCATCGAGCCCCGGCCACTTATCGATGGCCGACTGCCCGTCACCAACCCCGCTCCCGACCCTTCCCGCCTGGCCGAGCTCGCCGCGCCGGGCCCCCGCCGCGATTGGTGGTTCGACCGCCTCCGCGCGGCGTACACCCATCTATAACGCCAAGAAAGTGACTAGGTTTATGACACTTTGAGCCCGAAAAACGGCTTCCAAACTGACATAAACCTAGTCAGTAACTTCCGGCAAGTAGCCTATTGAGTGTGAACAATAACCAGGACACCCCTCAAGACCCGGACACCGGCGCGGCCGAAACCACTCACGCCGTCCAGTCCACACAAGCCCCATCCGCAGTGGTAGCGGGCCTCATCGTCGATGAGCTGCTGCGTCTCGGCATGGTCGATGCCGTGGTGTGCCCGGGTTCCCGGTCCGCCCCACTCGCCCGCGCTCTGGTCCAGGCCGCTGACGCGGCGAAGGTTCGCCTACACGTGCGCATCGATGAACGCTCCGCGGCCTTCCTCGCCCTCGGCCTGGCCTCGCGCACCCGCAAGGTGACCCCGGTAATTACAACGTCCGGCACAGCAGTGGCGAACCTCGTGCCCGCCATGGTGGAAGCCACCGCGTCGGGCATTCCGCTGCTGGCACTGACCGCCGACCGCCCCGCGCATTATCGAGGCACTGGCGCGAACCAGACCATCGTCCAGGACCGCCTGTTCGCTGATGCCTCCGTCGTCGAGTTCGATCTGGACGGCACCGCCCCGGTCATGAAGGCCACCGCCGCGCAGATCCGCGCTCGCATTGATCGCGTTGTCGCCGCCATGGCATCCGGCGCCGGCCACCTTAACGTCCGTTTTGTCGAACCGCTCGTGCCTGACGACGACTCCGTCGCCGACATCCCCGAGGGCCGCGCCGATGGCGGCCCCTGGACCACGATTGCGCCTACCAACAGCAACAACGTCGGCGTGGCCGCCACCGCAACCGGCCCGGCCAACGCGGCTAGCACAGCCACAATTGACATCAGCCGCCGCACACTCGTGATTGCGGGTTCGAATGCCCCGCACCTGCCGGCGCTGGAGGATTTGCCAACCATCGCTGAGCCGAATGCATATGCGCCGGCGCACCCGGTGCACCCGCTTGCGGCGGGCACTTTCGCGCAGATTCCGCCGGAGCAGATTGTGTTGGTCGGCAGGCCGACGCTGCACCGAGGTATCTCTAAGCTGCTGGCCAATCCGGATATCGAGCTGACCGTTGTCTCCGAAGCGGAAAACCACGGTTTTGGGGTGGAGTTCCCGGATGTGACGGCGAACGCAAGGGCCGTCGTAAAGCATGTGCAGACTTTGGGGGAGCAGGACCCGCAGTGGACGAAAATCTGTGAGGCTGCCGGCGAATTGGCGGTGAAGTCCGTGCGAGAGACGCTTACCGAGTCGATTGAAGCGGAGGAACCGCTGACCGGATTTCATGTGGCGGCGGCGCTGACGGATAGCCTGCGCACGGGTGACAACGTGGTGCTGGGCGCGTCGAACCCGGTGCGCGATGCGTCGTACACGGGCCTGCCTTTCCCGGGTGTGAACACGTATGCGGGACGAGGTGCCGCGGGCATCGACGGCACGGTGGCGACGGCAATCGGTATTGCGCTGGCGTCCGACCGTGAGCATGCCGACGAGATTCGCCCGCCGCGGACGATTGCACTTATGGGTGACCTGACGTTCCAGCACGACTCCGCAGCGTTGGCAATTGGGCCGCTGGAGCCGAGGCCGGAAAACCTCACCATCGTGGTGGCCAATGATGCCGGTGGCGGTATTTTCGAGACGCTGGAGGCGGGCAGCCCGGCTCTGCGGGGAAGCTTTGAGCGCATCTTCGGCACGCCGCAGGACGTGGACTTTGAGGGCATCTGCCAGGCTTACGGAGTCGAGCACGTGCGTGTCGACCGCCTCCCAGATCTGCTCGCGCAGCTGCACCCGGATACCGATGTCGACGGCATCCGCGTCATCGAGGTGGCGACCACACGTGCGACGCGTCGGCAGTTGCACCACAAGCTGGCATACAATGCGGAGATTGGGGTGCTGGACAAGCACTAGCCGGCCGGCAGCATCCAATCAGAGCTGGAAACAATCAGGGACAGAAAAATAGGAGGTCGCGACCGCCATGCAGTGGAAAACTGCCCTGGCCAATTGGCCGCGCTTCCTTCGTCAGGTACTGCTCTTTGTGATGATTTGCCTGTTGCTGTCGTGTCTGGCCATGGTGGTTGGCTGCTTCATTAATGACCGCAATATCGAGTCGAACATGGGGCAGTCCGTAGCCAATGTGCGCTCGGTCGAGCTCCTTCGCACCACGGTTGATTTCGTCGACGAGAATGGCGATTTTCAGTCGCCACCAACCGGTTTGCTCTATCCCGTTGGTCTGGAAGAGGGGCAGCGCGTCCGCGTCGAATACGACCGCACTGATCCCAATGTCGTCCGCGTCGCCGGGCGCACATGGACGCTGTCACTTCTCCCGGCGACCAGTATCGCTGTGGTTACATTTCTCGTCGTCGCGCCGTTGTGGTGGTCGTCGTTGCGCGCAACCCGTCGTTTACAAAGAGATCCCCAAAAGGTAAACAGAGGGTCACTTTCGCTTTCCGACGAGATGGAAAACTAGCACCATGCGCGTTGCCATCATTGCTGAAAGCTTCTTGCCCAACATCAATGGAGTGACAAACTCCGTGCTGCGGGTGTTGGAACACTTACGCCGTGAAGGACACGAGGCGCTGGTGATTGCGCCGGGTGCTCGGGACTGGCAGGAAGAGGCAGAGTTCTACTGCGACTACCGCATTGAGCGTGTGCCCACTGTGATGGTGCCGTTGATTGATTCGCTACCGATTGGTGTGCCGAACCGTCGGGTAGCGTCGGCGCTGACGCAGTTTAAGCCGGATGTTGTCCACTTGGCTTCGCCATTTGTGCTCGGTGGTGCGGGCGCGCTGACTGCCAAGGCACTGGGCATCCCGGCTGTGGCCATCTATCAGACGGACGTTGCGGGTTTTGCCAAGAACTACAAGTTGGCGGGGCTCTCCACGGCCGCGTGGTTGTGGACGCGCGTGATTCACAACTCCTGCGCCCGAACGCTGGCGCCGTCCTCGCCGACTATTGAGGACCTGCAGGATCACAAGATTCGTGATGTCTACCGCTGGGGCCGCGGTGTTGATGCGGTTCGCTTTACTCCGACAAAGCGTAGTGAAGAGCTCAGGAAGCAGTGGAGCCCGGAGGGCAAGCCGATTGTTGGTTATGTCGGCAGGCTCGCGGCGGAGAAGTCTGTGGAGCGGCTGGCAGCGCTGAACGGCCGCGATGATATCCAGGTGGTCATTGTCGGCAATGGCCCGGAGCTGCAGAAGCTGCAGAAGCAGATGCCGAATGCCGTCTTTACCGGACAGCTCACCGGCGATAAGTTGGCAGCGGCATTCGCCAGTCTGGACGTGTTCGTCCACACTGGTGACTTTGAAACCTTCTGCCAGGCGGTACAGGAAGCCCACGCCTCCGGTGTGCCGGCCATCGCTCCGAACGCAGGCGGCCCGCGCGACCTGATTACCAACGACGTCAACGGCTACCTGCTGGAACCCAAGACTTTCACCCGCGATCTGTCTGAGGCGGTCGACAAGCTACTGCTCGTCGACGATGAGCTGGCACGCAAGCAGCTGCGCAACCGCTGCCGCGACACCGTGACCGAACGCACCTGGGAAGCACTGTGTGCAGACCTGGTTCGCCACTACGAGGAGGTTTCTGGGGTTTCCGCGGCCGAGACGTCAAGCAAGGTCGCAGCAGATGCGATTGATGCCTCCCGTGCAGGTGCTGCTACGCGTCAGAAGTCGGTCGCGTAATCTGGACATCGTGTCTAGGGCTGATTTAACGAAAAATCCCAGCGAAGTCGCCTCGATGTTCGACGGCGTGGGGAAGAATTACGACATCACCAATACCGTGCTCACCGGTGGTATTGACCACTACTGGCGCGTGCGCACGGCAAAGCGCCTGAACCTGCAGCCCGGCCAGAAGGTCCTCGACCTGGCCGCCGGTACGGCTGTTTCCTCGGTGGAGTTGGCAAAGTCTGGCGCATACGTCGTTGCCTGTGACTTCTCCCGAGGCATGCTCAAGGCCGGTGCACACCGCGATGTTCCCAAGGTCTGCGGTGACGGCATGAAGCTGCCATTCCCGGACAACACTTTCGACGCGGTGACCATCAGCTTCGGTCTGCGCAACATCGTGGACTACAAGGCGGGCCTCGCTGAGCTAGCTCGCGTGACCAAGCCGGGCGGCCAGCTGACAGTCTGTGAGTTCTCCACCCCAGTGGTGCCGGTGTTCAGCACCTTCTACAAGGAATACCTGATGCGGGCACTTCCGCAGATCGCCAAGGTCGTCTCCTCGAACCCGGAGGCCTACGTGTACTTGGCGGAGTCGATTCGCGCCTGGCCAAACCAGCCGCAGCTCGCCCGCGACATCAATGCCTCTGGCTGGGAGGATGCCGGTTGGCAGAATCTCACCTTCGGTATCGCAGCGCTGCACTCGGCAACCAAGCCCGCACAGTAGCTCGCTAGCTCGCAATCGGGCTGGGTCGCAGGGCCCGTCGTAAAGCGATTCCTACTGCCAGGGCTGGCGTCCGAACCACTTATCGGAGGCCAGCGCCGCCCGCCCCGAAGCGCGCCACAGTCGCGCCACTACGTCGCGGTCGTGTTCCGTGACCAGGTTTCCCATCAGGCGTGCGGCAACACCCATGAGCTGACTGCCCCACGGGGCACCGATGGTCAGCGGGCCGACCGTAGGAAGGAAGCTCGGGTACGTCAGCGTCAGCGCCAACTTGCGAGCTAGCGAGAAACCGGTGCCGTAGTGCTCGCGAAGTAGGGCGGGCCAGGAGTGCGTCAGCCCATCGCGGCTCGCACCAATCGAACTAATCAGCTCCACTGCCAGTCGCGCCGACTCCATGCCGTAGTCAATGCCCTCACCGTTGAGCGGGTTGACTAAGCACGCCGCATCGCCGAGCAACGCCCAGTTCGGCCCCGCCACATTCGACACGGCACCGCCCATCGGCAGCAGCGCCGACGTCACGTGCTCCGGCTCGCTCATCTGCCACTGATCGCGAACCTGTCCGTGGTACTCACGCAGCAACTTCTTCACATTCGTGCGCGCCGGGCGTGCCGACGTCGCCAGCGCCCCACACCCCACATTCGCCCGGCCCTCGCCCAGCGGGAAAATCCAGCCATAGCCCGGGTGCGTATGCCCTTCGGAGTCGCGCAGTTCCAGGTGCGAGTGAATCCAGTCATCCGCTACGTCTGCGCTGTCGAAGCTGACATACGACCGTGCGGCCACGCCAAAGACGCTGTCTCGATGCCACGCACGCCCCAGCTGCTTGCCGACGGTACTGCGGACCCCATCGGCCACGAGCAACCAGCGGGCCGAGATGGTGTGTGGCTTGCCCTCGCGGTCGGAAAGCTCCACCGCGCGCACGCCGTGCCCTCGCGTGCCGCCAGTGTTCAGCGCTCCGAGAACCACCTTCCGCGCTGCGACTCCATCAAAGACCTGCGCACCGGCATCAGCGGCGGCATTGAGCAAGAAAGTGTCGAGCTCAACTCGCGGCATCGCGGATCCGACAGCGGGGAAAGTGCCGGAGGCATCATCTGGCCAAGGTGCGGTGATGGAGCCGCCGAAGCCGTGCAGCTTGAGTCCGCGGTTGCGGTTGTGGCGCAGGAGCTCGTCGTCAAGCCCTAGGCGACGTAGCTCAGCGATGGCGCGAGGAGTGAGCCCGTCGCCACAAGTTTTGTCGCGTGGGAAGCGCTGGGAGTCGACCACAGTGACCGAAAAACCGGCGCGGGCGGCGTGAATTGCGGCTGCGGAGCCGGTGGGGCCTGCGCCAACAATGAGCACGTCAGTGCTGCTGGGTAGAGCGACGGTGCCGTCGAACGTGGGGGAAACTCGCGAAATCGGGCTTGAGGTCATTGCCCCAGCGTATAACGACGTTGAAACAAATATGGGAACTGGTCTGCTAGCCACTATGCTCGTAAGGTAGTTTATTTAGCAGTTTCTTATCTTTTATCGTCAGTTAGGCAGGTCTCGAATGCGTACTGGAGACTACTCCGGGCTTAGTTCCGGAAGTGCTCAGGGCACTGGTGAGCACACCGCCACTAGTTCTCACTTCGTTGATGAGGCGCTGGAAGCAACAATCACCGAGGGAATGCGCAAGAGCGAGGACCTCCTGATTACCGAGCTGGGGCGCGGCGAGGACTTCCTAGTCGAACGGGTTTCCCACCTAGCTCACGCTGGTGGTAAGCGCTTCCGCCCGATGTTTACCATGCTGGCCGCGCAGTTCGGGGAGAACCCGGAGAGCGATAAGGTCATCACCGCCGCGACGGTGCTGGAGCTGACGCACCTGGCGACGCTCTACCACGACGACGTCATGGATGAAGCGGATAAGCGCCGCGGCGTGCCCTCCGCAAACTCGCGCTGGGACAACACCGTCGCCATTCTGGCCGGTGACTACCTCTTCGCTGCTGCGTCCCGCCTGCTGGCAGAGCTCGGCTCCGAGAGCGTGGCTCACTTCGCTGAGACCTTCGGTGTTCTTGTCACAGGTCAGATGCGAGAGTGCCTCAACGACTTGGACCTGCCGATAGAAGAGCGCATCGAGCGCTACCTGAAGGTCATTGCCGAAAAGACCGGTGTGCTCATCGCATCGGCCGGTTATCTCGGCGCCTATCACGCCGGTGCGTCCGCCGAGATTTCCAACGCGCTGCGCCGCTATGGCGAACTAATCGGTATCGTTTTCCAGATTGTCGACGACATCATCGACATCTCCTCCAATACCGATCAGTCCGGCAAGACTCCGGGTACTGACTTGCGCGAGGGCGTCTTCACGCTGCCGGTGCTCTACGCGCTGCAGGAGGATACCCCAGCCGCTGACCGCCTCCGTGAGATTCTCGTCGGCCCAGTCTCCGACGACGCGCTTGTCGACGAGGCCCTCGAGCTTTTGGCTCAGACCAACGGTGTGGCTCGCGCGATGGAGAAGGTCAATGAACTGCTGGATGAGTCCGACCGCGTCATCGCTGACCTTCCTGACTGTGCGGCCAAGGAGGCCCTGCGTCACGTTGCTCGCTACACCGTGGAGCGCGTGGGGTAGCGGATTGAGCTCCATCGGCGAGATGGGTCTAGGGGCGAGCACTGCTCCGAGGTGAGCTCTCCTCTGGGCTGAGCTCTGCTGAGGGGTGAATCCAGGTAGGGAAATATCCTCTCGACCTGCCGATTTGTGTAAATGACAGAGTAGTGGGTAGCATTCCATTCGCACCGTTTAAGAGTGCACGCCAGATTGCCCGAGCGGCCAAAGGGAGCGGATTGTAAATCCGTCGGCATTGCCTTCGTTGGTTCGAATCCATCATCTGGCACAGTGAAATCACCGCGAGAACTTTCTCGCGGTGATTTTTTTGTAGGGGCCGTTGGTGGGGATACGGGGCAGGGTTTGGGTTAGGGGTTCGGGCTAGGGGGTTGGGTTAGGGGTTTCGGGTTAGGGGCGGCCACCCATCGATGAGCTATTCACTTATGGTTCCGCTGGGGCTCATCGATAAGTGAATAGATTATCCATAAGTGCGCGCAAAAATGTCAGCAAACGTGACAAGAAATACCGCTGCCTACCTGCTGATTTGTGCTCAGCGGTGATTTCGGGTTAATCTTTGCAAGGCTTCACGGAGAGCACAGAGCGAAACGAAGCGGTCAACAATTGGCCCGGAGTTACGTGCTGAGTTCAATGGATGCTGATGCCCCCTTAGCTCAGTCGGCAGAGCGTTTCCATGGTAAGGAAAAGGTCGACAGTTCGATTCTGTCAGGGGGCTCTGTTCTTTTATACGGACTTATGTCCGGTAGAGAATAGGGGCGATGTAGCTCAGATGGTGAGAGCGCACGACTCATAATCGTGAGGTCGGGGGTTCGATCCCCCCCATCGCTACTACGGACAGTGATGTTCGTCGAACCCCGCCTTGATAATGCTTCAATGCAGTAAGGTGGGACATTGTCAGCTAAGGGCTGGAAAGTTCTTTTGCTGGTGGTGAAGGGGCGTGGCTCAATTGGTAGAGCAGCGGTCTCCAAAACCGCAGGTTGCAGGTTCGAGTCCTGTCGCCCCTGCAAGTACCCGTCATCCAGGGCGTATGAAAAAGCGTCTGGGTGGCGGGTTTTTCGTTTATATTCGGCGGCGGTGGGTCAATGCGAGTTACTGACTGCGGTTATGGCAAAAATGGCTCGAAAAATGGCTTGAAAGTAAAAATGGCTTGAAAGTGCCACAAACTCGCACAGTTTCACATTTGCAGCCCGTAGTCTGGTGGGTCGTCGTTTTTGCAGCCCGAGCCAGCAGCCCAAGCTTGCCGCACGAGCGAGCAGCCCAAGCTTGCAGCCCGAGCTAGGGCGAAGCAGCAGTGACGTGGCCGTCAGTGAGTATCGCTGCAAGGCCAGCAGCGGAATCGAATCTCGAAGCCCGCGGTTCCCACGAAGGGCATTTCTTCGATAGTGTGGAGAATCGGCTAGAATTTACGCACTGAACCAGACTTGCTCTGCACAGTGGGGGCTCGGCTCCGGAGAACATCCCTGGAGTTTGCCCTTGGAGAATTCACGTTTGAGTTTCACTGTGCAGTATCTTTAGGTCTCATATGCACGAAGTAGCGAAGGAGCATCGTGTCTGAGGAAAACCAGACTTTCCAGGCGGCGGCTCGCCCGTCCGGTAAGCGCCAGGCGACGGGCGCGCAGACCACCGTGGCGAAGAAGCCTGCGCGTGAGAAGGAGACCAACGAGCTTTCGACTCGTAACCCTTTGGTTTTCATCAAGCAGGTTGTTGACGAGCTGCGCAAGGTGATTTGGCCGACCGGCCGCCAGATGGTCACCTACAGCATCATCGTGATCCTGTTCCTGATTGCCATGATCGCTCTCGTGTGGGGTGTGGACACGCTGGCCGGTCTGGGTGTCCGATCGGTGTTGGGCAAGTAATCGGTTATACTGTTTCGCAGTGATGCTTTTCATCCCGCCTCCGAGTTCCGGACGGCGGGATTATTCGTTAGCGCAGCTGGTGTCTTGCTGTGCGAAGTGATTGCGGATGGCATATTGGCTCTTAAGGCTCTTTGAGCGAAGATGCCAATGTCGCGAACCGTTGATGTAGATACAAGAGGGGTTAGCACGACATGAATGATGGTCAGAATATTTTCTCCGACGCCCAGTCCGCGGATGCTGCCGCAACTGAGCAGGATGCGCAGGGCGCACCGGCTCAGGTAGAAGCTCCGGCCGAGGGTGCAGCCGCAGCCGACGCAGCCGCAGCTGACACTGCTGCAGCAGAAGCAGCGCCGGCAGAGGAGACCGCCGCTGACGCTGAGGCGCAAGCAGCTGCTGACGCAGACGCCGAGTACCGTAAGCGCCTGCGCGAGTTCCAGCGTGAGCTCAAGCGTCGTCCGGGCGACTGGTACATCATCCAGTGCTACTCCGGCTACGAGAACAAGGTGAAGACCAACCTGGAAATGCGCGCCCAGACCATGGGTGTCGATGAGCAGATCCACGAGGTCATCGTTCCGGTTGAGGAAGTCGAAGAGCGCAAGGACGACGGCAAGAAGAAGATCGTTAAGCGCAAGCTGCTGCCGGGCTACGTTCTGGTCCGCATGAGCCTGGATGACCCGTCCTGGTCCGTCGTCCGCGACACCCCGGGTGTTACTTCCTTCGTCGGTAGCGAGGGTCAGCCGTCCAAGGTCAAGATTCGCGAGGTCGCTAAGTTCCTCATGCCGAAGGAGACCATCACCGCGGACGCCGCTGAGGAAGCTGCAAATGCCGACGGTGAGCTGGCTGTCGCAGCGGCGCCGCAGGCGGAGAAGAAGGCCGTAGCCATCGACTACGAGGTCGGCGAGTCCGTCACCATCCTGTCCGGCCCGTTCGCATCTGTGGCTGCGACCATCTCCGAGATCGACCCGGACACCGGCCGCATGAAGGCCCTGGTTTCCATCTTCGGTCGAGAGACCCCGGTCGAGCTGGGCATCGATGAGGTCGAGAAGCTGAACTAGGCCTCGCACTAAGCGGGCCTCGCACTAAGCCGGGCAGCAAGCCAAGCGCCGAGCAAAGGCACCAGCTAGCTCTCTCGAACAACCAATCCGGTAACGGATTTTGATGCACGCCATACGCTGCGGTAACGTAGCCAGGCGTGCATTTTTGTGCCTTGAGCACAGATGCGCCAAGTAATTCGTATCCCCGGTGGCTGGCACCAACTCGATGACCAGCGCCAGCGGCCATGATGGTCGTGGGCGCAAGGGTCGTCGTAAAGCGTCGGCATCCGGACGGGGTGAGTCGCCTTTTCATCGGGGCGGCGTGCCCCGGTAACTAGGAAGTAGGTTAATCCGATGGCTCCGAAGAAGAAGCTTTCTGCGATTATTAAGCTGCAGATTCAGGCTGGTCAGGCTAACCCGGCTCCGCCGGTTGGTCCGGCACTGGGTGCCCATGGTGTCAACATCATGGAGTTCTGCAAGGCTTACAACGCAGCAACTGAGAACCAGCGTGGCAACGTTGTCCCGGTTGAAATCTCCGTCTACGAAGACCGCTCCTTCACCTTCGTTCTGAAGACCCCGCCGGCAGCTAAGCTGCTGCTGAAGGCCGCTGGCATTCAGAAGGGCTCTGGCGTTCCGCACACCAACAAGGTCGGTTCCGTGACCTGGGAGCAGTGCAAGGAAATCGCCGAGCTGAAGAAGCCGGACCTGAACGCTAACGACATCGAGATGGGTGCACGCATCATCGCCGGTACCGCTCGCTCCATGGGCATCACCGTCGAGGGCGCAAAGTAAACCGTCAGCGTTTAGCTGCTCCTTCATCAAGTGGTAGGGCCAGCTTCGGCCCGCTACACACCACAATCCAACCATTTCACTTAATTGAGATTGGACTTTTCATGAGCAAGAACTCTAAGGCATACCGCGCCGCCGCCGAGAAGATCGACGCCGGCCGCATCTACTCTCCGCTCGAGGCCGCTAACCTGGCCAAGGAGACCTCCTCCAAGAACTACGACGCCACCATCGACGTCGCCATCCGCCTGGGCGTTGACCCGCGCAAGGCTGACCAGCTGGTTCGCGGCACTGTCTCCCTGCCGAACGGCACCGGTAAGACCGTCCGCGTTGTCGTCTTCGCTGCTGGCGAGAACGCCACCAAGGCTGAAGAGGCTGGCGCTGACTTCGTTGGCTCCGAGGAGCTGATCGAGAAGATTCAGGGCGGTTGGACCGACTTCGACGCTGCTATCGCTACCCCGGACCAGATGGCCAAGGTTGGTCGCGTGGCTCGCATCCTCGGCCCGCGTGGTCTGATGCCGAACCCGAAGACCGGCACCGTTACCCCGGATGTCGCTAAGGCTGTCACCGAGATCAAGGGCGGTAAGATTTCCTTCCGCGTTGACAAGGCTGCAAACCTGCAGGCTGTTATCGGTAAGGCTTCCTTCGACGCTGAGAAGCTGGCCGAGAACTACGGTGCGCTTATCGACGAGCTGATGCGCCTCAAGCCGTCCGCTGCTAAGGGTAAGTACCTGAAGAAGATCACCGTCTCCGCCACCAACGGCCCGGGCATCCCGGTTGACACCAGCGTGATCAAGGACTACACCGCCTAAATCAGCATCAGCCGATAGGTGAGTGTGCTCTTCATGAGTCACTCGAGAGCGACTCTGAGCAAAGCTCTTTAAAACCGCCGCCGCGCGCACTTTCCCACAGTGTGTGAGGTGGCGGTTTTGCATTGGCATAAGGGGTATCGATAGCGCGGTGGGGGCTTGGGCGCGGTAGACGTCGTAAAGCGAATTGCTAATCCAAACAACTAATCCAGGCGAAATGGACTCACAGCCAAAGTTTGTTGCTTAAAATCGCGACTATGACGTTAATTTTGGAACCCGAAGAAGGGCTGGAGGCGCTCGGCGAGATTAATCGCCTGGCGCAGCTCGACGACGGTTCCGGAATTATTGAACCGCAGCTCATCTCGTACCTTGATTCGTTGGGCGACGATGCCTATGACATGCCCTGCCTGCGCATCGCGGGGCAGACGCTGCTGGGCGAGGTACTGACGGGGCTAGGGGAGGACGAGCGCGTAGCTGAGGTCCTTCGCCGCAATATCCAGGATTCTGTGGTGCTTCCGGGGATGAGTGAGGAGGAAGCTCTGCAAGCTCGGGCGGCGCAGGTCGTCGTAGTGCGGTTGTTGCGCATCATTGCGCGGATGGAAGCCGTGGAGCTGCGCAATGTCGTGGCGCAACAGCGCCTGGCATTGCAGATTCCGCCGGTCGTGCGTGTGGCGCTGACACTGACCGTGGATATTCTCGACGCCGCTAGGTTAGACGCGCATCCCGACGACATGGTGCGCGTGGTACTCGACTACGCCGACCAAGTGCTCTGGCTTGCCGACGATGACCTGAATGCGTACTTTGCCGAGCTCGAGATGATTGTCCAGCAACGTGAGAAGGACCTGGAGTTCGGCCGCTTCGGAGAGCCAGGTGCGGCGCGGTTTGGATAGGCGATTTGGTTAATTGCCAGGGTCTGGTATAAAGTTTCTTCACGAAGTTTGACCGGCTTCCAATCGGTACCAACATCGAGTTGGGAAGATGGAGGTTGGTACTCAAGTTTCACCGAAGACCGTCGGTCATTCGCTTTGAAAGAAGCGGATTGAAGGTTTCATTGTAGGAATACAGTGAGCGGCCCACGCAGGAGGACTTGGAAGCGCTTGCGCAGTTTGACTTCACCTGTTGTCCTTGCGGTCGGCGGAGTTGAAGTGGAACATGCCACAAGAATTGTGCGCCCCATCCTTGTGCGAGGATTGGGGCGTTTGTTGTATTTGCGCAAAAGAATCCTTCACTTGGCCGAGCGGAAAATTGCAAAGACCAGGAAGGAGGCGAGAGTACACATGGCAGCAAATGCTGAGAAGATTGCAGCTGTTGCAGCGCTGAAGCAGGACGTTGAAGAGTCCAACGCTATCGTGCTGACTGAGTACCGCGGCCTGTCCGTTGCGGAAATCACGGAACTGCGTCGCGCCCTCGGTGCTGATGTTAAGTACTCCGTCGCCAAGAACACCATGATCAAGATCGCTGCCGACGAGGCAGGGATTGAGGGTCTTGATGAGCACCTGAACGGCCCGACTGCAGTCGCCTTCATCAAGGGCGAGGCTGTGGATGCGGCTAAGGCGATTAAGAAGTTCGCCGGTGACAACAAGAACCTCGTGATCAAGGGCGGCTACATGGACGGTGCTGCAATGGATGCAGCACAGTTCGAGGCTCTTGCGGATATGGATAACCGTGAGACCACGCTGGCAAAGCTGGCTGGTGCCTTCAACGGCGTTCTGGCGAACGTCGCTGGCCTGCTCGACGCTCCGACCTCCTCGGTTGCCCGCCTTGCTGCGGCACTCGAGGAAAAGAAGTAATCCCGAGCGGCTCGCGATCTACGCGAACTAAATCACGCGAAAAACTTTTCAATATCACTTTGACGGCTTCGACCCCAGGGATCTCTGAGGGGAGCGGCCGCACCACACTCATAGGAGAATATCCATGGCTAAGTACACCACTGAGGAACTGCTCGAGGCTTTCAAGGAAATGACCCTCGTTGAGCTCACCGAGTTCAAGAAGGCTTTCGAGGAAGAGTTCGACGTCACCGCTGCTGCTCCGGTTGCAGTTGCTGCTGCAGGCGCTGCTGGCGGCGAGGCTGCTGCTGAGGAGAAGGACGAGTTCGACGTCGTCCTCGAGGACGCTGGCGCTAAGAAGATCGGCGTTATTAAGGCTGTCCGCGAGATCGTCTCCGGCCTGGGCCTGAAGGAGGCTAAGGAGATGGTTGAGTCCGCTCCGAAGGCTATCCTGGAGGGTGCTTCCAAGGACGACGCTGAGGCTGCTAAGGCTAAGCTGGAAGAGGCTGGCGCAAAGGTTGCCCTCAAGTAATTCAATTACTTGCCTCGGCCCCGGTAGTGGCCTAAAGCTACCAATTATGACCGCCAATTCTGGGCTTCGTGCCCGGGGTTGGCGGTTCTTTTGTTTCTGGGGCCTTTGCTAACCCGCCTGACCCGGGCAAAACCTCACTAATCTCACCCGTCACAGGGAGTTGAGGCAAAAACCAGCCCA
This sequence comes from Corynebacterium sp. LK10, assembly GCF_008042455.1. Classification (NCBI taxonomy): domain Bacteria; kingdom Bacillati; phylum Actinomycetota; class Actinomycetes; order Mycobacteriales; family Corynebacteriaceae; genus Corynebacterium; species Corynebacterium sp. LK10. The sequence goes on from NZ_NOVT01000017.1 coordinate 121,077, forward strand.
CTCATTGTCTTGATTACCCTTATTGGCCTGTAAAGTATCTAACATGCTCTCACGGCCGAGAATTCTGTCTATCCTTCTGTTGGGTCTAGGCACCGCACTGCTTGCTGCTGGCATTTTGCTGCCCAAAGTGCTCAATGTTGATCCCAAAATGCCGCTTGACCTGCCGCCGGTGTCGTATACCCTGCGGGCGGAAGACGGCGTATCCACCAGGATTAACGAAGAGGGCAAGCGGGAAGAAGTGCACTCGCCGCTGCAGCGACAGCTTCACGGCGTGCTCATCGAACCCGCGGATGCGGACAAGGTTTCGCTCCGCGTCGGCGTGACTGAAATGCGTGAGCTTCCCCCTGAGGTTATCGGCACCGACCCGCTGACGGAGCTTATCGAGGCCAATATCTGGACAGTTACCATCGACCGACTCACCGGCGAGGCGCTGGCTCCTGCGACGCTTGTCGACCGCATGGCGGGCGTTCCACGGTCAGTGGCTTTCGAGGGGAACTGGGTGAAGCTCCCGGCCGACACGGAGGAAAAGGAATACCTGATTTTTGATGATCTCCTCCACGATTCCTTACCAGCAAAGTTTGTCGGGGAAGAGGAGCGCGGTGGTAACCGTGTCCTGCATTTCCGTCAGGACATTGAGAAGACGAATCTCGCCCAGAAGTACCGTTCTTATGTCTCTCAGCTAACCCAGGATGACAAGTCCGGCTTCCTCCAGTACCAGGGCACCCGTGATTTGTGGGTTGAGCCCAAGTCTGGCTCGGTCATCGATATGGCCGAGGACATCCACCTTTGGTGGGAGACCCGCGACGGCGAGCCGATCATGGACTACCTGCGCTTCAACGGCAAGATGGACGAAGGCCTTTCCAATCAGCTTCTCTTTGGCGCAATACAGAATTTCCAGCGCCCAGCTCTAGAGCCGTGGTCAATCGGCCTCATTGCGTCCGGTTCAATTCTGGTATTCATCGCAATCGTGGGCATCGTGCGTCCTTCGACCCGTCGTAAAGCAGAGTAACGCTTTACGACGGCCATAGCGCCCAGGCCTCATCGTTATATCGGTAACGGGTGAATGCGACACGCCCGATTTGTCAAGTTGTACTAGACAACTGCCAGTTTTTGATATAGGCTAAATCGTTGCGCTGGAATTAGTGTATCTGTCGCCAGCTCTTTTATAGTTTGCGCTCGGAGCGCGGGGCTATTATGTAGCACCGTTTTTCGTGCATCTAGCTGTTAAAGGAGTTGCTGCGGCGCCGCCGTTAGGGCTCGGGGCTCGCCTTTAAAGGCTGGTCTTGGAGGCCAAGTGGCGGGGGAATCACTTTCGTGTGTGACCAAAGGTTAGACGCAAAGTATCCCGGTGCGCAACAGAAATGATTCCTGCAACTTGAATCGCGTATAAACCAAGCGGGCGGAGCGCACCACCGGTTGCCGGTGTGCTCCACCGCGTGAGGTGCTGGAAGGACGCATCTTGGCAGTCTCCCGCCAGACCAAGGCAGTAACCGGTATTCCCGGAGCTTCGAAGAGGTACTCGTTTGCAAAGATTCAGGAGCCGATTGCGGTTCCTGGTCTGCTCGACCTGCAGCGTGAGTCTTTCGCATGGCTCATTGGCACGCCTGAGTGGCGTGCTCGTCGCCAGGAGGAGCTCGGAGAAGACGCTCGGGTTACCAGCGGTCTCGAAGATATTCTAGAAGAGCTCTCTCCGATTGAGGACTACTCCCAGAAGATGTCCCTGACGCTGTCGGACCCATGGTTCGACTCCGTTAAGAACACCGTGGATGAGTCCAAGGATAAGGACATCAACTACTCGGCTCCCCTCTACGTCACCGCGGAGTTCACCAACCGCGAGACCGGTGAGATCAAGAGCCAGACTGTCTTCATCGGTGACTTCCCGATGATGACGGACAAGGGTACGTTCATCGTCAACGGAACTGAGCGTGTCGTTGTTTCTCAGCTGGTGCGCTCTCCGGGCGTCTACTTCGATGAGACCATCGACAAGTCCACCGAGCGCCCGCTGCACTCGGTGAAGATTATTCCGTCGCGCGGTGCGTGGCTGGAGTTCGACGTCGACAAGCGGGACACCGTCGGCGTTCGTATTGACCGTAAGCGTCGCCAGCCGGTCACGGTTCTGTTGAAGGCTTTCGGCTGGACCACCGAGGAGATCAAGGAGCGCTTCGGCTTCTCTGAGATCATGATGGCCACCCTGGAGAAGGACGGTGTTGCAAACACCGACGAGGCTCTGCTGGAGATTTACCGCAAGCAGCGCCCGGGTGAGCCGCCGACGCGCGAGTCCGCGTTGGCTCTGCTGGAGAACAACTTCTTCAAGCCGAAGCGCTACGACCTGGCTAAGGTCGGTCGCTACAAGGTCAACCGCAAGCTGGGTCTGGGCGCTGATGCCTCCGGCGAGATGGTTCTGACCGAGCAGGATATTGCTACCACCATCGAATACCTTGTGCGCCTGCACGACGGCGAGAATGTTATGACCTCGCCGGAAGGTGTTGAGATCCCGGTTGAGACCGACGATATCGACCACTTCGGTAACCGTCGTCTGCGTACCGTAGGCGAGCTGATTCAGAACCAGGTCCGCGTGGGTCTGTCCCGCATGGAACGCGTGGTTCGTGAGCGCATGACCACTCAGGACGTGGAGTCGATCCAGCCGACCACCCTGATTAACGTGCGCCCGGTTTCCGCGGCTATCCGTGAGTTCTTCGGTACTTCCCAGCTGTCCCAGTTCATGGACCAGAACAACTCGCTGTCGGGTCTGACCCACAAGCGTCGTCTGTCTGCACTGGGCCCGGGTGGTCTGACCCGTGACCGTGCTGGCCTTGAGGTTCGAGACGTTCACCCGTCCCACTACGGTCGCATGTGTCCAATTGAGACCCCAGAGGGTCCGAACATTGGCCTGATTGGTTCGCTGTCCTGCTACGCACGCGTGAACCCGTTCGGTTTCATTGAGACTCCGTACCGTCGCGTCCGCGATGGTGTCATCACCGACGAGGTCGACTACCTCACCGCTGATGAGGAAGACCGCTACGTCGTCGCGCAGGCCAACACCCCGATCGACGAGAACGGCCACTTCGTTCAGGAGACCCTGTCTGTTCGTAAGAAGGGTGGTGACGTCGAGTCCGTCCGCGCCGATGAGGTCGACTACCTCGATGTTTCCCCGCGTCAGATGGTCTCCGTGGCTACCGCCATGATTCCGTTCCTCGAGCACGACGACGCTAACCGTGCCCTGATGGGTGCGAACATGCAGCGCCAGGCTGTGCCGCTGCTGCGTTCGGAGGCTCCGTTCGTCGGTACTGGTATGGAGCAGCGTGCTGCTTACGACGCCGGCGATGTCATTGTCGCTTCGGCCACCGGTGTGGTCGAGACCGTGTCGGCAGACTTCATCACCATCATGGATGATGAGGGCCAGCGCCACACCTACCTGCTGCGCAAGTTTGAACGCACCAACCAGGGCACCTGCTACAACCAGAAGCCTCTGGTTGACGAAGGCCAGCGTGTTGAGGCCGGCCAGGTCATCGCTGACGGTCCGGGTACCGACAACGGTGAGATGGCACTTGGTAAGAACCTGCTCGTGGCATTCATGCCGTGGGAAGGACACAACTACGAGGACGCCATCATCCTGAACCAGCGCATGGTTGAGGAGGACATCCTGACCTCGATTCACATCGAGGAGCACGAGATTGATGCCCGCGACACCAAGCTGGGTCCGGAGGAAATCACCCGTGACATCCCGAACGCATCCGAGGAGATGCTGAAGGATCTGGATGACCGCGGTATCGTCCGCATCGGTGCCGACGTTCGCGACGGTGACATCCTGGTCGCTAAGACCACGCCGAAGGGCGAGACTGAGCTGACTCCGGAGGAGCGCCTGCTGCGCGCTATCTTCGGCGAGAAGTCCCGCGAGGTCCGTGACACCTCCATGCGTGTTCCGCACGGTGAGTCCGGCAAGGTCATCGGCGTCCGCGTCTTCTCCCGTGAAGACGATGACGACCTGGCACCGGGTGTCAACGAGATGGTCCGCGTCTACGTTGCGCAGAAGCGCAAGATCCAGGACGGCGACAAGATGGCAGGTCGCCACGGTAACAAGGGTGTTATCGGCAAGATCCTGCCGCAGGAGGACATGCCGTTCCTGCCGGACGGCACCCCGGTCGACATCATTCTGAACACCCACGGTGTTCCGCGTCGTATGAACATCGGCCAGGTCCTCGAGGTTCACCTCGGCTGGCTGGCGAAGGCCGGCTGGAGCATTGAGGGCGACCCGGATTGGGCTAAGCGTCTTCCGGCAGACCTGCACGACGTTCCGTCCGACTCCCTGGTCGCAACCCCAGTGTTCGACGGTGCTGAGAACGAGGAGCTCGCTGGTCTGCTCGCGTCGTCCCGCCCGAACCGTGACGGCGAGGTGCTGGTCAACGCTGACGGTAAGGCCACGCTGTTCGACGGCCGCTCTGGCGAGAAGTTCCCGTTCCCGGTTTCGGTGGGCTACATGTACATGCTGAAGCTGCACCACCTGGTCGACGAGAAGATTCACGCTCGTTCCACCGGTCCGTACTCCATGATTACCCAGCAGCCGCTGGGTGGTAAGGCCCAGTTCGGTGGTCAGCGCTTCGGTGAGATGGAGGTGTGGGCAATGCAGGCATACGGCGCTGCCTACACCCTGCAGGAGCTGCTCACCATCAAGTCCGATGACGTGGTTGGCCGCGTCAAGGTCTACGAGGCAATCGTGAAGGGCGACAACATTCCGGATCCGGGTATTCCGGAGTCGTTCAAGGTGCTTCTGAAGGAACTGCAGTCGCTCTGCCTGAACGTTGAGGTCCTTTCGGCCGACGGCGTTCCGGTTGAGTTGGGCTCCTCCGACGATGAGGAACTCGACCACGCGACCGCATCCCTCGGCATTAACCTGTCCCGCGATGAGCGTTCCGACGCTGACTCCGCATAGTTTCTCGCTTAACGACGAAACATTGCGTGAGTATCAGGGTCGGGAAGCCCTAACTCGCGAATAACCCAACACAGACGACAACGTACAAAAACCTCCGCAGAGAATTTGGTTTCCGCATTACTTCGATGCGGAGGGAAAGGGAAAACAGGTGCTCGACGTCAACAACTTTGACGAGCTCCGGATTGGGCTCGCTACCGCCGACGACATCCGCCGCTGGTCTCGCGGTGAGGTCAAGAAGCCCGAGACGATTAACTACCGTACGCTGAAGCCGGAAAAGGATGGCCTTTTCTGTGAGCGTATCTTCGGCCCGACCCGTGACTGGGAGTGTGCTTGTGGTAAGTACAAGCGCGTTCGCTTCAAGGGCATCATCTGTGAACGCTGTGGCGTTGAGGTGACCAAGTCGAAGGTTCGCCGTGAGCGCATGGGCCACATTGAGCTGGCCGCTCCGGTCACTCACATCTGGTACTTCAAGGGTGTGCCGTCCCGCCTCGGCTACCTGCTCGACTTGGCTCCGAAGGATCTGGAAAAGATCATCTACTTCGCTGCCAACATCATCACTTCTGTGGATGAAGAGGCTCGCCACAACGACCAGGAAACCCTCGAAGCAGACATGCTCGTGGACAAGAAGCTGGTTGAGGACGACCGCGACCAGGAGCTGGCCGAGCGCGCCCAGACCCTGGAAGAGGATCTGGCTGAGCTCGAGGCAGCCGGTGCCAAGGCTGACGCCCGCAAGAAGGTTCAGTCTGCAGCCGAGCGCGAGATGCGCCACATCCGTGAGCGCGCCCAGCGCGAGCTGGATCGTCTCGATGAGATTTGGAACACCTTCATCAAGCTCGAGCCGAAGCAGATGATTATCGACGAGGGTATTTACACCGAGCTCGTCGACCGCTACGAGGACTACTTCACCGGTGGTATGGGTGCTGAGGCTATTCAGACCCTGATCCGCAACTTCGACCTGGCCAAGGAGGCCGAGGAGCTGCGCGAGATTATTCGCGACGGCAAGGGACAGAAGAAGATGCGCGCCCTCAAGCGCCTGAAGGTTGTCACTGCATTCCTGCAGTCCGGCAACGACCCGGCCGCTATGGTGCTTGACTGCATCCCGGTGATTCCGCCGGAGCTGCGCCCGATGGTGCAGCTCGACGGTGGCCGCTTTGCGACCTCGGACTTGAACGACCTCTACCGTCGTGTCATCAACCGCAACAACCGCCTGAAGCGCATGATCGACCTCGGCGCTCCGGAGATCATCGTCAACAACGAGAAGCGCATGCTTCAGGAATCCGTTGACGCACTGTTCGACAACGGGCGTCGTGGCCGCCCGGTCACTGGTCCGGGTAACCGCCCGCTGAAGTCCCTGAGCGACCTGCTCAAGGGTAAGCAGGGTCGTTTCCGTCAGAACCTGCTGGGTAAGCGTGTTGACTACTCCGGCCGTTCGGTTATTATCGTCGGCCCGCAGCTGAAGCTGCACCAGTGTGGTCTGCCGAAGCTGATGGCTCTCGAGCTGTTCAAGCCGTTCGTGATGAAGGAGCTCGTGGCCAAGAGCTACGCGCAGAACATCAAGAGCGCAAAGCGCATGGTTGAGCGTCAGCGCCCAGAGGTCTGGGACGTCCTCGAAGATGTCATTACCGGACACCCGGTCCTGCTGAACCGTGCACCTACGCTGCACCGCCTGGGTATTCAGGCGTTCGAGCCGGTCCTGGTTGAGGGTAAGGCAATTCAGCTGCACCCACTGGCATGTGAAGCTTTCAATGCTGACTTCGACGGTGACCAGATGGCAGTCCACCTGCCGCTGTCCGCTGAAGCACAGGCCGAGGCTCGTGTCCTGATGCTGTCCTCGAACAACATTCTGTCACCGGCTTCCGGTAAGCCGCTGGCTATGCCGCGTCTGGATATGGTCACTGGCCTGTACTTCCTGACGCTGGAGAAGCCGGAGCTGCCGGGTGGCCACCAGGATGCCACCGAGGACGCACCGGAGCAGGGTATTTACACCAGCCCGGCCGAGGCCATCATGGCTTACGACCGCGGTGCAATTGGCCTGCAGAGCCCGATTAAGGTTCGCATCAGCCACCTGCGTCCGCCGGCCGAGATTGAGGCCGAGCAGTTCCCAGACGGTTGGAACAAGGGCGATACCTGGCTGGCTTCGACCACGCTGGGTCGCGTTATGTTCAACGACCTGCTGCCGTGGAACTACCCATACGTCGAAGGCGTTATGGCTAAGAAGCCGCAGGCTGCGATCATCAACGACTTGGCTGCCAAGTACCCGATGATCACGGTCGCTCAGACCGTCGACAAGCTCAAGGATGCTGGTTTCTACTGGGCTACCCGTTCTGGTGTCACCATTGCTATGTCTGACGTGCTGGTTCTCCCGAACAAGCGGGAGATCCTGAACGGCTACGAAGAGAAGGCCGCCACGGTGGAGAAGAAGTTCCGCCGCGGTAAGCTCTCGGCTGCTGAGCGTCACGAGTCGCTGGTTAACCTGTGGAAGGCCGCGACGGCTGAGGTCGGTGAAAAGGTCGAGGCTCTGTACCCGGATGACAATCCGATTCCGATGATCGTGAAGTCGGGTGCTGCCGGTAACATGGGCCAGATTCACTCGCTGGCCGGCATGAAGGGCATGGTTACGAACCCGCGTGGTGAATACATCACCCGTCCGATTAAGACCTCCTTCCGCGAAGGCCTGTCGGTTCTCGAGTACTTCAACAACTCGCACGGTTCCCGTAAGGGTCTGGCCGATACCGCGCTTCGTACCGCTGACTCGGGTTACCTGACCCGTCGTCTGGTCGACGTTGCGCAGGACGTCATCGTTCGCGAAGAGGACTGTGGCACCCACGATGGTGTCATTGTCGAGATCGGCGAGGATGTTCTGGACGCAGCCGGTAACCCGACCGGCGAGATTCGTCGTGCGAAGTACGTCGAGACTGCCGCGATTGCTCGTGTGCTGGCAGCCGATGTCACCGACGCTGAGGGCAATGTCCTTATCTCGGCTGACACCGACCTGAACGACGACCACATCACCCTGGCTCTCAGCCACGGTGTCAAGGAAGTCAAGGTCCGCTCGGTTCTGACCTGTTCCACCGCAACCGGTGTCTGTGCCAAGTGTTACGGTCGCTCGATGGCAACCGGCAAGCTGGTCGACATCGGAGAGGCTGTCGGTATTGTTGCTGCGCAGTCCATTGGTGAGCCGGGTACCCAGCTGACCATGCGTACGTTCCACCAGGGTGGTGTCGGTGGCGACATTACCGGTGGTCTGCCGCGTGTCCAGGAGCTGTTTGAGGCCCGCGTGCCGAAGAACAAGGCTCCGCTGGTCCGCGAAAACGGTCGCGTGCGCCTGGAGGAGGACGAGCACTTCTACACGCTCACCCTCATCCCGGATGCCAACAGCGAAGACGAGGTTGTTTACGACAAGCTGTCCAAGCGTCAGGGCCTGGCTGAAATCACTGTCGATGGCCGTCGTCGCGCCATCCGCGATGGTGACCATGTGGTCAAGGGTCAGCAGCTGCTCAAGGGCGCTGCCGATCCGCACGAGGTCCTCGAGGTTCTGGGCCGCCGAGGCGTCCAGCGCCACCTCATCGAGGAAGTCCAGTCGGTCTACCGTGATCAGGGTGTGGCCATTCACGACAAGCACATCGAGGTTATCGTCAGCCAGATGCTGCGCCGCGTGATTGTGTCTAAGCCAGGTGACTCCGAACTGCTGCCAGGTGCACTGGTCGAGCGCTCCACGGTCATGGCGAAGAACCGCGAGATTGTCGCCTCCGGTGGCAGCGTCATCGAAGGCCGTCGCGTGCTGATGGGTATTACCAAGGCATCGCTGGCCACCGAGTCCTGGCTGTCCGCCGCCTCCTTCCAGGAGACGACGCGCGTGCTTACCGACGCCGCTATCAACAAGCGCTCGGATAAGCTCATCGGCCTGAAGGAGAACGTGATCATCGGTAAGCTGATCCCGGCTGGTACGGGTATCTCGCGCTACCGCAACATCACGGTTGAGCCGACTGAGGAAGCTGCCCGCCAGGCAGCCGCCCCGTTCGCTTCCTTCGGCGAGGGCTTCTACGGTGCCGAGGACACCTACGGCATCGATCAGGTCGGTTCCGCAGTTCCGCTGGATGACATCGGAACCTTCGAGTAGAAATCAATAGCTTTGCGGCAGCGGCTGGGGGGGAGCGGGAGAATTCCCTCGGTCACTGTCTGGCAAAGCACCTCGCCTGACAGTTGGGGCTTCGTGCGCTAACTGTTAGGTGGCAACCGGAAAAATCCTCCGGCACAGTTGTGGCTTACTAGCGGGTTGCTAGTTCGTCACGGTCGTGCCGGAGGATTTTTCTTTGTCGAGGCAACCCAACTGGAAAACTCGGCTGGAGACTGAAGAAAGGCGATAGGAACAGAGGCAAGGGGCAGGGGAGGAAGGGCCTAGGGGTTCCGTCCCGACCTCCCTCCTCTACATCTTGAGAGCCTCTGCAATCGGGGTGTTGCCCTCGTTGAAGTTAATCATGCGACCAACGGTAGCCTCGTTGAACACGGCCTGCGCGATGACATTGGCAACGGTCGCGCGAGCGACCTCGCCTGCCTTGTCCGCCGTGGTGTCGATGGAATCCTGGCCCTCGTTGAGCGTGAGCGCACTCGGGCCGAGAATGGTCCATTCCAGGTTTGAAGCGCGCAGCGCTTCGTCGGCTGCAGCCTTGGACTCGGCATAGGCAAAGAAGCTGTGATCCTCTGGAACGCCATGGTCGTGGCCCGCACCAAAGTAAGAGACCATCACGTAGCGCTTAACGCCAGCCTGCTCGGCTGCGGCAATCGAAGTAATAGCTGCGTCGCGGTCGATCGCGTACGTCCGTTCTGGTGAACCTCCACCAGCGCCGGCGGACCAAATCACAGCGTCGTGCGCGCTGAGAAGGTCCGCAAACTGTTCGGTCGAGAGACTGGCGATGTCGTAAACGGCTGGTGTGGCGCCGAGAGCCTCGATATCCGGAACCTGGTCGGGGTTGCGTATAACAGACGTGACCTCGTAGCCATCGTCGATAAGTAGGGGAGTAGAGATTTGGGCCACCTTGCCGTGGCCGCCAATGACAATAACCTTTTTAGACATGTCCCCACCTATACGCTGCCAGTACACTGCTGGCAATGAAGAAGGCATTCGCCTGTGGTGAACATGGCGATTAAGTTTCTCCAGCGCTGATGCAGGACAGTACTATGGGCAAACCGAACGGACGGCAGAATTGGCCGAGTTATCAATTCAAACCGGCATAGTAACGTCTGCGTCTTTTGGGGCGAGGCGCGCCGTGCTGAACACCCAAAAATTTGATCACCAAGCCCACAAGCGCTCAAAGTGCTTGAAATTTATAGGCCATTACCAGGGTGTTTGGACTAAACCCGCAGCTCGCGTACTGTTATACAACGATCCCAGAAAAGAATTGGGAACTTGAGACATTACCCAGTAGGCCAGCGAGAGCGGCTGACTGGGTTTCGCACGTTCAAAATCCCTCCATTTCTTGCGTTCAACCGATGGGCTCACCACTGGATGAGTAATAACTTTTCTTGTGATGCATTCACACGGAAGGTGGTTACTCCGCTGCGGTTGGCATCGGTCGTGAGAATGTCCAGCGAGGATTGAAAACAGAAAGAGGCTTCATGCCCACTATTCAGCAGCTGGTCCGCAAGGGCCGCCATGACAAGAAGGCTAAGGTTGCAACCGCAGCTCTGAAGGGTTCCCCTCAGCGCCGCGGCGTTTGCACCCGTGTTTACACCACCACCCCGAAGAAGCCGAACTCGGCTCTTCGTAAGGTCGCTCGTGTTCGTCTGACCTCTGGTATCGAGGTTTCGGCTTACATTCCGGGTGAGGGCCACAACCTGCAGGAGCACTCCATGGTGCTCGTTCGCGGTGGTCGTGTTAAGGACCTCCCGGGTGTCCGCTACAAGATCGTCCGTGGTTCCCTCGACACCCAGGGTGTCAAGGACCGCAAGCAGGCTCGTTCCCGCTACGGCGCAAAGAAGGAGAAGTAAGCCATGCCACGTAAGGGCCCAGTACAGAAGCGTCCTGTCGTCAACGACCCGGTCTACGGCTCCCCTCTGGTGTCGCAGCTGGTCAACAAGGTTCTGATCGACGGTAAGAAGTCGACTGCAGAGCGCATCGTCTACGGTGCACTTGAGCTGTGCGAAGAGAAGACCGGTACTGATCCGGTGCTGACTCTGAAGCGCGCAATCGAGAACGTCAAGCCGGCTCTTGAGGTTCGTTCCCGCCGTGTTGGTGGCGCCACCTACCAGGTCCCGGTCGAGGTTCGTCCGGGCCGTGGCACCACGCTGGCACTGCGCTGGCTGCTGATGTTCTCCCGTCAGCGCCGTGAGAACACCATGACCGAGCGTCTCGCTAACGAGATTCTCGATGCATCCAACGGCCTGGGTGCATCCGTCAAGCGTCGTGAGGACACTCACAAGATGGCGGAAGCAAACCGCGCATTCGCTCACTACCGCTGGTAATCGCTTATCGACGGAGGCCGCGAGTGGTCACCGTCGTAGAGCAGCTGCCGGTATGTCAACGGCGCGCGTCGGTCGCGGTCCACAGATCTTTAAGGGTCACTCAATAGGGGCCAGCCCGGCGCTTACACCCGATGTCTTGCGTAGAATTTACGCAATAGGTGTACGTCACGGCGCGACTTCGCGCCAAGACGGTGGCATTATAGATAAAGCAAACCCGACCGACGGCGGATTTGACGGCCAATTGCAATCCCGTAATTGAGTCTCACCGCCAAACCGATTTGAAACGAGTGGGGAATCAAGTGGCTGAAGGTGCACTTCCCGTTAAGAAGGACCTCCACAAGGTCCGCAACATCGGCATCATGGCGCACATCGATGCTGGTAAGACGACTACGACTGAGCGCATCCTGTACTACACGGGTATTAACCGCAAGGTCGGCGAGACTCACGATGGTGGCGCTACCACCGACTGGATGGAGCAGGAGAAGGAGCGCGGTATCACCATTACCTCCGCTGCTGTGACCTGTTTCTGGAACGACAACCAGATCAACATCATCGATACCCCGGGCCACGTCGACTTCACCGTTGAGGTTGAGCGTTCCCTGCGTGTGCTCGACGGTGCCGTCGCAGTCTTCGACGGTAAGGAAGGTGTCGAGCCGCAGTCTGAGCAGGTTTGGCGTCAGGCTCAGAAGTACGATGTCCCGCGTATTTGCTTCGTCAACAAGATGGACAAGCTGGGCGCTGACTTCTACTACACCGTTGGCACCATCGTTGACCGCCTCGGTGCTAAGCCGTTGGTTATGCAGCTGCCGATTGGCGCTGAGGATGACTTCGACGGCGTTGTTGACCTGCTGGAGATGAAGGCCCTCATGTGGCCGGGCAAGGTTGAGATCGGTACTCCTGCGCAGGTCGAGGAGATTCCGGCGGACATGGTCGACAAGGCTAACGAGTACCGTGAGAAGCTCATTGAGACCGTCGCTGAGTCCGACGAGGAGCTCATGGAGAAGTACTTCGGTGGCGAAGAGCTGACCATGGACGAGATCAAGGGCGCCATCCGCAAGATGGTTATCAACTCTGAGGTCTACCCGGTCTACTGTGGTACCGCGTACAAGAACAAGGGTGTTGAGCCGCTGCTCGACGCTGTCATTGACTTCCTGCCGAATCCGCTGGACATCGGTGAGGTTCACGGCCACCAGATGGGCGACGAGGACGTCGATATGGTCCGTAAGCCGTCTAAGGATGAGCCGTTCTCCGCTCTCGCATTCAAGATTGCTGCTCACCCGTTCTTCGGCAAGCTGACCTTCGTCCGCGTTTACTCCGGTCGTGTGGAGCCTGGCCAGCAGGTCCTGAACTCCACCAAGGACAAGAAGGAGCGCGTCGGTAAGCTGTTCCAGATGCACGCCAACAAGGAGAACCCTGTTGACGAGGCAGTGGCAGGTAACATCTACGCCTTCATTGGTCTGAAGGACACCACCACCGGTGACACCCTGTGTGCACAGGATGCTCCGATCGTTCTGGAGTCCATGTCCTTCCCGGATCCGGTTATCTCCGTTGCTATTGAGCCAAAGTCCAAGGCTGACCAGGAGAAGCTGGGTACCGCTATTCAGCGTCTGGCTGAAGAGGACCCGACCTTCACCGTTCACCTGGATGAGGAAACCGGCCAGACCGTTATCGGCGGTATGGGCGAGCTCCACCTCGACGTCCTGGTTGACCGCATGAAGCGCGAGTTCAAGGTCGAAGCAAACATCGGTAACCCGCAGGTTGCTTACCGCGAGACCATCCGCAAGCCGGTCGAGAAGTTCGAGTACACCCACAAGAAGCAGACCGGTGGTTCGGGTCAGTTCGCCCGCGTCATCATTGCTCTGGAGCCGTACTCCCCGTCCGCTGAAGAGGTGGAAGAAGGCGAGTCCACAACTTACCTCTTCGCAAACGAGGTCACCGGTGGCCGCGTTCCGAAGGAGTACATCCCGTCTGTCGACGCTGGTATCCAGGATGCAATGCAGTACGGTACCCTCGCCGGCTACCCGCTGGTGAACATCAAGGCAACCCTGCTCGACGGTGCTTACCACGAGGTTGACTCCTCCGAAATGGCCTTCAAGATCGCTGGTCAGCAGGCTCTGAAGGAAGCTGTTCAGAAGGCTAAGCCGGTCCTGCTCGAGCCGATGATGGCCGTTGAGGTCATTACTCCGGAAGAGTACATGGGTGAGGTCATCGGTGACATCAACTCCCGTCGTGGCCAGGTCAACTCCATGGAAGACCGCACCGGCGTCAAGGCTGTCAAGGCTCTGGTTCCGCTGTCCGAGATGTTCGGCTACGTTGGTGACCTGCGTTCCAAGACCCAGGGTCGCGCTAACTACACCATGATCTTCGACTCCTACGCTGAGGTTCCGTCCTCCGTGGCCGAGGAGATCATTGCAGCTCGTACCGGCGCTTAAATCACGCCGGTAGGGTGGGGCACTCAATCAGAGTTGACCCCATCCCTGCACGCACTGCACTGTCACTCTTTTAGAGAACGCAGTGCGAGGGTCTGCAGCTTTAGTAGATTCCCTCTAGCTTTGACTGTGCTGAGACATCGTCAGACTGTTGGCGTGTGTTAGCACAGGCAAGCTCTAGGGGGTAGCTGCTCGCAATTCATATCGTTGGCCGATTTTAGATCGCAGCTCAAATATCTAGCATTTATGCAGGTAAATGACGATGTGAGTTGCTGGCCGTTACCCACCCTTAACTAGGGGGTTGGTCTGGTTTGGAAAACTCCAGTATCCTGCCCTAGTATCGAGTAACTGGCACAGTGAAAGAATAGTGCTCTTTTGCGCGCGCACGTTCCGAAGTCGGAAGCGAACAGCTTCAAGGCTTCTGATGCTTGTGAAGGCGGATTGAGTGACCACAAAATTGTGGCTGCGAGAGTCGTGGCCACCTAGACCTCCAGGAGGACTAAAAGTGGCAAAGGCGAAGTTCGAGCGTACGAAGCCGCACGTCAACATCGGTACCATTGGTCACGTTGACCACGGTAAGACCACCACTACCGCCGCTATCACCAAGGTTCTGGCTGACAAGTTCCCGGACCTGAACGAGTCGTTCGCTTACGATGCCATCGATAAGGCACCGGAAGAGAAGGAACGTGGCATTACCATCAACGTTTCCCACGTTGAGTACCAGACGGAGAAGCGCCACTACGCTCACGTCGATGCCCCGGGCCACGCCGACTACATCAAGAACATGATTACCGGTGCTGCTCAGATGGACGGCGCAATCCTGGTTGTCGCTGCTACTGACGGCCCGATGCCGCAGACCCGCGAGCACGTTCTGCTGGCTCGCCAGGTTGGCGTTCCGTACATCCTCGTTGCACTGAACAAGTGCGACATGGTCGACGACGAAGAGATCATCGAGCTCGTCGAGATGGAGGTCCGCGAGCTGCTGGCTGAGCAGGACTACGACGAGGAAGCTCCGATCGTCCACATCTCCGCTCTGAAGGCTCTTGAGGGCGAAGAGAAGTGGGTCAACTCCATCCTCGAGCTGATGGAAGCTTGCGACGAGAACATCCCGGATCCGGTTCGCGAGACCGACAAGCCGTTCCTGATGCCGATTGAGGACATCTTCACCATTACCGGTCGCGGCACCGTTGCTACCGGTCGTGTTGAGCGCGGCGTTCTGAACGTTAACGACGAGGTCGAGATTCTGGGCATCAAGGAGAAGTCCCAGAAGACCACCGTTACCGGTATCGAGATGTTCCGCAAGCTGCTGGATTCCGCTGAGGCTGGCGACAACTGTGGTCTGCTGCTCCGCGGTACCAAGCGTGAGGACATCGAGCGCGGTCAGATCGTTGCTAAGCCGGGCGCTTACACCCCGCACACCGAGTTCGAGGGTTCCGTCTACATCCTGTCCAAGGATGAGGGCGGCCGTCACACCCCGTTCTTCGACAACTACCGTCCGCAGTTCTACTTCCGCACCACCGACGTCACCGGCGTCGTTTCCCTGCCGGAAGGTGTCGAGATGGTCATGCCGGGCGACAACGTTGACATGTCTGTCAAGCTGATTCAGCCGGTCGCAATGGACGAGGGCCTGCGCTTCGCTATCCGCGAGGGTGGCCGCACCGTCGGCGCTGGCCGCGTTACCAAGATCGTTAAGTAAGTCTTTTCCCCATAGGGGAAATGCTTTAACTTAAGTCTTAGAAGAATCCCGACTCCGCGTAAGCGGAAGTCGGGATTTTTTGTATCTGTACATAGCCGACACTAGACCGGGCGGGGCGGCGCAATAGCCGTCGTCAAGCAGACTGTGCCGTAATGGGTGTGATGTACGTTGCACTTTGGAATCGTGATTTTACATTCGTAGCCCGGACGTGCTTTAATACGGAGGTTGCTTTAACAAAGGCGTTCGCGCCAATTGTTGTATCAGGCCCAGCTGGGAACCAGTACGAAATTGGACATAGCGCCTATGGTAAGGCGAGCATGACCACGTAGGGAAGTTTCTTCCCAATCGTGCCTCACGGAGAAAACGGGCGACACGCCCGACCGCGGGGGTCGGAGGTGGCATGGCAAATTAACAGCGGCAGTAGGCAAATGAAGAGCCCCACGAGGGGGACTTGTTTTCCACTGGGATTTGAGTGCAAGGCGTTATTCGTCCGCTCGGGTCATGGCCATAAGTTAATTTGCCATGACGATCGAAGACGAAATCGCTTTGAAGTAATGCACAACCCAGTTTTGATTTCTGGCGCTGGCCATAGTTGCTGACGGCGTCGAGAAACATTGACAGGGTCGACGCCCCTTTAATTGGGGCGCGCCGACCGAGGAGAGGACAAGCGTGGCCGGACAGAAGATCCGCATCAGGCTCAAGGCCTACGACCACGAGGCTATCGACGCTTCTGCGCGAAAGATCGTGGAGACCGTTACCCGTACGGGTGCACGCGTCGTTGGCCCGGTGCCGTTGCCAACCGAAAAGAACGTTTACTGCGTTATCCGTTCGCCGCACAAGTACAAGGACTCGCGCGAGCACTTCGAGATGCGCACTCACAAGCGTCTGATCGACATTCTCGATCCAACGCCGAAGACCGTCGATGCACTTATGCGCATTGACCTTCCGGCAAGTGTCGATGTGAACATTCAGTGATCCTGGACTTTTGGTAGCGGAGACAAGATAAATGAGTGAAAACGAGATCAAGGGCATCCTGGGCACGAAGCTCGGTATGACTCAGATCTTCGACGAGGAGAACCGCGTTGTTCCGGTTACCGTCGTTGAGGCTGGGCCGTGCGTAGTGACTCAGGTGCGCACTAAGGAAACCGACGGCTACGACGCCGTCCAGATTGCATACGGCGAAATTGACCCGCGTAAGGTCAACAAGCCGGAGGCCGGCCACTTCAAGAAGGCCGGTGTGACCCCGCGTCGCCACAGCGTTGAGATTCGCACCCCGGACGCTTCCTCTTACGAGGTCGGCCAGTCCGTTGGTGTCGACATTTTCGGCGAAATTGAGTACGTCGACGTCACTGGTACCTCTAAGGGCCACGGCTTCGCCGGTGGTATGAAGCGCCACGGCTTTGCTGGCCAGGGTGCCGCTCACGGTAACCAGGCTGCTCACCGTCGTGTTGGTGGCATTGGCGCTTGCGCCACGCCAGGACGCGTCTTCAAGGGCAAGCGCATGGCAGGCCGCATGGGTAACGACCGGGTCACGACCCAGAACCTGAAGATCCAGAAGGTTGACGCTGACGCGAACCTGCTGCTCATCAAGGGCGCAGTTCCGGGTGCACGCGGCGGCCTGCTGGTTGTTAAGACTGCCACGAAGGGTGGTGCTCACGCATGACCAACCTCAAGCTAGACGTACACACCGCTGAAGGCGGCGTGAACGGTTCGGTTGAGCTTCCTGCTTCCGTGTTCGACGCGGAGGTGTCCATCGCCCTGATGCACCAGGTTGTTGTCGCGCAGCGTGCAGCAGCTCGCCAGGGCACCCACAAGGTCAAGACCCGCGGTGAGGTTCGCGGCGGTGGCCGCAAGCCGTGGCGCCAGAAGGGTACCGGTCGCGCTCGTCAGGGTTCGATCCGTGCTCCGCACTGGACCGGCGGTGGCGTTGTCCACGGCCCGGTGCCTCGCGATTACAGCCAGCGCACCCCGAAGAAGATGATTGCAGCTGCTCTGCGCGGCGCACTCTCTGACCGTGCTCGCCACGACCGCATCCACGTTGTCGAGGAACTGGTCCCAGGCCAGACCCCGTCCACCAAGGCAGCTCGTACTTTTGTCGAGCGTCTGACTGAGCGCCGCAACGTGCTCGTCGTTCTGCCGCGCGAGGACGTCAACTCGTGGAAGTCGGTTCGTAACCTGCCAGGTGTCCACATCCTGTCTGAGGATCAGCTGAACACCTACGATGTTCTGAAGGCCGATGACGTCATCTTCGCCGTTCAGGCACTCAATGACTTCATCACTCGCACCGCCGGTAAGGAGGAGAAGTAATGGCTACCATCGCAGATCCCCGCGACATCATTGTTGCACCGGTAGTGTCTGAGAAGTCCTACGGACTCATGGAGCAGGGCGTTTACACGTTCCTGGTCCACACCGACGCTAACAAGACCCAGATCAAGATCGCGGTCCAGGAGATTTTCGGTGCCAAGGTCGCTTCCGTCAACACCCTCAACCGTGAGGGCAAGCGCAAGCGTTCCCGCACCGGCTACGGCAAGCGCAAGAACACCAAGCGCGCCTACGTGACTCTCGCGGCCGGCAGCGATCCCATCGACATCTTCGGCGGTTCGGCAGCTTAGCCGCTAGCCGACGAGGAAGTTAAGGAAGAGCAAAAGTATGGCTATTCGTAAGTACAAGCCGACTACGCCGGGTCGCCGCCAGAGCTCCGTCTCCGAGTTCAGCGAGATTACTCGCTCGACTCCTGAGAAGTCTCTGCTGCGCCCGCTGTCGAAGACTGGTGGCCGTAACGTTCACGGTCACATCACCACTCGCCACAAGGGTGGCGGACACAAGCGCCAGTACCGTGTCATCGACTTCCGTCGTAATGACAAGGACGGCATTCCGGCAAAGGTCGCTCACATCGAGTACGACCCGAACCGTACCGCCAACATCGCACTGCTGCACTATGCAGACGGTGAGAAGCGCTACATCATCGCTCCGAAGAACCTGAAGCAGGGTGCCATCGTTGAGTCCGGCGCTAATGCCGACATCAAGGTTGGTAACAACCTGCCGCTGCGCAACATCCCGACCGGTTCCACTATTCACTGCGTGGAGCTCAAGCCAGGCGCTGGTGCACAGCTGGCACGTTCTGCTGGTGCTTCTATTCAGCTTCTCGGTAAGGAAGGCAAGTACGCAGTTCTGCGTATGCCGTCCTCTGAGATCCGTCGCGTCGACGCACGTTGCCGTGCAACCGTCGGTGAGGTCGGAAACCAGGATCAGATCAACATCCGTTGGGGCAAGGCCGGCCGTATGCGCTGGAAGGGCTGGCGCCCGACTGTCCGCGGTGTTGTCATGAACCCGGTCGACCACCCGCACGGTGGTGGTGAGGGTAAGACCTCCGGTGGTCGCCACCCGGTTTCCCCGTGGGGCCAGAAGGAAGGCCGCACCCGTAAGCCGAACCGTCCAAGCGACCAGCTGATCGTTCGTCGCCGTCGTACCAACAAGAATAAGAAGCGCTAAGGAGGGAACTGAGAATGCCACGCAGCCTTAAGAAGGGCCCGTTCGTCGATGAGCACCTCCTCGCGAAGGTCGATGCACAGAACGAGAAGGGCACCAAGCAGGTCATTAAGACCTGGTCTCGCCGCTCCACGATTCTCCCCGATTTCATCGGCCACACCTTCGCCGTTCACGACGGTCGCAAGCACGTGCCGGTGTTCGTGGATGACTCTATGGTCGGCCACAAGCTGGGCGAATTCGCCCCGACCAAGACCTTCAAGGGTCACGTCAAGGATGACAAGAAGGGACGTCGATAAGCCATGAGCAACGACATTACTTCTGCACGCGCAACTGCGCGCTTCGTCCGCGTTACTCCGATGAAGGCACGTCGCGTCCTGGACACCGTTCGCGGTAAGTCCGTCGACGAGGCACTGAACATCCTGGAGTACGCTCCGCAGGGTGCTGCTGATCCGGTTGCCAAGGTTGTTGCGTCTGCAGCTGCAAACGCTGAGAACAACTTCGGCCTGGACCGTCGTACTCTGGTCATCTCCGAGGCTTACGCCAACGAGGGACCGACCATGAAGCGCTTCCGCCCGCGTGCGCAGGGCCGTGCTTTCCACGTCCGCAAGCGCACCAGCCACATCACCGTGGTCGTCGAGAGCCAGAAGGAAGGTGACCGATAGTGGGACAGAAGATCCATCCACACGGTCTTCGCCTCGGTATTTCCAGCGACTGGAAGTCCCGCTGGTACGCCGACAAGCAGTACGCTGACTACCTGGCCGAGGACATCAAGATCCGCGATCTGCTGTCCACCGGTCTTGAGCGCGCCGGCATCTCCGATGTCGTTATCGAGCGCACCCGTGACCGCGTGCGTGTGGACATCCACACCGCACGCCCGGGCATTGTTATCGGTCGTCGTGGCTCCGAGGCTGACCGCATCCGCGGCCAGCTCGAGAAGCTCACCGGCAAGCAGGTTCAGCTGAACATCCTCGAGGTCAAGAACATTGACGCGGATGCGAAGCTGGTTGCTCAGTCCATCGCTGAGCAGCTCGCCAACCGTGTCGCTTTCCGTCGTGCAATGCGCAAGGCTATCCAGTCTGCAATGCGTCAGCCGCACGTCAAGGGCATCAAGGTTGTCTGCTCCGGTCGTCTCGGCGGTGCCGAGATGGGCCGCACCGAGCGCTACCACGAGGGTCGCGTTCCGCTGCACACCCTGCGTGCGGAAATCGACTACGGCACCCACGAGGCTCACACCACCTTCGGCCGCATTGGCGTCAAGGTGTGGATCTACAAGGGTGACGTGATCGGTGGCCGTCGCGAGTCCGAGATCAACGCCGGCAACGACCGCCAGCGTCGCGGCAACGACCGTCCGCGTCGTGGTGGCAAGCGTCGTCAGCGTGCATCTGAGAAGAAGGAGGGCTAATTCATGCTCATCCCGAAGCGCGTTAAGTTCCGTCGCCAGCACCGCCCGACCCGTTCTGGTATGTCCAAGGGCGGCAACAAGGTGACTTTCGGTGACTACGGTCTCCAGGCTCTCGAGCCGGCCTACATCACCAACCGTCAGATTGAGGCAGCGCGTATTGCTATCAACCGCCACGTCAAGCGTGGTGGTAAGGTCTGGATCCAGATTTTCCCGGACCGTCCGCTGACCCAGAAGCCACTGGGTGTTCGTATGGGTTCCGGTAAGGGCCCGGTCGAGAAGTGGGTTGCAAACGTCAAGCCGGGTCGCATCATGTTCGAGATGTCCTACCCGGACGAGGCAACTGCTGTCGAGGCACTGAAGCGCGCAGGCGCTAAGCTGCCGATTAAGACCCGAATCGTTCGGAAGGAGGATCAGTACTGATGTCGAACGGCATTCCCGCCCACGAGCTTCGCTCGCTGGATAACGATGACCTGGTTGCCAAGCTCAAGGAGTCTAAGGAGGAGCTGTTCAACCTCCGTTTCCAGAGCGCTACCGGTCAGCTGACCAACAACCGCCGTCTCCGCACTGTCCGCAAGGATATTGCTCGCATTTACACCGTTATGCGTGAGCGCGAGCTCGGCCTGTCTGCTGCACCAACCGATGGTGATGCAGCATGAGTGAGGAAAACATGAACACCACCGAGGCTGGCGCACGCAAGGTGCGCACCGGTTACGTCGTGTCCGACAAGATGCAGAAGACCATCGTCGTCGAGCTCGAGGACCGCAAGCAGCACGCCCTGTACGGCAAGATCATGCGCACGAACTCTAAGGTCAAGGCGCATGACGAGAACGAAGAGGCTGGCGTGGGCGACCGCGTCCGCATCGAAGAGTGCCGTCCGCTCTCCAAGGACAAGCACTACCGCCTGATCGAGATCATCGAGAAGGCTAAGTAAGACCCGTCAGCTGAGCAATCAGCTTGGGCTTTACGACGAGAACCCCGCCGCGGGAAACACGAAAGTGTTTTCTGTGGCGGGGTTTTGTTTTTTTAGAAAGCCATGTTCCTTCGTATTTCTAGTCCTCTCAGTCCAGGTTTGATGGGTTTTTATCTCTGATAGCATTGGCCAGGATTTGTGCTTTGTGAGGGGAGAAGTTCGGTGACTACTGACGTGACCAGGATTGATGATCGAGATCTCGAGTCCGCGCTTCGCTCACATGACGTGGCTACGCTGTCGCGGCTCTTAACTGATATTGAGCCCAAGGCTGCCGCTCGAAAGATGCGCCGCCTCAGCCATGGGGAACGTGCGCTGTTCTACCGCACACTGCCGAAAGACACGGCGGTTGAAACCTTCGATGAGCTGAACTCGGCTCTGCAGGCGCACCTGATTGACAGTCTCCGTGATCCTGAAGTCACCGCAGTTTTCGCGGAGATGGAACCGGACGATCGAGCAGAGCTGCTCGACGAGCTTCCTGCGTCTGTCGCTGCAAAACTGCTTGCCGATCTGCCGGATGACGAGCGAGAGCTAACCAACATCGTCCTCGGTTACCCCGATGGTTCCATTGGGCGTCGGATGAGCCCGGAGCTGGTGTCGCTTCACGACGATATGACGGTGGGGGAGGCTCTGGAGACCGTCTACAAGCATCTGGATGATGCCGAATCCATCTACACGCTGCCGGTGTCGAACCGGAACCGTCGGCTGGTGGGCGTGGTTAGCCTTCGTGAACTGATGCGCGCCAGCAGTGATATCCATGTTGCGGCGATTTTGCGGAAGGCCGATTACGCAGAGGCGACCGAATCCGAAGAGAAGGTAGCCCGCATGTGCGCTGATCGTAAGCGCCTAGCTCTGCCGATTGTCGACAGCGAGCAGCGTGTTATCGGTCTGCTCACGGTCGACGACGCCCTCCGGATTCTGGAAGAGGCAGACTCCGAGGACCAAGCTCGTATTTCCGGTTCTGAGCCTCTGCGCTTGCCCTATCTCGCGACGCCCATTTTCGAGATTGTTCGCTCTCGTGTGGTGTGGCTGCTCGTGCTTGCTATCGGTGCAACATTGACCGTGCAAGTCCTGGAAACTTTCGAAGAGACTCTTTCTCAGATGGTGGTTCTCTCGGTATTTGTGCCGCTGCTGATCGGTACAGGTGGCAATACCGGTAACCAGGCAGCAACCACGATTACGCGTGCGTTGGCGCTGGGGGATGTCCAACCCCGCGATATATTCAAAGTCATTCTCCGCGAGGTGAGAGTCGGTGCCTTCCTCGGTTTATTGCTTGGTACTCTCGGCCTGCTATTGGCTGGCTTGGTTTACGGCTGGGACATCGGCCTAGTGATTGGTCTGACGCTGCTGGGTATTTGTACTCTCGCGGCAACTGTCGGTGGCATCATGCCGCTGATTGGTAAGAAGTTCGGCATTGACCCAGCCGTCTTCGCTAACCCGTTCATTACAACTCTCGTCGATGCCTCCGGTCTGATCATCTACTTCCTGATCGCTAAGTCAGTATTGGGAATCTAGTCCCGTCGCGCAGGGGACGTCGGCGGTATAGAAAAGAGACCAACTGCGCCATAATGGTGGCCATGAGCAATGGCACCCACAATCACCGCACTTGGAAAGAAATTATCGCCGCCGATCCGCAGCATTCCCGCCGCTACGCCAACCGCTGGCGGGGATTCGTGCGCGAGGGCCGCGATATTGACGGCGAGGCGCGGTTGGTGGATGCAATGGCGCCACGCCACGCTCGAATCCTGGATGCCGGCTGTGGGCAGGGGCGCGTCGGCGGTTACCTGGCGAAGGCTAGTCATCGAGTCGTCGGTGTCGATGTCGACCCCTATCTCATCGACGAGGCAAAGCGACAGTTCCCGGATGCGACGTGGTTGGTAGGGGACTTGGCGCAATTGCCGCATGTGCTTGACGACGGGCTGGAGAACACACCCCACGATGACACGGCATCCGCCTTCGACGTCATCATTTGCCCCGGCAATGTGCTCACTTTCGTAGCGCCAGAAGACCGCGCGAAGGTACTGCAGGGCTTCGCGGAGGTGCTGAATCCGGAGAGCGGTCGTGCCATTATCGGCTTCGGCGCTGGCCGTGGTTGGGACTTTGCCGATTTTGAAACCACTGCGCAGGAGGCTGGGCTCACCGTGATTCAGCGTTATTCCACGTGGGATCTTCGTCCCTTTGACAAAGAGTCTCAGTTCCTGGTTGCAGTGCTTGAGCGAGCTAAATAGAGCGGGCTAAGCAGCGCGGACTAGGAATCTTTAGCCAGGAGTTCTTCGACTTCGGTTTTCGTCGGCGGCTGCGCTCCCTTGCGGGACACAGTGATGGCAGCCGCGGCGGCCGCATAGTGCAGAATCTCGCGCCACTGATCTGGTGATACGGAAGTCAGGTCAGCTGCCGTCAGACCTCGTTCCTCAATTTGCGCCAAAAGTGCGCCCATAATTGTGTCCCCAGCACCGATGGTGTCAACGACATTCGCGTTGACGGCTGGGACATCGATGCGGTTTCCGTCGGCAAGCAAAGTGAGCCCATCGCCACCTCGGGTGATGACGGCGGCCGGAACTTTAGTCAGCGCCTCTTCGCCAAGGAACTCGACTTCCTCGTCCGAGAGCTTCAACAAATTGACGTAGGGGAGCAAGCTCATGAGGAATTCGCGGTGTGCATCCGTTGCGTAAATGGGGCGAATATTTGGATCCAAAGCGACCAGGGTGCCATTGGCCGCGAACTGTTTGAGCAATTCCGCGTACCGGCTGGCACCCGGTTCCAGCGCCAGCGACAGCGTGCCAAAACATGCGATATTCGCATCGATGAGCTCCGGCTCCACAAGTGGGGTGGCCGTGCCGTCGGTGTAAAAGGTGTACGTTGCAGAGCGATCGTCGTGGATGGTGGTTACCGCCAGAATGGTCGGCTCTGGGCCACGCTGAACGTAAGAGGTGTCGACCCCTTCGTTTTCCAAGTGCTTGACCAGCTCATTTCCGAATCCATCTGTAGACAGGCGGGACTGGAAAATAACATCCGCACCGAGGCGAGAGGCCGTAACCGCGACGTTGTAGGGGCCTCCGCCTAGCGCCGGCACGTGGTTATTGAGGCTGCCAGGAGATACCGGAACGAGGTCAACCAGACCTTCGCCGCAAACACAAATAGCCATGACTTCAATAATATCGGGGGGAGGGGTATGACCTATCGGTCGAATTACCATCTGTCACCGCCACAGGGCCGACTGAATGACCCGAATGGCCTCTTCGTGGACGGCGAGACACTGCATGTGTTCTACCAGCATGATCCATGCTTTCCACATGCGCCGAAGAGAACTGGGTGGGGGCATGCGTCCGCGTCGCTCACGACAGCCGAGCGGTGGCGTCATCACCCCGATGCGCTGTATCCAGGCATGCCCTATGACAAGCATGGTTGTTATTCGGGCAGCGCGGTTGTAGATGGCGATGATGTGTGGCTCTTCTATACCGGCAATCTGAAGGCAGACGGGCGCCGCATTCCGTCGCAGAATCGGGTGCGCGCGCTTGACGCCTCCGCCCCAGAGGGTGGGATTCATCTTGCCGATTCTGGTTATCTCATGGATTCTCGCAACGATTGAGAAGTTCTTCCATAAGCGTCTCAAGGGCACTGTCGACTTCATGCTGACACCACTGTTGACGTTGCTCATCACTGGTTTCATCACCTTTGCCGCCATTGGTCCAGTTTCAGGAAAGGTCATGGTGACCTTCCCAACAAAGCACGCCTACGCCATGCGCGGCTTCGATGCCGAGGGCAACAAGGTGGACATCCTCATGCATATCGGTTTTGACACCGTGAACTTGAAGGGTGAGCACTTCACTTCCTTGGTCAATAAGGGCGACGAAGTTCAGCAGGGTGATACTTTGGCTGAGTTCGATATCGACGCAATCAAGGCTGCTGGATACCCGGTAACTACGCCTGTCGTTATTTCCAACTCAAAGAAGACCGGCCCTGTGCTGCCGGCTGAAGGCTTCCGCGATGGCCAGCCAATTTCGTTCGGGGCACCGCTTTTGACGGTCGACCCAAAGATTAAGGACGAGCCGAAGTCAGAAACTGCTGCTGCACCTGCTGGTACCGGAGAAAAGAAGTAAATCTGCCTCTCTTCGACGGTGAATCGCAGTTCCAGGTTGCAGCGCCTAAGGGGGGTAGGGCGCTGTGACCGTCGTAAAGCGGTTGCGATTCCGCGTCAGCCTGTCGTTATTCTTTTATGCGAATAACTGCAATTAACGGCACGCAGGGAAAGGCTTCGGCGGTGACGCTATACGAAACGCTGGATACGGCTGGCGACAAGAAACAGGAACTGTTGACGCAGGACTACGGACGATTTGCCGTGCGAGCGGTCCTGGCGGGTATGTACCTGACGCTCGGGACGGCCTTTGCAGCGGTCGCTGGACAAGTGGCAGAGGGCGTCGCGCCGGGGACTGGGGGACTGGTTTTTGCGTGCCTGTTCGGGCTTGGGCTGTTCGCCATTGTGGTGCTCGGTGCGGAGCTTGCGACCGGCAGCATGATGTTTGTGTCCTGGTCCGCCGCACGCGGACGCATGGCGTGGGGAGTGGCCTTTCGAATGGTGGCCGTCGCTACGTTCTACAACTTCATCGGTGCGGCGATTGTGGCGCTGGTGCTCAGCCAGAGCGCCAAGCTCGGTGGGATTGATGACACACATCTGATTTCCACCTTGGCTGAGGGGAAGCTGGCCAAGCCGTTCTTCGGCGCTTTCGTAGAGGCCATGGGTGCGAACTTCGTGGTCAATATGGCTGTCCTAGGTGCACTTCAAGCCAAAGAAATCATTTCGAAGTTCGCTGTGATTCTGCCGATCATTGCAGTGTTCGTCGGGCTCGGACTCGAGCACGTGATTGCGAACTTCTCGTTGTTTTCCTTGGCCTTTTTCGCTGATCCGCATCCTGCAGGCTTCGATGGTCTGCACATTACTGTTAACTGGGTGGCCGTGTGGCTGGGCAACTTCGTAGGTGGTGGCCTGGGAATCGGCGCGGTCTACGCCTGGTTGAACCAGACGAAGACCAGCTATGTTGACTAGTTTTTGAGCTTCGTCGCGTGCTAACCGGCCGCCTATCTGACGTCCTAACCGACAGCCTGCCCGAAGAGCAGACCGACGAAGTAGGAAACAATCAAACCGAGCGCACCACCAATTACCAGGCGCAGAGCAGCCTTGCCGGAGTGCGTGGAGCTGAGCTTGGCGCTGATGTAGCCGGTCAGGGCCAGAGTCACGATGGTGACAACGGTGACTGCGATTGCGCCAGAGGTGGGGCCGGTGAAAATCAGTGCCGCAATCATTGGCAGGATGGCGCCGAGCAGGAACGACAGTGCCGAAGAACCGGCAGCAGCCCAGGGGTTGGTAAGTTCCTCACCGTCAATGCCCAATTCCAGCTTTAGGTGAGCCGCCAGCGGATCGCTTTGTGCGATGCCGTGGGCAGCATCTTCGGCGATATGTTCTGGGATACCGTAGCTAGAGAGAATCCCCACGAGCTCTTTATGCTCTTCATCTGGAAAGTCTTTAAGCTCGGCCTTTTCTTTGGCAATGAGTGCTCGCTCGGTATCGCGCTGGGTTGAAACCGAAACGTATTCACCCAGAGCCATCGAGATAGCACCAGCGATAACGGCCGCGGCGCCAGCAGTCAGAATAGCTTCGCGAGAGGAACCTGCTGCAATCACGCTGAGCAAGATTAGAGCAGTGGAGACGATACCGTCGTTGGCTCCGAGGACTCCGGCGCGAAGCCAGTTGAGCTTCGCCGTCTCAGATGCCTTATGTGGTTCATGAGGATGTATGTGCGTGGTCATGGCAGGACCTTTCTCCCATGTCAGCCCCATGCCTACGGGTGGTACGAGGCCTCACCATCGATTTAATGCCGATTCGGACACATTCTCAACCAGTGAAGTGAAACGCGGGGAGTCCTCTCGCGCGCGTAGCTCTTATGGAAGTCGGTGTGAGCGTTTGTGGAGGTCGGCGCGCGTCAATGTCAACACCGCGGTCAGTGCAATCAATGCACAGGTCAACATCGAAATAGCCATCGAGAGGGGCAGATTGGAACCAAGCCCCACCAACGGGGAAACCGTGGCGGCCGCGAGGAACTGTGTGAAGCCCATGAGACCGGAACCTGAGCCAATTCCGATATCTCGAACCTCCTCAATTCCGAGTGCCGTGGCATTGGCGAAGATTAGCGGCATCATCGGTACCGTAATGAACAGCAACAGCCAAGTAGTGAAGAAGGTAATCCCGACGAGGGCATTAATAATCAGGCCTATCGACGTCACGAGCATGACCGTAAGGGCAACTAAAATGCCTTTGCGGGGATGAAGCCGGTTGATCATCTTACCGTTGAGGATTGACACAAATGTCAACATCGCTGCATTGGATGCGAACACGAGAGAAAACTGAGTAGGGGTGAGCCCCAGCAGCTCCTGGAAGATAAAGGGTGACGCAGCGATATAGGAAAACATCACCGAGAAGCCACCAGCGAAAGCCAACAAGTAGCCGACAAATACTGGCCGCCGCAGCAGCCTGCCAATATTGGGCAGGAGATTGCACAGAGCGCCTGTGGAGCGTCGCTCAGGCGGCAGGGTTTCCGGAACCATCAGGATCACAATCGCGACCATGGCGACGTTGATGGCTGCGAGAAACCAGAACACGCTGCGCCAGCCGAATGCGGGGCCTAGAAAACCGCCCACAAGGGGAGCGATTGCCGGGGCGATGGAGGAAATACCCATGAGGGTAGAGAAAGCTTTCGCTGATGCCTTGCCCGTCAAGGGGTCTGGTACTACAGAACGAGCCAGAACAACTGTGGAGCCACCAGCTAACCCCTGGAACAAGCGCATTGCAATAAGCGTGCCAATATTCGGTGCTACTGCACAGAGAATTGACGATCCCAAGAACACCAAAGTCGCAATGAGAAGCAGCTTCTTGCGGCCCAAACTATCGGAAAGGGCGCCAATGACGAGCTGTCCAGCAGCCATGCCAATCATGAAGGTTGTCAGCGTGAGCTGAACCATCGACTCGGTCGTGGAGAACTCGCGTGCAATCTCCACGAAGGATGCCAGATATGTATCTGCGCCGAACGGGGCGGCGGCGGATAACAAGGCCAACCCGGCAAGTAGCGATACCGGCAGCGTCTGTGCTGGCTGTGTCTGAGCGCTCCCGGAATGTTGATTTGTCACTGTCTCAGTATAGGGTTGCCGCAGAAGGCATAAACCATGTTGGGGGCATGAAACTAAGGGATTTTGTTGTCCCGCACGAACGTGCCATAATACACAGGTTGCGCGAAGCGACTGCGTGCTGCTCTCAACGGTCTAGAACCGTAGTAAGCACGAGGTCAAAGCGATAGGAAAGCTACCTCTAGCAGGTGCTTCCGTCGTAAAGCGTAAACGCAAGACATAAAGACCGCGTGCGTTTAGGACGGAAATCTGACGCACAATGCAACCAGGTCAGGAGAAACGCAGTGATTCAGCAGGAATCCCGTCTGCGCGTTGCCGACAACACTGGTGCACGTGAAATTCTGTGCATCCGCGTTCTCGGTGGCTCGACCCGACGCTTCGCTGGCATTGGCGACACCATTGTCGCAACTGTCAAGGAAGCTACTCCGGGCGGCAACGTCAAGGCAGGCGAAATTGTTAAGGCAGTTATCGTCCGTGCGAAGAAGGAGACCCGTCGTCCGGATGGCTCCTACATCTCGTTCGACGAGAATGCAGCTGTCATCATCAAGGCCGACGGTGAGCCAAAGGGCACCCGTATTTTCGGCCCGGTCGCGCGTGAGCTGCGTGACAAGAAGTTCATGAAGATTGTCTCGCTCGCACCGGAGGTGATTTAAGTGAAGATCCGTAAGGGCGATACCGTGCTGGTTATCTCCGGTCCGGACAAGGGTGCTCAGGGCAAGGTCATCGAGGCCTACCCGAAGCGCGACAAGGTCCTGGTCGAGGGCGTTAACCGTATCAAGAAGCACGTTGCAAACTCCGCTGCGGAGCGCGGCGCTTCCTCGGGTGGCATTGTCACTCAGGAAGCTCCGATTCACGTGTCGAACGTCATGCTGGTCGACGAAGATGGTACCCCGACTCGCGTCGGTTACCGCTTCGATGAGGACGGCAAGAAGGTTCGCATCTCCCGCCGTACCGGGAAGGACATCTAAGCATGAGCGAAAATTACACCCCTCGTCTGAAGGCCCGTTACCGCGATGAGATTCGCGGCAAGATGCAGGAAGAGTTCTCCTACGAGAACGTCATGCAGATTCCGGGCGTCACCAAGGTCGTCGTCAACATGGGCGTCGGCGCTGCTGCTCAGGACAAGAAGCAGATCAACGGTGCTATCAACGACCTGACTCTGATCACCGGTCAGAAGCCGGAGACCCGTCGTGCTCGCAAGTCGATCGCTAACTTCAAGCTTCGTGAAGGCGACGCCATCGGCGCTCGCGTCACCCTGCGTGGCGACCGTATGTGGGAGTTCCTGGATCGTCTGCTGACCGTGGCTCTGCCGCGAATCCGCGACTTCCGCGGTCTGTCTGATCAGCAGTTCGATGGTCACGGTAACTACACCTTCGGCCTGTCTGAGCAGACCATGTTCTACGAGATCGACGTTGACAAGATCGATCGCCCGCGCGGTATGGACATCACCGTCGTGACCACCGCTACCAACAACGAGGAAGGCCGCGCGCTGCTGCGCGAGCTGGGCTTCCCGTTCAAGAAGTAGTTTTGCCTCTTCGGTAGCTTTTGCCTAAAGCTCCGGATGCCGCTTGGCCTCCGGGGCTTTTTGCTGCTCTGTTAACTGCTTATGTTCGTGGGGGAGTGAGGTCGCTGTGCGGGGCCTGCGTAAAAGTTACCAGTGTTGCTGGTGGGAAAGTTGACCCTTTTTGGGGGTTGGAAATTAGTAAAGCCACAAGGTTTCTCAGTTGAAAGTTAGGCGTTTGTGATGATTTCGTTGTAAACTGCCATTCGTCATAGTGACGGCCGCCAAAATGCATTGTGGTCGTTATCAATTTGGGCAAGACTTAAGTGACTTCAGCTTCTGTGTGATTGAGCCAGTGGTTCTACACAGAGCGGTTCTTAAGTTAAAACGCAAAGGGATTAACTACATGAAGAACTTCTCCGTGGCCGTCCGCTCGGCTGCTATTGCAACTGTTGCGGCTCTGGGTCTGAGCTTGGGTGCAGGTGCTGCCAACGCACAGCCGGCACTGCCGGAAATGCCGAACATTCCGATTCCGGGTATCGGCGACACCGGCCCGAAGGGCGTCAAGCAAATCGTTACCTTCGGTGACTCCTTCACCGCTAATGCCGGTAAGGGCGGCCCGCGTGGACTGGCGCCGGGACAGAACGCACTGGTCGCTAACTGCGCTACCGACATGGAAAACTGGCCGAAGATTGCAGCTTCGAAGCTGAACAAGTCCCTGGGTGACTGGTCCTGTAACGGTCTTGGCGGCTTCCCGGGTCAGCTCCTCGCATACCTGGAGGCTTCCATCCAGTACGGCGACATCGGAGAGGGCACCGAGAAGGTTGTCCTGATGTACGGCGGCATGGACTGGGTCCAGTGGGTTGACGTGGCAGGCGAGCTTGTCGCAAAGCCGGATCCCCAGGCTCCATCCGCGTTCAAGCAGACGCTGCGTCAGTTCACTGACCGCGTCCACCAGGTTGCCCCGGGCGCTCAGGTCGTCCTGGCGTCGTACCCTGAGTACGCCACTGATGATCAGCTGTGCCTGGTGAACACCTCGGACCAGACCTTCCCGATCCCGGCACCGGGTGCCAGCGAGATCCAGGGTGCATTCCGTGACAGCATTCGCTCCGCATCTCACCACGTAGGTGCCGGCTTCATTGACGTCTACGAGGCAACCCTCGGCCACGGTACCTGCAACCCGAACCCGGATGAGCGCTTCGTCGCCGGTTTCGCAGACCCGGTGATGGGTCCGATGACCAACCATCCGACGGTGGCTGGTGAAAAGGCAATGGGTAACATCATCGCCGACCAGCTCTACTAATTTCCTCTAGCCGGCGCCATGTCGGCTAGGAATTGAGTTCCACTGTTAATTGGTGGGGCTTCACGCCGCGAGCGGACTAACGTCCGTCTGCGGCGTTTTTGCATTTCGGCCTGTATTTGTTAGTATCACCAGGTCTGCCCTCTATAAGAGGTGCGGCAGTAAAAATGTAAGAACTTTGCTGTAGGCCCCTCGCCTCGCATCGTCTCTGGCGTCACCTGGGTGGCGAGCTGACTCGGCTATTGAACCGAGTTGGCGAACAGTAGCCCTTAAATCGCCGGAATCACGATATTGGAAATCGCTCCAACTTAAGCTTTTGCCGTGTGACAGTTGCTGTTTGCGCGGTCATTGGAGTTAGCCACGAGGTGGGAAGGAACCGCAGCGAGAAAGGAAGCGGTCACTAACCATGACCATGACTGACCCAATCGCCGACATGCTGTCGCGCGTGCGCAACGCTAACAACGCGTACCACGACTCTGTCTCGATGCCGTCGTCCAAGCTGAAGGCTAACATCGCCGAAATCCTCAAGTCTGAGGGTTACATTGCGGACTACGCAGTCGAGGATGCCAAGGTCGGCAAGACCCTGACCCTGAACCTGAAG
Source organism: Corynebacterium sp. LK10 (assembly GCF_008042455.1). NCBI lineage: Bacteria > Bacillati > Actinomycetota > Actinomycetes > Mycobacteriales > Corynebacteriaceae > Corynebacterium > Corynebacterium sp. LK10. The sequence goes on from NZ_NOVT01000017.1 coordinate 153,030, forward strand.
TACGGTCCGTCCCGCGAGCGTTCGATCGCTGGCGTGCGTCGCGTCTCCAAGCCGGGTCTGCGTGTTTACGCAAAGTCCACTAACCTGCCGAAGGTCCTCGGCGGCCTGGGCGTGGCTATCATCTCCACGTCTCAGGGCCTGCTGACTGACCGTCAGGCTTACGAGAAGAAGGTTGGCGGGGAAGTCCTCGCTTACGTCTGGTAAAGGGGGAACTACACAATGTCTCGTATTGGTAAGAACCCTGTCGTTGTCCCGGCAAACGTTACTGCCCAGGTCAACGGCCAGGACGTTTCCGTCAAGGGCCCGAAGGGCGAGCTGTCTGTCTCTATCCCGGCTCCAATTACCGTTGAGCTGAAGGACAATGAGATTGTGGTCAACCGCCCGGATGACCACCGCAAGAGCCGCTCCCTGCACGGCCTGTCCCGTTCGCTGATTAACAATATGGTTGTCGGTGTGACCGAGGGCTACACCATCAAGATGGAAATCTTCGGTGTCGGTTACCGTGTCGCCAAGAAGGGCAAGGACCTCGAGTTCTCCCTGGGCTACTCGCACCCAGTCCTGATCGAAGCACCGGAAGGTATCACCTTCGACGTCGACGGCACCACCAAGCTGTCGATTACAGGTATTGATAAGCAGCAGGTCGGACAGCTCGCAGCTAACATCCGTCGTCTGCGTAAGGATGATCCTTACAAGGGCAAGGGCATTCGTTACGATGGCGAGCAGATCCGTCGCAAGATCGGAAAGACGGGTAAGTAATGAGCAACACCAACGAAAAGCGCCTCCCGGTAGGCAAGGACATCTCGACTCGTCGTCGTGTCGCCCGCGCCCGCCGTCACGCACGCTTGCGCAAGAACGTCCGCGGCACCTCCGAGGCACCGCGCCTCGTCGTGCACCGCTCTTCCCGCCACATCACCGCTCAGGTTATCGACGACTCCATCGGTCGTACCCTGGCAGCTGCTTCCACTCTGGACGCAGATCTCCGTGGCTTCGAGGGCGACAAGAAGGCCAAGAGCGCCAAGGTCGGCGAGTTGATTGCTGCTCGCGCTAAGGATGCTGGCATCGAGAAGGTCGTTTTCGACCGCGGTGGCTACCAGTACCACGGTCGCGTTGCTGCTCTGGCCGAGGCTGCCCGTGAAGGTGGTCTGAAGTTCTAATGCGCACTTACAAGTCCAACGGAAGGAATGCGTGATGTCGGAACGCGATAAGCGCGAAGGCGGACGTAACTCCGCTGACAACAAGAACAACAACCGTCGTGGTGGCCGCGGTAACGACCGTCGCCAGCAGGACGAGCGTTCGCAGTACATCGAGCGCGTAGTAACTATCAACCGAGTTTCCAAGGTCGTCAAGGGTGGTCGTCGCTTCAGCTTCACCGCTCTGGTCATCGTCGGTGACGGCGAGGGCATGGTCGGCGTCGGCTACGGCAAGGCCAAGGAAGTACCGGCAGCTATCCAGAAGGGTGCTGAAGAGGCTCGTAAGAACTTCTTCCGCGTCCCGATGATTGCTGGCACCATTACCCACCCGGTTCAGGGTGAGACCGCTGCTGGCATCGTCCTGCTGCGCCCGGCTGCTCCGGGTACCGGTCTGATTGCCGGCGGCGCTGTCCGCCCGGTTCTCGAGTGCGCCGGTGTTCAGGATGTTCTGTCCAAGTCGCTGGGTACCAACAACTCCATCAACGTTGTTCACGCAACCGTTGATGCCCTCAAGCAGCTGGTTCGCCCTGAAGAGGTCGCCGCACGTCGTGGCAAGTCCCTCGAAGAGGTCACCCCAGCACGTATGCTGCGCGCACGCGCAGGTCAGGGAGCGTGATTTCCATGGCACTGAAGATTACCCAGGTCCGTGGTACCGCTGGTACCAAGCAGAACCAGAAGGATTCGCTGCGCACCCTCGGCCTGAAGCGCATCAACGATTCCGCCGTTCGCCCGGATACTCCGGCTGTGCGCGGTCTCGTGAACGTTGTGCGTCACCTGGTCGAGGTTGAAGAAGTAGCGGGGGAGTAGGTAAACCATGAGCGAACCAATTAAGCTCCACGACTTGGCCCCGGCTCCGGGTGCTAAGAAGAAGAAGACTCGCGTCGGCCGTGGTGAGGCTTCCAAGGGTAAGACCGCTGGTCGCGGCACCAAGGGCACCAAGGCCCGCAAGCAGGTTTCGGCAGCATTCGAGGGTGGCCAGATGCCACTTCACATGCGTCTGCCGAAGTTGAAGGGCTTCAAGAACCCGGCGAAGGTCACCTTCCAGGTGGTCAACGTTTCGGATCTGGAGCGTCTGTTCCCGAACGGTGGCGACGTCACCATCGCCGACCTGGTTGCAAAGGGCGCTGTCCGCGCTAACCAGCCGGTGAAGGTCCTCGGCGACGGCGACATCAACGTCTCCGTCAACGTCACCGCAACCAAGTTCTCGGGCTCCGCAAAGTCCAAGATCGAGGCTGCAGGCGGCTCTGTCACTGAGGCCTAAAGCATTTAAGCTTTAACAAAAGAGCTCTTAACCCAAGTGGTTAAGAGCTCTTTTTGTATTGAGGGGGAGGAAAGGGGAGGGGAGGGCAGCGCAAACCGCCCGCTTACAGCAGGCCGGTGTGGCGCAGAGCCTGCTCCAGTCGGTCGATGTCAGCGTCCGTATGGAGCGCGGTAATGGTCAATCGCAACATTGCCTCACCACGGGGAACCGTCGGGTAGCGAATCGCAGGTATGTACACGCCTAGCTCCGCCAACCGTGCTGAGGCGTCCATCGCTTCGGCCTCGTCGCCAACGGGCAGTGGGATGATTGCAGATGCGGGGTCTGACTGTGCGTCAACCAGGGAGCGGACGCGCGCAATATTACGCTGCAATCGCTTGACGACGTCCCCAGCCTCCAACTGCTTCAACGCGGCGCGGATAGCTGCGACGGAACCGGGGTTCATCGACGTTGAGTACACGAAGCTACGGGCTTGATTGCGTAGCAGGTCGCCAACTGGTGCGGAGCAGAGAACGTATCCTCCTTCGACACCGAGAGCCTTGCTCGCGGTGCCGACCACAATGTCCGGGTGAATGCCCAGGTGCGCTGCGGTGCCACGGCCTTGCTCTCCGATAACGCCGACGCCGTGGGCGTCGTCAAGCATCAACCATGCGTTGTGACGGCGACAGGTGCGCTCGAGTGCGGGGCCGTCGATGACCTCGCCTGACATAGAGAACACGGAGTCGGAGATGACAAGCTTGTGGCGGGCGCTCGATGCTGCGAGGAGACGGTCGAGTGCCTGGTAGTCAGCATGTGGAAAGACCGTGACGTTAGCTCGGGCATTGCGGCACCCGTCGATGATGGAAGCATGGTTGGCGGCGTCGGAGAAGATTTCCACGTCGGCGGTGGCGATGGCAGCGATGGTTGAGTGGTTCGCCTGGTAGCCAGTCGCAAAGAGAACGGCATCGTCGAAACCGAAGAACTGCGCCAGTTCATTCTCAAGTGCGCTGTGGATGCTAGTGCCGGTGGTCAGGCGAGAGCCGCCGGACCCGGTGCCGAAATGTCCAATTGCCTCGGTGGCAGCTGAGATGAGTTCAGGGTGCGTGGACAGGCCGAGGTAGTCCGAAGAAGAAAACAGTAGATAGTCGGTTCCGTCAATTCGGCTGTGTGGCAGTTGTCCGGTTTCGAAAGTGCGCAGTGTGCGGGCAAGCCCTTCAGCGGCCCAGGCCGAGTTCCTTTGGGCGGCGATTGCTGAGAGGTCGCTGTTGGGGGCGGTCACGTCCGGCGAGGAACTGGCGTCAGCTGGGAGCTCGACGTAGACCGGCGCGTTCTCCAGGTAATCGATTAGCTCGGGGATATCGGTGCCGGGTTCAACGATGAAGATGCGAGTACCAAGAGTGCTGCCGTGGTCCTTGATATTGGGGATACGGTGAAAGATTCCGTCCAGCGCCAGATATCCCCGCGTGTAAAAGGGGTCATCGGAGAGGCAGATTTCTGCGACGATACCCGGGGCGCTGTGAACCTTAGATGCGAGGATGAGCGCCTCGTGAAAATGATCCTTGGTGCAGTCCTTACTGGGGTGCGAGATGGCATCAAAAGTGGAAACCCGTACACCACGGGCAGGATTTGGGTCGAGCCGTTCACCGGAGGAGGCATCGATGAGAGCGGCACCGCGGAGACCTGTGAGTGAATAGGCCATTTCGACGGCGATGTCGGCTGCTTGTATGCCTGCAGCGTGTAGGCGTTGAGCAATGAGATTGCGTGCGTCCTCAGGGCTGGGGTTCGACTCTAGAAAGGGAGTCAACGCGGACACGGTGCCGATAGTCGACTCTTCAACCTTGTCCACAGTGATGTGAATTGTGTCGGCTCGACCCTTGTCGTGGTGAAGTGCACGGCTAGTCATTGCAGAAGCCAGCTGAGGTAGTTCGACGGCCGGTGCAAGACGCTCAGCGCCAGAGATATGGCAGCCATCGGCGCTGGATCGCATGCGGATGCTGTAGGTACTCACAGAGCAAAACTTTAACACTGTTCAAGTTTTGTCTGGGAAAATTGGGTGAGGCACAGTGAGGGGGCGTGGGCTCAGAGGGGAGGGGGCGCTGGGATCGTCGTCAAGCGAAAAGAGGTGATTGGCGGGGCGCTGTACTAACGGTGATATGGAGGTGTATTGCGACGATGTGGAGAAACGCTGGTAGACTCACTACGTCAAATACTGTCAATTAAAGGTTTGAGGAATACGTCATCCGCGTTGCTTAACTAAAACGGGAGACTACTGGCGGATAAGCGGGTAAGTCTTTCGGGAAAAGCGTGGGAGAAGCGGATTTCTTGACCTCGGGAGGATGCACGTGGCTTCCGGTCTCATTGCGGCGTTGCGCGATCCCGATTTGCGTAAGAAGATCTTCTTCACTCTGACGATGATCATTCTGTACCGAATCGGCTCGCAGATTCCAACCCCTGGTATCGACTACCAGTTGGTCAACGCGCAGCTCGAGCAGATTTCGAAAGATCAGTCCAGCGTTTACTCGCTGATTAACCTGTTCTCAGGTGGCGCTCTGCTGCAGATGGCGATTTTCGGCATCGGCATTATGCCGTACATTACGGCCTCGATTATCGTCCAGCTGCTCACGGTGGTGATTCCACACTTCGAGCAGTTGAAGAAGGAAGGGCAGTCGGGTCAGACAAAGATGACCCAGTACACCCGCTACCTCACAGTGGCGTTGGCGTTGCTGCAGTCTGCAGGCATTGTGGCCATGGCAGACCGAGGTGCCCTGTTGGGTGGCTCGCAGTCGCTGCTGGTTAAGGATGCGGGTGTCTTTGACCTCGTGGTGATGGTCGTTGTGATGACCTCCGGTGCCGTGCTGGTCATGTGGATGGGTGAGCTCATCACTGACCGAGGCGTCGGCAACGGTATGTCGCTGCTGATTTTCTCCGGTATCGCCGCTGGTATGCCGGCGCAGGGAGCGAACATTCTGCGCTCCACTACCGGTGTCGTGTTCGCCACCGTGATTGTTGCCGTGCTGATTCTCATCATCGGCGTTATTTTCATTGAGCAGGGACAGCGCCGTATTCCGGTGCAGTACGCAAAGCGCATGGTTGGTCGTCGCCAGTACGGCGGATCTTCCACCTACCTGCCGCTGAAGGTGAACCAGGCCGGTGTTATCCCTGTCATCTTCGCGTCCTCTCTGATTTACGTGCCGGTTCTGATTACCCAGATTGTTCAGTCCGGTCAGTCGAATCCGAACATGGACAACTGGTGGCAGCGCAATGTCATTCAGTACCTGCTGGCGCCGTCCAGTTGGCAGTACATTCTGCTGTTCTTCCTGATGATCATCTTCTTCTCCTTCTTCTACACCTCCGTGCAGTACGACCCGCACGAGCAGGCGGAGAACATGAAGAAATACGGTGGATTCATTCCGGGCTTCCGCCCGGGACGTCCGACTGCTGAATACCTGTCCTACGTCCTGATTCGCCTGCTGACTGTCGGCTCGCTGTACCTGGCGCTGATTGCTGTTCTGCCAAATGTCGCTCTTGATATGGGGCTTGGCGACGCGAACTCCGGTACAGGCGGTATGTTTGGAGGTACAGCCCTGCTGATTCTGGTCAGTGTTGCGCTGACGACGGTCAAGCAGGTTGAAAGCCAAATGATGCAACGTAACTACGAAGGGTTCTTGAAGTAATGCGACTCGTACTTGTAGGTCCTCCCGGTGCAGGCAAGGGCACTCAGGCAGCTATCCTCTCGGAGAAGCTCGGTGTCCCGCACATCTCCACCGGTGACCTGTTTCGCGCAAACATCGGTGAAGGCACTCCGCTCGGCATTGAGGCGAAGTCCTACATCGACGCCGGCAACCTTGTTCCGGACGACGTGACTGTGCGTATGGTCGAGTCCCGTCTGAATGAGGACGACGCTGCCAAGGGGTTCCTGTTGGATGGCTTCCCACGCACTGTTGGTCAGGCAGAAGAGCTGAAGCGTCTGCTGTCCAACCTCGGCACTGAGCTGGATGCGGTCGTACAGTTCGACGTTTCTGAGGATGTCGTCGTCGAGCGCATGCTGGCCCGTGGTCGCGCAGACGACACTGAAGAGGTCATCCGCAACCGCATGCATGTGTACACCAATGAGACCGCTCCTTTGCTGGATTACTACTCGGAGAAGATCATCAAGATTGCCGCTGAGGGATCCGTTGAGGAGATTAACGAGCGCACGATGGCTGAGCTGGAGAAGCTGAACTAGGCTCCTGGCACACCGGGTAACTAGACGCTCTAGCTTTTTCGCTGGCTGGGGCCGATGGGTTTGCCGGTTGTAGATGGTTGTTGAAGCCGCCCTTTCGAACCGTTGAGGTTTGGAAGGGCGGCTTTTGTGTGTGGCTGGGCTGGGGCAGGGGGCAGCCGATAGTGAGGGCTACTGGAAGTCCTGAATGATTTTGTCGATAAGCGGTTGTGCGGCCTCGGCGCCAATATTCGCGAAAACGAACTCTTGGTAGATGCGGTTATCCTCGTCGATAACCATAACGAAAGGGGACCCCTTGCTGATGCCGCTAAATGCGTGCTTGCCGGGTAGCTCGTATGGCGTGTAGTTCTCGACGGACTCAGCCTTTTCGTTAATGCGCTCGACAGTGGCCGGGTCCTCGGCAGTACTGAGCATTGCGGTGCCACCGTCGCCAACCGCCATTACGCAGGTGAAGCCATGTACGCTCTCGCTGCCAAAAATGACGGGTTTAGAGTCATCCGACTCGACGCAGCTGCCAATCGCCTCCTTAATTGCATCAGGTGTGAAGTTTTGGATCGACTCAGGCAGTGCAGAGGCGCCCATGAAACCCGAGGTGCTTCCAGGGGCCTCCGGCGATTCCGTGGCAGGGGAAGTGGAGGGGACAGTCGGCGCTGGCGACGGTTCGGGGTTGCTTGAGCATGCGCCAATCAGGAAAAGCGAGCTGGCAGCAATAACAACGCCCGCAGTCTGCGCGGACTTCAACAGTGAATGCATGCCAGTTATCGTAGGGCAGCTCATCTTTGGGTGTAAATTTCTCGGAAGTAGCAGCGATCCGAGCGGCGCCCTCGTAGGTGGCGGGGTGCGGCTAGCCGGTGGTTCCCTTTTAAGTCAGAGTAGACTCAACCAGCGTGATGAGTTTTCCACGCCGCCGCAAAGTAGTTCCTGCCCGCACCGAGGGAGAATTGGATGCGATGCAAGCGGCCGGCGAGATTGTCGGTCGTGCATTGCTAGCCTGCCGAGACGCCGCTAAGCCAGGGGTCACCACGGCAGATCTCAATGAGATTGCGCACCAGGTCATTATCGATGCTGGCGCAACGCCGTCCTTCCTTGGCTATGAAGGCTTCCCGGCATCTGTCTGCGCATCAGTGAACGAAGTGATTGTCCACGGCATTCCGTCTTCGTCTACGGTTCTCGCCGATGGTGATTTAGTCTCAATTGACTGTGGCGCAATCCTGGATGGCTGGCACGGCGATTCGGCACTTACTTTCGGCGTCGGAAAGCTGAGTGACGATGTCGAAAAACTGAACATTGCGACATCAGAGGTCCTCGCCGAAGGTATTAAGGCCATGGTGCCGGGCGCTCGCCTCACCGATATTTCGTATGCGCTTGAAATGGCCACCCGTGAGGCTGAACTGCGCCACGATATTGAACTCGGCATCGTCGATGGGTACGGCGGGCACGGTATTGGGCGTGAGATGCACATGGACCCCTTCCTTCCCAACGAAGGCAAAGCTGGAAAGGGTCCCCGCATCGTCGAAGGCTCCGTATTGGCCATTGAACCGATGCTCATTCTCGGCGGCGAGTGGGGGAGTGATGAGCTTGACGACGGCTGGACGGTTGTCAGCGCCGATAGAATGCCGGCCTCCCATTGGGAGCACACAGTTGCCGCCACAGCGGACGGCCCCCGTATTTTGACTCCTCGAAATGAATAACTAGTGCGGGAGGGGCTACGCGAAAGGTCAGAATGTCGCCATAAAGGCTGCGATGAATTCTGAACGCGGAGAGAGAGTCCGCCTGCCATCGCTTGCAGGCGGTCCCATAGTGGTCGTATTTGGTAAAAACGCAGGTCGCGTGTAAAGTTGGGCGATGGTGTGGGCGCAGTGTCGCTGCAGTGATGATTATCCCTGCACGGAACTGCTAAAACACCAGGCAGAGTAGAGATTTCCCAACTGGTGCCGGGATTGTCCCGGGTATCCGCCAGAGAGACGTGGAGGACATGGCTAAAAAGGAAGGCGCAATTGAGGTTGAGGGTCGCGTCGTCGAACCCTTGCCGAACGCGATGTTCCGAGTGGAGCTGGACAACGGGCACAAGGTGCTCGCCCATATCAGTGGCAAGATGCGCCAGCACTACATCCGTATTCTCCCGGAAGACCGAGTCGTAGTGGAGCTTTCTCCGTACGATCTCGAGCGTGGGCGAATCGTCTACCGCTACAAGTAAATCGACCTGACCACTGTTGGTAGTGGTTATGGGCTTATTTACTAACTAGACAGAAACTCCACCGTCCTAGCTGCTTCTGGTGACGGCCGCGTGATGTTGAGACCGGGTGTCTCAGCAGATTAGCGCGGCGGTTCTTTATGAAAGCTTTTCCACAGAAGTAAGCGAGAATACCTCCGGCAACGGTGGCTGGAGCCTTTCTATAACACTTGCGCGACTCGGCGTCCGACCGAGTAAGCCGGGTCTGGGAAGGATGGCAGTGGAGTAAACCACCGCATCAACCGGAAGGAAATTGCCGTATGGCACGCCTTGCTGGAGTTGACCTGCCACGCAACAAGCGTATGGAGGTCGCTCTTACCTACATCTATGGCATCGGCCCCGCCCGTGCCAATGAGCTGCTGGAGAAGACCGGCATCTCTCCGGATCTGCGCACCGACGCTCTCACCGATGAGCAGGTTGCTGCGCTGCGTGACGTGATTGAAGCTACCTGGAAGGTCGAGGGTGACCTCCGCCGCCAGGTTCAGGCTGATATCCGCCGCAAGATTGAGATTGGTTCCTACCAGGGTCTGCGCCACCGTCGTGGCCTGCCAGTCCGTGGTCAGCGCACCAAGACCAACGCTCGTACGCGTAAGGGTCCGAAGAAGACGATCGCCGGAAAGAAGAAGTAAAACATGGCAGCTCCGAAGTCCGCACGCGGCCGTCGTACCGGCCGTCGCGTTGTAAAGAAGAACGTGGCTCAGGGCCACGCATACATCAAGTCCACCTTCAACAACACCATCGTGTCCATCACGGACCCGAAGGGCGCTGTTATCTCGTGGGCCTCCTCTGGTCACGTCGGTTTCAAGGGCTCTCGTAAGTCCACTCCGTTCGCTGCTCAGATGGCCGCCGAGAACGCTGCTCGTAAGGCCATGGAGCACGGTATGAAGAAGGTTGACGTTTTCGTTAAGGGTCCGGGTTCGGGCCGCGAAACCGCCATCCGTTCCCTCCAGGCCGCTGGCCTTGAGGTGTCCTCGATCTCGGATGTGACCCCTCAGCCGCACAACGGCTGCCGTCCGCCGAAGCGTCGTCGCGTCTAGGAATAGGGTAAGGAGAGAACAGAAATGGCCCGTTATACCGGTCCCGCAACCCGTAAGTCCCGTCGTCTCCGCGTCGACCTCGTCGGTGGCGACATGAACTTTGAGCGTCGTCCCTACCCTCCGGGGCAGGCTGGCCGCGCTCGTATCAAGGAGTCGGAGTACCTGCTCCAGCTCCAGGAGAAGCAGAAGGCACGTTTCACCTACGGCGTGATGGAGAAGCAGTTCCGTCGCTACTACGCCGAGGCTCACCGTCGTCCGGGCAAGACTGGCGATAACCTCGTCGTCCTGCTGGAGTCGCGTCTCGACAACGTTGTCTACCGCGCTGGTCTGGCTCGTACCCGTCGCCAGGCTCGTCAGCTGGTTTCCCACGGCCACTTCACCGTTAACGGTAAGAAGATCAACGTGCCGTCCTTCCAGGTAAGCCAGTACGACATCATCGACGTGCGCCCGAAGTCGCAGAAGATGATTTGGTTCGAAGAGGCACAGGAGAACCTGGTCGACGCTGTCGTCCCGGCATGGCTTCAGGTTGTTCCTGAGTCCCTGCGCATCCTCGTGCACCAGACCCCGGAACGCGCACAGATCGACATTCCGCTTCAGGAACAGCTGATCGTCGAGTTCTACTCGAAGTAATAACCAACTTCGCTTGCATCCATTCATTCCCTATGGCGTCATATAGCGGTCGCCACCTGGAGGATTTTCGAAAATGCTCATTTCCCAGCGCCCAACGCTGACTGAGGACTACATTGATTCCTCTCGCTCCCGGTTCGTTATCGAGCCGCTGGAGCCGGGTTTCGGTTACACCCTCGGTAACTCCCTTCGTCGTACGTTGCTGTCGTCCATTCCGGGCGCTGCAGTCACCAGCATCCGCATTGACGGTGTGCTGCACGAGTTCACCACTATCCCGGGCGTGAAGGAAGATGTCTCCGATATCATCCTGAACATCAAGGGTCTGGTGCTCTCGAGCGAGTTCGATGAGCCGGCTACCGTTTACCTGCGTCGCGAAGGTGCAGGCGCGGTGACCGCTGCAGACATTGAGTGCCCAGCAGGTGTGGAGATTCATAACCCGGACCACCACATCGCTACTCTCAATGATTCCGGTCGCTTGGATATTGAGATGATCGTTGAGCGTGGTCGTGGCTACGTGCCGGCGACCCCGAACTCCGGTGGCGAAATCGGCCGCATTCCGATGGACCAGATTTACTCGCCAGTTCTGAAGGTCAGCTACAAGGTGGAGGCTACTCGTGTTGAGCAGCGCACCGACTTTGACAAGCTGATCATCGATGTCGAGACCAAGAACTCGATCACCGCCCGCGACGCGATGGCGTCGGCAGGCAAGACTCTGGTTGAGCTGTTCGGTCTGGCACGTGAGCTGAACGAGGCTGCTGAGGGCATCGAGATTGGCCCGAGCCCGCGCGAGGCTGAGGATGTCGCTGCGTACCAGACTCCGATTGAGGATCTGGACTTCTCTATGCGCTCCTACAACTGCCTCAAGCGTGAGGAGATCCACACTGTCGGTGAGCTCGCTGCTCGTACCGAGTCGGATCTGCTGGATATCCGCAACTTCGGTGACAAGTCCATCAATGAGGTCAAGGAGAAGCTCGCTGAGCTTGGCCTCGCTCTGAAGGATTCCCCGAACAACTTCGACCCGGCTGCTGTCGCTGATTTGGACGCTGCCTCGGGCGATGACGCTGACTGGACTGATGGCGCAAGCGCTGGCTACGACGAGTAGTTCACCGACGCGACTTCATTAAAACGAGGAGATACCTATGCCTACCCCTAAGCAGGGTTCCCGTCTCGGCGGCTCCGCTTCGCACCAGAAGAAGATTCTGGCCAACCTCGCGAAGCAGCTCATCGAGCACGGCAAGATTAAGACCACCGACACCAAGGCCAAGCTGCTGCGTCCGTACGTTGAGAAGCTGATCACCAAGGCAAAGCGCGGCACTCTCGCAGATCGCCGCAACGTTGCAAAGCTGCTTAACGACAACTACGCAGTTAAGAAGCTGTTCGACGAGATTGGTCCGCAGTTCGCTGATCGCGACGGCGGCTACACCCGCATCATCAAGCTGGGTAACCGCAAGGGCGACAATGCCCCGATCTCTCTGATTGCTCTGGTTGAGGAAGAGACCGCAACTGCTGAGGCAACTCGCGCAACTCGCGCTGCTGCTTCCAAGCAGGCTGAAGAGGCAAAGGCCGAAGAGGCTGAGGCTACTGAGGCTGAGGCTGCAGAGGAGGAGTAATTCCCCTCGCTGACGGCTTCTGACCGTCACAGCTTTGAACCCCCGTTGAGCAGTTCATATCTGAACGCTCTTCCGGGGGTTCTTTGTGCTTGACGACGGTGCATAGCGCCCGACTCCAGTTCTGCCTCCGGTTACACCGACGGATTACGCACCAACATTGAGAGCAATACGGAGACCCTGCGGTGGAAACTGCTGATTATCTAATCCGGGGTCCCGGCTACAATCTGTTAACCGTGACATCACTTACTCCAACGACTCCGGATACCCCGTGCGATTCTCCCGATCGAGCCGCTATGGGGAGCACCGACTCCGACCTGGTTCGGTTGCGTTTTGACATTGCCTATGACGGGACCGATTTCCATGGTTGGGCTGCTCAGCGCGATAAGCCTACTGGAGAACCGGTGCGGACTGTGCAGGCGACGTTGGAATCCACTTTGGAGAAGGTGTTGCGCACTCCCGTGCAACTGACTGTGGCCGGTCGTACAGATGCCGGTGTTCATGCCTCCGGGCAGGTGGCTCACGCAGATGTTCCTGTCTCCTGTTTAGACACACGTTCTATCGCAGGGGACCCGAGTAATTTGGTTCGTCGTGTAGCGCGACTATTGCCCGCGGACGTGACGCTTCGGGGCACCTCGTTTGCGCCCCCGGGTTTCGATGCCCGCTTTTCCGCGTTACGTCGGCACTATGTCTATCGCGTCACTAGTTGCGTCAGTGGCCCGCTTCCTACCCGTGCTCGCGATACGGCCCACTGGCGGCGGTCAGTGGACATCAACCGCATGCAGGTGGCGGCTGATGCCCTACTGGGGCTCAATGACTTTGCCGCTTTTTGTCGACACAAGCCACATGCGACGACCACTAGAGATCTACAGCGGTTCCAGTGGTTCGACGTATCTACGCGGGAAGAACCAGAGCTGTACGAGGCCCATGTGACTGCCGACGCGTTCTGCTGGTCTATGGTGCGCTCACTGGTTGGGGCCTGCCTTAGTGTCGGTGAGGGGCGACGTGCGGTTGGATTCACTGAACAGTTGTTGAGTGAAGGGAAGCGTTCCCCGTTGGTCCCGGTGGCAGAGGCGCGTGGGCTCAGCCTGGTAGGTGTTGATTACCCCGGCGATGCTGATTTGGCGGCCAGGGCGGAGCAGACCCGCGAGCGTCGTGATGCCCGGACAGATGGGGACGAGGCTTAAATGTACAAGCTCTCGGTAATATTCCCTGAAGAAAGTGACCGTAGGAGGAGTGTTCGGTAGTGGTGTGGGCAATTGTTAGCTTGGTTGCGCTGCTCGTAATCCCCGGCGCTGTTGTAGTGAGAGCCAGCGGCGTTCGTACTCCGTGGGCGCTGGCCCTCGGTCCTGCGGTGACGTTTGGTATCGCAGGTACCGCAGGGTGGGCGCTCGGCGCTATCGAAGTGCGCTTCACCTTGGTCAGTGCGTCTATCTGCTGGGCCGTGACACTACTTCTCGCGCTTTGCTGGAGTGGCGGCAGCGCTTTGATTCGGCGGCGGCGCGGTAGTGTCGATCGCTCAGTGTCGGCCGAGACGCAGCCGCCCGCCGCAAGTCGATGGCGCGAGTTGGGCTATGGGCTAATCGCAAGTATCGGAGTCATCATCGCAGCGGCGGTTCTCACGTGGACCGCTATCGGCCGCATCGCTTCAATGTCCGAGGGGATGGCGACCATCCAGCAAGGCTGGGACACACTCTGGCATGCAAGTGTGCTCCGTTCGATTACGGAAGACGGCATGGCCTCGGCCACTAGAATGGGCGAGATTCAGAATGTGGAAACTCAGGCGGTGTCCTACTATCCCGCCGCATGGCATGCGTTCGGTGCGCTTTGGATATTGATTGTCCGTCTACCAATCACCGAGGCGGTCAATTACCTCGGCATTATCATTCCGGCCGTGACCATACCCACGGCGGCTGCGGCGCTGACCTGGCGAATTATTGATCGCCGAAAGCTGTCCACCGCCGTTGCTGCGGGGGTTGCGGCGCTTGTTTCCGCAGCGCTTCCGGTATTGATGCCCGTCGGGGTCTTCGTGGGGGCCTGGCCGTACCAGGTCTCGATTGCGCTAGCGATTACCGTTTTTGCCTTTGTTACGTCGCTCCCACACGCACCTCAGCGCATCTTGAGCGCTGCGCTTTCGATAATCGGTATCGGAGAGCTCCATCCGGCATCGGTGCCTACAGTCGTTATGCTCGGTGCAATTTGGTGGTTGTGCTACCGCCTGCCGCGTCCCGCGCATCCTGAACTGGGTGCGGTTCGCGCCAAGCTTTACGACGTCGCGGTGATTGCAGCCGCCTTTGTGCCAGCAGTGGCAGTACTACTGCCGCAGTGGCTTACGGGAACTTCTCAGACCGAGGATGTGCGCGCGGTTAGCGCTGAAGTAGACGACCTCGATCGTTTCGATGCGTGGTATCGAGGCGCCACAATGCTGACCCGCCACACTGAGGAATTCCGGCCGTTCTGGCCAATCATCATCCTCGGTTTCATCGGGATGGCGTTTTTGGTTTTCGCGGATACTTCGCGCCGACGGGTGTGGGTAGTACCGGCCTGGTTTGTTTCGGTGTTGATGACGACCCACGCGCTCAATCATTTTGGTGGCGTGCCGGGCGATATTCTCGCGCTGTATACGGATCTTCACTATTCGACGCCTCACCGGTTGGTGATGGTCACCGCGTACCTGTATTCCGCGCTTGCGGGTATCGCCGTTGCGTGGGGCTGCGCGTGGGCGGCTCGAATTAGTGAGTCAAAAGTGCCATCGACGGGGCGAGTTCTGGGGTTGAGCTTAGCGACGGTGAGCTCTGCTGTACTTGTGGTCTATGGAGTGGCGTCTAATGCTAGCGCTGCGGATTTCGCCTACAAGAGCCCTAGGGAATGGCAAATCATTTCCAAGGCTGACTTAAAGGCATTTGATTGGTTGGCCGAGCAGCCGGAGGCACATAAGTACCGCACGTTTACCAATCCGCCGGAGGGGTCCAGCTGGATGTACGCTCGCAATGACTTGCCGGTAGTGTTCCCGCACTATGATTGGCCAGTGGCGAATAAGTGGACTGCTACCTCAATGCTGTATTGGCACGCTGATTACCTCGGTTTTCCAGACCCCGATCGGCCGGATGGGGTGAACGATGTCGATCGCTCAGCCCGAAAGCTGAACGTGGGATTCATCTATTTGTCACCCCCGGGTATTTGGGATTCCAAGGAGGATTTAGAGTTTCCTGGTGAAGGGCTCTGGGTAGCTCCAGGGGTAACCCCTGTTTATCGAGATAGGGAAGTAACTATCTTCGCCTTCAATGACGTGATTACGCCAGAACGCATCGACGAGATGCGAGCTAGTTCTCCGGAAGTAATTCCTCCCTCGGCTACTAGGGGATGGAGCGATGGTCGGGTAGGTTAGGACACCATGCGGATGAATAAATTTATGGCAACGATCGCAGCCGGTGTGATGATGACTTTCGCGCTGGCCGGATGTGGAGACGACGAGCCGGCTAAGCCGGAAGTCTCGAATCGCTCCGTCAGTTCTTCCGCAAAGACTAAATCCTCGACTCCGCCGAAGCCGACTGAAGAGTCGACGACACCGACAAAATCAGAGACGCCGACGGAAACTCCTGCAATCACCCAGGTCAATGATGCGGATTACACCCCGGCGGACGGCCCAAATACTCGACTCTTTCAGTTGGAGGATGGCACGACACGCTGCTTCCTCAACGATCTGAGCGGTGACGCCTACTTGGCCTGCCAGGTGAATCTTGCCAATCCTCCGATGGTCGATGACGGCACGGGAAACAAGGTTCCCGCCAATGCTGTGTCCTGGAACCCGGGGGGAGTTACTTACGAGGTCCTTACGTTCCCGCCGGCGGGTGAGATGAAGACGCTGCCAGCGAATTCTCAGTTGAGCGCATTCGGTTACAACTGCGCGGCCTATGGCCCGTCTACTCTGGAGTGCTCGGGACCAGCGGGCGCTGCCACTATCGACAATGGCAATGTCACTGGTGCACAGATGCCGAAGGAGGATGTGCCTCCTGCAGCAGGCGGTCAGCCGGGTGGCCAAGAAAATGGCGCTCCGAATGACCCGGCGCAGCAGGGGGAGCCTGACGGCTCCCAGGCGCCGGGCGGTCTGCCAGATTTGGGTGCGTTGATTCCGGGACTAAACCGCTAGTTGCCCGCATAGCTAGTGGCTGCAATTCATCGGTAGTGCGGGCGGTAGATAGCGTCCAGGTGAATTCGCCCATCGCCAGTCGAGGGCACGAAGCTGGCATTTCCGCTGCTGCTGCCGTGGGCGAACCTGTACGACTGACCTCGATGATTCTCGCGATTCCAGTACACAGGTCGGGCTCATACTCTTCGACAACAACCACATCGACGGTGTCGTCTCCAGCTCGAGCGAGAAGTACTGCGCCCAGATCAAGAGCCACAGTATAGAAATGTGGACGGGACGTGCGAATCCCGACTCGATAGCCGAGCGAGAGCATTCCGATGAGCAGCTCACAAATGTCCTGATTGCCGCAGTCGACCTCCAATCGGGGGACGTTCGCGGGACACATTGTGATGGTTTGTCCACTGCTCCCGGCTCCTATGACCTGCGCCGGACCATTAGTGATAGCGATGTCACGTTGTCGGCTTAACCACAGGTGCGGTTTGCGTCCCAACGCCGCCACATGATGAGAGCGTCCAGTGCGGCGCAGCTGCACGACCTCCGCAGAGCTCTCAGTCAGAGCACATTCCGGTGCCGTCAATCGCCGTGCGCGAATACCAAGGGTTCCCAGCCGGTGGATGAGGAAGCGTAGGGCTTGGTCAGCGGAGGCTTCCACCGGAAGAGTTGCCACCAGATGTGTCCAGGGTTCAGGGGCTGTGCCGGAGCGCTCGGCTGCTCGGAAGTAGCGGTGCGCATGCTCTCCGCGGACTTCC
Organism: Corynebacterium sp. LK10; assembly: GCF_008042455.1. Lineage (NCBI taxonomy): Bacteria > Bacillati > Actinomycetota > Actinomycetes > Mycobacteriales > Corynebacteriaceae > Corynebacterium > Corynebacterium sp. LK10. Next base: position 170,082 of record NZ_NOVT01000017.1, read on the forward strand.
GGCGCAATGTGATAAAAGCACAGCGCATCCAGGGTCACTGGGCTGTCGTCGGCAAGCGAGACGATATCCGCAGCGCTTAGCTGGCTTCGCAGGCCTGGTGTGAGACGTAGTCCGATGAGTTGTCCTGGTTCGGTGCGTCGCAGGCGGTCACGAAGGCTGCGGCCGCGCACAGGGACATGCGCGCCTGCAGTGATGGTTATTGCTGTAATGAGTAGCCACAATGACAATGGCATGTGAAAATCCCCCCAATATGTTCCCCACTAAAATTCCCCTGGTCGCACAGTAGCGCGGCCTGGCTTACTCTGCAGGGTAGAGATTATTTGGGGGAATAGTTTTGGGGGAAACTCATGCCACGTACGCCGACTACGCCTAGCCAGGTCAGCGGTCATCGATTCTTGATTCGTCGGATTGAGCACGCGCTTGTGCGTGCGGATTCGCGAATGCTGCACGATCCTCTGCGCACGCGTACGCGAGCACTGTTTATCGGCTGTGCGCTGGTGGTTTTACTGGCCGCCGGCACTGCGGTGCTGTCGTTGGTGCGGCCGCAGGGCGGTTCGAGCTCCAATGAGCAGCTGATTGTCGTATCGGGGTCGGAGGGCCTGCATGTACGTGTCAATGGTCGATTGCATCCAGTCGCGAATCTCGCATCGGCGCGGTTAATTTTGGGCAATCCTGCTGAGCCGAAGCGGGTGCGCAGTAGCGAGTTGGACAAAGAGGACATCAGTTTTGCTGTCGGGATTGAGGGCGCACCAGCAGTTCCGGCCGCGCCGGCAGGCTCTGGTGCCTCGGGAGCTGCCAAGAGGGGCAGTGCAGGTGCGCCGGAGTTGGCACTGTCTTTATGCGAGCGGACGGTGCAAGACCTCGGGCAGCCGTGGATTGTTGCAGAGTCGCTTGCGCGTCTTGAAGAAGTCCGTGCGGAACCGCAGCAGCTTACCCGAACCCACTCGGACAGTGCCGTCGTTGCCGATGGCCAAAACCTCTGGCTGATTACGCAGGGCTACCGCTCGCGGCTGGATGTCAACCACCCGGAGCACGCCGCTGTTTCTCGAGCGCTGGGGTTGGAACGCGCCGCAGTCCGGCCTGTCAGCCCTGCGTTGCTCAGAACGATTCCGGAGGTTCCGATTCTGGCCGCGCCAGCAATCCCGAACCGCGGCGCACCCACGCACTTCGCCGCTCCATTCGACACAGTCGGCAATGTGGTTGAGGTCGGGCAGCGGCGCGTTATCGTGCTTGACGACGGTGCCGCGATTCTCTCCCCGGTGCTAGGAGAGCTATTAGCTGCGCATAGCCCAGTTCTGCAGGCCAGTGAGGGGCAGCTGGCGGCAGTTCCCGTTGCGAATGCGCCAGCAGTCCCGGGGCTACCTGAAAAGCCGCTGACGTTTGCCGATGCTGATGGCTGGTTGTGTGCCGGCCGGATAGCAGGACGGCCGCAAGCTCTCGTGCAGTGGTCGCAGCATGCTCCGGAGGGGCGGCACGTGGATTACCCGCATGCCGACGGTTCGGGTGCGGCCGTCGACGGTTTCGTGGATGGTCGCAGCCGTGAGCGCAGCTCGATTGCAGTAAGCGTAAATGGGGCCGTACACGTCATTTCTCCAGAGGGGATGCGCTTTGCTGTGCACGATCGCACGACGTTGGCCGCCCTCGGGTTTAATGCATCAACCAATGCCGATAGCGGTGGCACGCGACCAGTGGACTGGGAAGTGCTGGCCGCGCTGCGTGGAGGCCCTGAGCTGAGTAAGCAGGCGGCGCTAGGGCCGCTGTCTGGGACGCGAGAGCAGCCAGGCACCTAGGCCCAGCGCGCATATCAGGAGCAAACCAGTCGCCCGGAGCGGTGCATTGCGCTCCTGCGAAGAAAGCAGATTCGGCGGAGCCGGTGCGGTAGCGGGATTGGCGTCGTGCTGCGCGGCGGTGTCCACAGTGGTCCAAATCAGAGCGTCATACGGTGCAATGATGCCGCGACCAAGGCCGAGGTCGGAACTAATTGGGCTCGCGGAATTAAGGATGATGTCGCGAACCTGTGCTGGGGAAAGCTCTGGGTTTCGTGCCAGCAGCAGGGCAGCCGTTCCCGACACGGCTGGCGTGGCAAAACTGGTGCCGTCGATTTGCTGAGCTCGGGTGTTATCCCCGGACCCGAACACGTGGCGGTCTATGAGGCCGGTAGGGGTGCGCGGATCGGGACCGAGTACGGGACCGCCGGGAGCGGAGACATTGACCCATTGTCCCGTGATTGCATACTCCGCGGGTTGTGCTTGGCCAGCATCGTCGAACTGTACTGCTGATACTGCGATTACCTCCGGCAGGACTGCGGGCCACGCTACGGATCCGGCCTGACAACTATCGCCCTTATTTCCTGCCGCTGCGACCACTACTGCGCCTGAGATTTCCGCACGTGCGACGCTTTCGGCAACATCTGTTGCACCTTGGGGCATTACACCTGCCGGGGCACACGATGTGAGCGAGATATTGATAACCCTCGCGCCCTCCGCGACGGCCCTGTCGATAGCTTGTGCCAGCGACTCCAAATTGCCTTCGCCATCGGCCGTTTGTCTTATCGACAACACGTGCGCGTCGGGCGCCAGTCCCGCGAAACCATCGGCACCGGGCCGGCCTGCAATAATGCCGGCTACTAGAGTTCCGTGACCGTCGCAGTCTACGAACCCACTGTCGCCGTCGACAAAATCGCCACCGTCGAGAACCTCGCCCAGGCGCTCATTGGGTGAGACCCCGGTATCGATCACCGCCACCGTAATCCCCGCACCCGTCGTCAGTTGCCATGCTTGGCGAAACCGAAGAGTTTTTTCGATCACTGTCGGTTCACGCAGTGCGCTTTCCGACGACAGCATCGTGGCCACGCAGTCCTGGCTGTTCTGGGCAGCCGCTATTGGGGCGATGCCCGACGGTGCTACTGCGGTGGCCGCCGTCAACGTGGAGATAAGCACTGTGGAAAGGGCGGTCGTGGCGGTGAGACGGGTTTTTATGGCATTCATGAAAAGTGGGTTTTTCACTGGAAGAACCCACTTACGAACTCAGGGAATTCGGCAATGATGGCCGCAATGGGCAGAAGGACGGCGATGCTGCAGGCCTCGGTTAGCTCAGCTATGCGGCGCGTTGTAGGTGAGATGCGTGACGCTGGAAATGCGGCTAAGGCGGTGGCTGCAAGCATTGGGACGACAAGGCCAGCGGAAACTGGCCAATTGCCTTCGAACCACTGTTGAAAGGCGACAGCCACAATGACGGCAAGACCAGCTAAAGCAGTGCAGGTGGAAGCTACTTTCCGGGCTTGGCCACGGGAGTGAATTGCACAAAAGACTATGACAGCAGCAGCCATGCCCAGAGGCCACCACCTGTTCGCATAGGCTCCGGAGAAAAGAACCACCAGGGTGAAGATGCTGAGACTTCCGGTGCCACTGCAGAGGATGCCGTCGAGAATCCAACCCGCTCGCTTAGGTGCGGTGTGGGATATTTCGGGAGTTTCGCTGTCATCGAAGCTCTCTCCGGCGGCAGGGACTTTGGGTACGCGAATACCGGCAGCCTTGATAGCCAGGGAAGGTGCCAGCAGTATCAGGATGACTGCACTAGCAGCGGTGAGTGCTCCTGATTGAACCGAGTTCTGGAAAAGTGCGACAGCCGCAGCGTAAATACCGAAGGTAACTGCAGCGCTGAGACCCGCGGCGCCCAGGGTAACAGTGATGCGGTTGTCGCCGTCGTCGGTATTGGAAATGAGAAAAACCAAACCGGTGACGGCAAGCGCGACGCTAATCGCAGCAGTCGGCGGCCAGTCGGTGAGTATGCGGTGTAGGTCGAGGCCGACGAAGCAGAGCCCCGAAGCGGTGCCCAGAATGAGCACTTGCAGCTCCAGGGACATGACAATCGCCGGTTTTGCGCTACGCAACAGAGCCAGGCGCAGTCCACCGGCTACTGCCAGCAGCGCGATGAAGCTGATTGCCGCGGCCAGTGTGGAATCGGTACTGCTCAAGCTCAGTGAGGCAGCTGCAATTGAAGCTGTGGCCACGAGGGCGGCGGTACAGCCAACAACCAAATCAGCCGTACCGATACCGTCGGTATAGGTGGTGTCGGTAATAGCATCGGCGGCATCGAAGAGCCGAGGTTTGGGCACGGGCCCTGGGTCGTTGATAACAACCAGGCGTTCGCCTGGCGCAATACCGGCATCGTTCAGGGTGTCGTCGGCAAGCAGTATCGTGCCAGCGGCGGTCCGTAGCTGCCACTGTGCCAGCGGGAAGTCCGCAATGTCGATATCGAAAATTTGCAGGATATCCGGTACGAGTGCGGCGATTGCGACGTTGGTCGGTAACGCAAGGTCTGCGTGTGCTCGGTTGGTGTCTTCGGGCATGTGTGCGGCATCAATGCGCACGCGAATGAGTTCCCCCAGCATGTATTTCCCCCATGAATTCTGCATGCTTTAGTCCCTCTAGAGTGGCGTACAACTCGTTAGAGCGCTACTCGGGGTAGTAACTGCGCGTGCCCCCGCTATCAGTTTCGGCCATGCGCTGCGAGAATCCGGAGTGTGTTTTAAGCTATGTGCACACCGATTGGTCGGGGGATTGGCCGTCGAGTGAACACAAGGGGCGACACATAGCGGGGGGATTTTTGTGACTAGTGCACGGGCGGGGATTTCGGCTACCCGAAAAGCGGGGCCACAGCCTATGACGGGCACAATCGCGCCGGATGCGCCACCGGAAGCGCCGGAGCCACAGCCGGTGCCGCTGATGCGTGCACTCATGCCGTTGATCATGGTCGTGGCGGTGGTTGGCATGGTGGTGTTGATGTTTGTCTCTGGGATGGGACGTAACCCGATGTCGTTTATGTTTCCGCTGATGATGGTGTTTTCCACTGTGGGCATGATGGTGTCGGGCGGGGCGGGAAATAAGGACATGGCACCGGCGCGAAAGGACTATCAGAGGCATTTGTCCAGTATTCGCCGGGCGGTGGCGAAAGCAGCGAGGATGCAGCGTGAATCGGCGCAGTTTATCCACCCTCGGCCTGGAACTCTGTGGCAGCTGGGGGCGATGGGGCGGGCGTGCGAACGCCGAAAGGGGGACCCGGATTTCTTGCAGCTGCGCATCGGGGTGGCAACGCAGCAGCCCGCAACGCCTGTGACACCGCCGGCAATTCCGGCGCCCGAGAAACTGGATCCGGTTTCCGCCGTAGCACTGCGGGAAGTTATTCGATCGGCTCGTCAGGTTGAGGGAGTGCCCTTTGCCATAGATGTGTCGGCCTTTGAGATCATCGCCCTCACTGGAGATACCGCGGCGCAGGGGCTGGCTCGAGCGATGGTCGCCCAAGCCGCTGCCTTGCATCATCCGGAGGATTGCCTGATTGCAGTTGTGGGAGATGGGTGGGAATGGCTGAAATGGACACCACACCACGGACACCCCGCAGTTACTGATGCCTGTGGCTCAGCGCGGTTGCGGGCAGCGACGTGTGCGCAGCTGACGGAGCTGCTCACGGCTATCGACACACTGCCAGCTGCAGTGCTGATTGTGCTGGCGGATTCGAGCGGACAGCTCGATGTCACTGAACTGACACCGATTTTTGACGCGGCGGGGTCGGAGACCTCGGTAGTTCTGCTGACCGTCGTGGAGGCGCAGTCAACGTTGTGGGAGGCCGCGGTTAACCATGGCATCGCGCTGGTCGTTTCCACTACTGCTGTGCATGCGGAAACCGCGTCCGGAAGGGAGGAGATTGGTGTACCTGATCAGCTGAGTCCAGCAGAAGCGGAAGTTCTTGGGCGGAGCTTGGCGCGTTTTGAAGTGCCAACAAGCGCAGATGATTCTGTTAAGACCTCGGAAGATCCGGTTATGGAGGAGCTCGGGTTGTATCCGCCTCCGACAACTCTGCGCTACCGACCGCGCTCTGGCAGTGCTCGTCTGCGTATTCCCGTTGGGGCTGATGACGGCGGCGCGCCGGTCTATCTGGATTTTAAGGAGAGCGCCGAGGGCGGCATGGGCCCACACGGTCTGTGCGTTGGTGCCACAGGATCGGGTAAGTCGGAATTCCTCCGAACGACCGTGGTAGGGCTCGCAGCCACGCACAGTCCGGATCAGTTGAACTTTGTGCTGGTGGACTTCAAAGGAGGGGCGACGTTTCTGGGACTGGATCAATTGCCTCATGTCTCGGCGGTGATTACCAACTTGGAGCAGGAGCTTATCCTGGTCAACCGCATGGAAGACGCACTGCGCGGTGAGATGACGCGGCGCCAAGAGCAGTTACGTGCTGCGGGGAATTTCGCCGGTGTCAGTGACTATGAACAGGCCCGGCGCTCTGGGCAGATAGATGCGCCACCTATGCCCGCGTTGCTGATTGTGGTGGATGAGTTTTCGGAGCTGCTCTCCGCACGCCCGGAGTTTGCCGAGCTCTTCGTTGCGATTGGTCGGTTGGGGCGCAGTCTGCACATGCATTTGCTGCTGGCCAGTCAGCGTCTGGAGGAAGGCCGCTTGCGCGGGCTGGAAAGCCATCTTTCCTATCGCATCGGGCTGAAGACCTTTTCCGTCGCGGAGTCCCGCAGCGTGTTGGGAGTTCCGGACGCCTATCATCTGCCGGCCATCCCGGGCATTGGGTATATCAAATCTGCTGCCGCCGAGCCGGTGCGTTTTCGGTCGGCGTATGTTTCCGGCCCGGTGGTCCGTCCGCAGCCTGTTGACGGTGCGGCGGCTGGGGCAGAGCAGGGGCTGCAGGGCCAGGTCGCCGCTGTCGCTGAATTTACCGCTGAAAATTGGACGCGGGAAGCTCTCGGTGCGTCGTCAAGCGATGGTGGAATGGTGGATCCGCCTGTGCAGACATCGGAGCAGACGGTGCTCGGTGCCGTGGTGGCAGCGGTCTCGCACGTACCGACACGTGCGCATCGCGTGTGGCTGCCACCATTACCGGAGGCCATCGAGCTCCAGCCCGACGAGCAGCTGCCGCGACAGCGGTTGACCGGTGTGATTGGGCTGGTGGACAAGCCGCTGTTTCAGCGCCAAGACCCACTGCGGATTGACCTGCGCACAACCGGCGGGCACGTGGCAATCGTCGGAGCTCCGCGGTCAGGAAAGACCACTGCTGCACGCACAGCGGTCCTCGCGCTTGCCGACGGCATCAGCGCCCGTGACCTGCATTTTTATATCGTTGATTGTGGTGCGGGCGGCTTGAGCGACCTGGCGGAGTTGCCGCATGTCGCGTCGGTTGCACACCGCGGAGACGAGGAGCTTATTCGCCGTACGCTTGGTTTTTTGCGTCGTGAGGTAAGTCGTCGGGAACAGCTCTTTCGCACTAATGGATGGCTCTCGTCGGAAGCAGCACGGGCGGCAGGGCAGCCAGATTCGGTGTTGGTCATTGACGGCTGGGGTGCGTTCAAAACGGAGTTTCCGGCGCTGAGTGACGATGTGCAGGCGCTGGTTGCAGATGGATTGGCGGTGGGAATTCATGTCCTGCTGACAGCCCATCGGTGGACGGACATGAGACCTGCCGTTCGCGACCTGATTGGTACTCGGATTGAGCTGCGTCAGGCGGAGTCGATGGATTCAATGATTGATCGTAAGGCAGCGGAGCTGGTGCCGGAGAGCCCAGGACGTGGGGTCGCGCCGGGCGGCTTTGCGATGTTGGTAGCTCTCACCGGTGCTGCGGACACCAAGCGGATTGTAGAGACGGTGCCACACGGTGAGCAGGCGCCCAAGCTCCAGTTGTTGCCGCGGCGGATTGATATTGCGCGTTTGCCGCGACCAGCGGCCGCGACGAGAGGTGCGATTGCAGTGGGTCTCGAAGAAGCCGGTCTGGGCGCGGTGATATTCCACCCCGAAAAGGATCGCCACCTACTGATATTCGGTTCGGCGGGCAGTGGCAGAACCGCCGCGCTGAGGGGCATCGTTCACCAGCTGCGGTACTCGCAGTTGGACTCGAAATTCGTCGTGATTGACTACCGCCGTGGGCTCATGGAGGCCGTGCCCCAAGAGCGGCTGGCCGGCTATGCAGGCTCGGCTGCGGTGGCGACGCCCATGCTGGCAGAGCCGGCAGAGGTACTGAAGGCTCGTCTCCCGCAACCGGATATCACCCCAGCGCAGTTGAAGGCCCGAAATTGGTGGAGTGGTCCAACCATCAATGTCATCGTGGATGACTATGACCTCGTGGCTGGCTCACGGGGTAACCCCTTGCAGCCGCTGGCAGAAGTCATCGCTCACGCCGCCGACATTGGGCTCAATATCTTTTTCGCCCGTCGAATCAGCGGGGCGTTGCGTTCCCTCCACGACCCGGTCATGGGGGCGGTTAAGGATCAGGGCGCCAGCGTCTTTGTCATGGATGGCACACGCGACGACGGCCCCATCCTCGGCGTAAAGCCCTGCGAACAGCCTCCGGGTCGTGGCTATTGGGTGGCGCACGGCCAGAGTCCGCAGGTTGTGCAGTTGGGTTTGTTGGATACTGCTGGTGACCAGGAGGACAGTTGATGATTCGGGTCGATTCTCCTGACACCACTCAGACCCCGACGCTGCGCCACGGTACCTGGCATCTGTGGGGACTCGCGGCACCTGCAGACACCACAGAACTGGCGGTGCATGGCCCTAGACCGCTTCTCGAGAGCATGCAAACAGTCATTGTGCCCAGCTATTGGGGTGCTGTGCGACAGTGCCGGCTGGCCTCCGCGCTATTGGCTGCCGAACTCAATCCGTACATTCTGACGCTTGCCGACGCCGTTGTGGAACTCGATGAGGCAACTGTGTCTCATAGCGTGTTGGTGGAAGTAGAGGAAACGCGTGTCTGTGTCACTCGTCTGAGCGGTGGGCACATTGCCAGTCGGATGACACATTTGGTCGGAGCGAACGACAGCGCACCGCTGGTGGAAACAGTTATTGCGCTGGCTTATCAGCTGACCATGTATCCGGATGTACCCCAGGGGATACCTGATGATGTGGAAGTTAGCGGTGGGCGCGGTATTACCGAGTATCCGCCCCGCTGGCAGGAGGATATTGAGTTCATCGTCGGCGAAGTTCCACCTGGGCTAGCGAACCCGCGGCGAGCTCTACTAGTCGATCGTCTGCGCGACCGTGGGTTTTTGGTCTTCGACTGTCCAGCCTCGCGGCTCGGGGAGTGCGTAAATCCGGCCTGGTTGAAAAGCATCGGCGACGCTGAAGCCGGTGAAGTGGAGCAATTGGAGGATCTCGCGGGGAGGCGTCCTGCAGCCAGGGTAGAAGCCAGCGCAGTGTCGAATCAAAGCACGGTTGTGTCAGTAGCTGCCGTTGGTTTGTTGACGGTGGTAGTGCTGATTGTTGGGATTGCTGCATGGCTCATTAGTGGCGGCATAGGCAGGGAGAACGAGGGGAGGCAGAAGCAGCGTGAGACATCGCACGCACAGGCTCCTCCTGTAACTACGCCGCCTGTAACTACGCCTCCACCCACATCGAAACCGGTTCCCGATTCTGCTCCAGTAGTCACGCTGGCCAATGCAGGCGTGGAAGCTCGGTTTCCCGGCGGGTGGGAGCTTGATTCGGCAAGTCCGTTCGACCGTCTGATTGCGGTGGATGGCGGAGATATGCGCGTATTGGTGCTCGCTAATCCGCTTTCGCAGGACATGGCGCTTGAACATCTAGCAGCAGCTTTGAGTAGCTCCGTTGCCGGGGATGAGACAAAGTCCGCGCCGGAACGCAGGCAAGTACTGGGCACCGATGTCGTAGTCGTAGAGGAGCGGCTGCCGTCAGGTAATTCGATAGTGCTCTGGCATCACAAAGTGATGGACGGAACTCAAGTCAGTGTGGGGTGCCAGTTCAGAGGAAGGACTATTACGCCGGTACGGCCCGTATGCGACCAGGCAGTAGTAAGCGCTCGGCCGGTGCCGTAATACGCGAGGGGCGTAGAGAAAGTGACTGGGGGATGGGCGGGGGTAGGCAGGGGTAAAGGTTGGAAAACCAAAATGGAACCGAATCGGGGTTTTTCGCGCCAAACAATATGACGGGTTTTTAACGCGGGAAGCTGGCTGGCTCGCGCGGGGAGGTAAAAATGCCGTCGTTAATCAGTCACTCAACACGAATAAGGGGGAAACAGTGGCAAACCTATTTGCAGCCGAATCAGATCAAATGACCACTACCGCGGGGGACGTCGATGGCGTCAACTCGGAAGTACAGGGCGAGCTGGGGCGCATTCGAGGCGTCGTGGACGGTCTGGCGGGGGAATGGAAGGGCCAGGCTAAAGACAGCTTCGATGATCTGATGCTTCGTTGGGATGACGCAGCTATGCGTCTATCCAATGCGCTGACGGATATCGCGGATAACATCCGCGCAAATTCCAGCAGCTTCGATGCGGGCGAGGACGAGGGGGCGTCGTCGTTCAAGCAGGTGGCAGCAGCGGGTGCGTCGTTGCTGAACCTCTAAACGTTTTATCGAATCGCACAACCACAACACTGAATCACACAACACACATCACCTTTTGGGGAAAGGGTTCTTAATGCAACCAATTAGGTACAGTTTTGGCGGCATCGACGGTGCTGCCGATGACATTCGGTCCACTTCTGGCACCATCAACGGGCTGCTCGGAGATTTGAAGAAGCGCATCGCGCCGATGGTCTCTACGTGGGAGGGTGACTCTTCGGATTCTTACCAGGAGGCTCAGCGTGAATGGGACACAGCAGCGGAGGAGCTCAATATGATTCTCACGACTATCGCGGATACGGTCAGCGCAGGTAGCCAGCGAATGGCGGATATTAACCGCCGCGCGGCAGCTAGCTGGGGATAGCTTGGTTCCTGATTGAGGCACTTTTGATTGAGCTATGTAACCGGGGGAGGGGAGGACATTGCTCAATTGAGATCTTCAGTTAGGTATCTGCCTTTGAAGTATTCTTGCTAGCAGCACTCCAGGGGGGAAAGGCCAGTCTCAGCAGTTTGCGGCTGAGACTGGCTTTGGCATTTTTTGCTCTAGTGCCATCTCAAGGTAGAGTAGGCAAACTGTGTGCGCACACGTGAATGTTGCCTCGGGTCTCCACCGGCCGCCGGGGAATAACAACAGTGTGCACAGTGGCTGGCAAATCTACACGGACCCTAAAAGGAGTCATGTTGTCTACTTTCCATCCGAAGGACGGTGACATCGAGCGCAAGTGGTACGTCATCGACGCTACCGACGTTGTTCTCGGCCGTCTGGCTACTCACGCCGCAGACTTGCTGCGCGGTAAGGGCAAGGCTTACTTCGCCCCTAACGTCGACTGCGGTGACCACGTCATCATCATCAACGCCGATAAGGTGCACGTCTCCTCGAACAAGCGGGAACGTGAGATGCGCTACCGCCACTCGGGCTTCCCGGGCGGCCTGAAGTCGATGACCCTGGGTCGTTCCCTCGAGGTTCACCCGGAGCGTGTTATCGCTGAGGCTATTGAGGGCATGATGCCGCACAACAAGCTTTCGCGTGCGTCCATCAAGAAGCTGCACGTCTTCGCCGGTTCCGAGCACCCGTTCGCCGGTCAGAAGCCTGAAAACTACGAGATCAAGGCGGTGGCACAGTGACCAACCCACAGGACGTCAATGAGAACCAGAACGTAGAGGCCACCGAGGCTTCCTACGATGATGTTCAGGCTGCCGCTGCTGCTGCCACTGAAGAGTTCACCTCTTCCATCGGCGACGCAGTTGCTACCGAGACCGAGGCTGAGGCTGCTCCGGCTGCACCGCTGACCCTGGATCGTCCGATTCAGACTGTCGGTCGTCGTAAGCGCGCTGTCGCCCGCGTCGTTCTGACCGCTGGTTCCGGCAAGATTGTCTGCAACGGCCGCGAGCTCGAGGATTACTTCCCGAACAAGCTGCACCAGCAGGAGATCAAGGATCCGCTGGTCCTGGTCGAGCGCGAGAGCCAGTTCGACATCAAGGCCAACATCAACGGTGGTGGCCCGTCCGGTCAGGCCGGTGCTCTGCGCCTGGCTATTGCTCGTGCCCTGAACGAGTTCAACCCGGAGGAGCGCAGCGTTCTCAAGAAGGCTGGCTTCCTCACCCGCGACGCTCGTGCTGTCGAGCGCAAGAAGGCTGGTCTGCACAAGGCCCGTCGCGCACCGCAGTACTCCAAGCGTTAAGCTTTACTGCTTCGAAAAGCACCTCAGTTTGCGTATTACACGCAAGCCGAGGTGCTTTTTTGGGTTAAAGTCCGCCGTGACCAGGCATGGCTGCATTTTTGAGACAAGCCCCGTACGTTAGACTTTTATCCGTTAAAAATTGCCACGAGAATCGTTTATCGCGGTGCGATTGCAGTGCGATGAAAGTGCGATTGCAGTGCGATGGGAAGAAGGAAATCGTATGGCGGTGAGCACCACAGCCACCAAGACCTCCGACGCGAAGAGCTCCTCTAGCTCGTCGTCGGTGGCGAAGCATCCCTTCCGCATTCGACGCGTACCAGGCATTGATGGGCTGCGCGGTCTGGCCGTTGCCACAGTGGTGATCTACCACTACTTCGATAATGTGCTGCCCGGTGGCTACATCGGTGTGGATATCTTCTTCGTGCTCTCCGGATTTCTTATCACCTCGCTTCTGGTGCGCGAACGCGCGGTCACTGGGCGCATCGATCTAAAAGATTTCTGGCTCCGTCGACTGCGCCGCATCGCTCCGGCTGCGATGTTCGTGTTGTTTATTTCCATCGCCGTCGCAGGTCTGGTCGGCGGGGATCCCGCTGTTGGCTTGTCGACGCAGTTTCTCGGCACGGTCTTTTTCGTCAATAACTGGACGCAGATTGCGGGCTCTCAGTCCTATTTCGCGGATTCCGGAGTGCAGCTGTTAGCGCACTACTGGTCACTGTCGGTGGAGGAGCAGTTCTACTTGCTCTGGCCATTGATCTTTGTGGCTCTTCTCGCCTTGAAGCTGGCATCTCGCAAGCTGGCAGCAGTGGCGGGCATTGGGGCGGTTGCTTCTTTCGTGTGGATGGTCTCGCTCTACGATCCGAAGGTCGACCCCACGAGGGTCTACTACGGTACCGATACTCACGCCTTTGGTCTCCTGTTTGGCGCGGCCCTCGCATTGTGGTTGACATCGACGTCGTCACGCGCAGAGGCGGACTCCTGGCCACGCACGGAACCCCTCCTGCGGGACTTCTTTGGCAGTTCCGCCCAGGCTTTCGTAGTGGCCTCGCTGCCGCTGATCTTCCTTTCGTTGGTTCTGCTGATGATGTCGGATACCGCGTCGGCGACTTACCGCGGTGGGTTGGTGTTCGCCTCGTTGCTGTCGGCGGCGATTCTCTATCTTGTCGTTCGCGGTGTCTCACCCGTGCGTCAGATTTTTGAGTTCAAGCCACTGTGCTGGCTGGGAAAGATTTCCTTCTCGCTGTACCTGTGGCACTGGCCGGTCATCGTGCTCATCCGCGAACTGCTGGAGCGCAATGAGGCCATGCAGTATGAGAACCTCGCTGCCTTCGCAGGCATCGCGCTATCGCTGCTTTTGGCGAACTGGTCGTACAAGAATGTGGAATCGCCAATTCGCCGGATGGGTTACCGCCGTTGGATGTTGCAGTTTTCGGGCACGCAGTTTGCCGGTTCCTGGAAGCCGCGCGTTGCAGCAGGGCTGGCGCTGGTCGTCGTGGTTGGTGCAGTTGTGGGAATGGCTACGGCGCCGAAGATGACGCGTTTGGAGGCACAGCTACAGGAGGCAGCTGAGCGCCGTGCACAGGCACAAAAGGCGGAGGAAGCCGAGTTGGCCAAGCGTGTTATGCCGCGTGGTGACCAGATCACTGCTATCGGCGACTCTGTGATGCTCGCCTCGGCGTCGGCGTTGGAAGAGAAGCTGCCCGGTATCTATATCGATGCGGCTGTTTCCCGTGGTTATCCGGCCGCCCCGGAGATCATCGCGAGTATGAAGGCGGCGGGTACGCTCGATCCATTCGTCGTGCTGGGCCTTGGTATCAATCAGTCGGCTGCGGCATCGGACGAACACCTGTTGGATGAGATCCTCGATTCGCTGGGTGAAGACCGCATCATTGTCCTAATCAACCCGTACGGTGATCGTGTGTGGATGCCGCAGTCGGAGAGGGAAGTCCTCGACGCGGCAAAGAAGCGCGACAATGTCTATGTGGCTGACTGGTGCCATGGTGTGCGTGATGATTTGTCCAAGCTGCGCGCGGACCTTATCCACCCGACCCCCGATGGCGCCGAGGTCTATGCCAATGCCGTGGTCGATGCTTTCCAGCAGTATGCGAAGAACAAGAAACGCATTCCGGACACCTGCGGAATCTAATAAAAATCTAGTTAGTAGTGTTTCCACGGTAAAGTAAGTGGCTGTGGCCAAACAAAAGTCTTCCTCCAGTCACCGTGGATTAAAGATTTTCCTCGGCATCGTCCTCGGTATCTTCGCGCTCTTCGGTGTGTTTTACGCTGTCGATTACGTGCTGAACAAGGACCATGTCCCGCGCGGGTCTACCGTTGCGGGGATTGACATCAGCACGCTGAGCGCGAATCACGCTGAGGCGAAGCTCGAAGAGCAGCTCGGTGATCTTTCCACTCACCCAGTGGCGTTGCGTGCCGGCGAACGCACGGCGGAGGTTCTGCCCGAGGAGGCGGGGCTGAGCATCGACTGGGAGAAGACGGTCGCGCAGGCGGGCAAGCAGACGGCAAACCCAGTTACCTGGGTGCGCAGTTTCTTTACTACCCGTGAGCTGGATTTGGTCAGCGATATCGATAACTCTAAGTTCGAGCCGCAGGTCGACCGTCTCGTCGGCGAACTGACTATTGCTCCCGTCGATGGTGAGGTCAAGCTTGTCGACGGCCGCGTGGAAACAACTCCACCGGTCATCGGCCAAGATGTCGACCGCAATGCGGTCAGCGGGGATTTGGCCGCCAAGTGGTTGTCGCCGGAGGGCATCGATGTAGAGACCACCGCGCACGACCCGGCTATCGGTGAGGAGCAGGTCCGTGAGGCAGCTGAGGGAGAGGCCGCCGATGCGGTGTCGGGCCCCATTGTTGCCAAGGGCCGTGATGGCAAAGATGGTGTAATTCCGCCGGAGCGCATGGCTGAAATCATCAGCTTTGTGCCGCGCGACGGCGGATTGGCCGCTGATATCAATGTCGACCGCGCACGCGAGATCCTCGAGGAGGGGCTGGCTGCTTCCGAGGTTGATAAGCGCAATGCGTCGATACGCTTTAGCGGTGGTGCGCGTGAAGTGGTCCCCTCGGTTGATGGCGTGGCCGTGAAGTGGGATGAAACTATGAAGGACTTCGCCGAGCGTGTGACTTCGACGGATAAGCGCGAGTTCGATGCGGTCTACGAGGACAAGCCCGCCACCTACACCACCGAACAAGCGGAAAGTGCCACCTTCGATGATGTCATTGGTGAGTTCACCACCGGTGGCTTCAGCTCGGCATCGGGAACAAACATTGCCCTGGTGTCGCAGATGGTCAACGGCGCATTCGTGGCGCCGGGCGATACATTCAGTCTGAACGGCTACACGGGTCCGCGCGGTACTGCGCAGGGTTTTGTCGAGTCGGGCATCATCCTCAACGGCCATGCGGACAAGGCTGTCGGTGGTGGCATTAGCCAGTTCGCCACCACTTTGTACAATGCTTCGTACTTTGCGGGCATGGAGGATGTCGCGCACACCCCGCACAGTTACTACATTTCGCGTTACCCGGCCGGCCGTGAGGCGACGGTGTACGAGGGTGCAATCGACCTAGCGTTTAAGAACAGTTCCGACACTCCGATTCTTATCGAGGCCGTTACTACTGGTTCCGACGTCACTGTGCGCATCAAGGGTGTGAAGAAGGTCAACGTCGAGTCCATCAATGGTGGCCGTTGGGCATACACGCAACCACAGCGTATGCAGGTCAGTGGCAGCTCTTGCCAGCCGTCGTCGGGTGCGCAGGGCTTCACCACTTCTGATACACGCGTTATTCGGGACCTCTCGGGCGCGGAAATCTCGCGTGAAACTCAGACTACGGTTTATGACCCGCAGCCAATTGTGTCCTGTGGCTAGTCTGGATTCGCCTGCGCGACCGGCTAAAGTAATACAGCATTGACAATGCAATAGTCCGCGATACCAAAACTCATAAAACCCCCAAGGAGTGGTCTAGCAACAATGGCACGTCTTTTCGGAACTGATGGCGTCCGCGGTTTGGCGAATAAGACTCTGACCGCACCGCTGGCCATGCGGCTGGGCGCTGCTGCGGCCACTGTGCTGACTAGCGGCACGAATCCGTCGGGGCGTCGTCCCCTGGCCATTGTTGGCCGCGATCCGCGTGTCTCCGGTGAGATGCTTGCCGCAGCGCTGTCTGCCGGCATGGCCTCCCAGGGCGTCGACGTTTTGCGTGTCGGCGTGCTGCCCACTCCGGCTGTCGCTTTCCTCACCGACGACTACGGTGCCGACATGGGTGTGATGATTTCGGCTTCTCACAACCCCATGCCGGACAACGGCATCAAGTTCTTCGCCGCGGGCGGCACCAAGCTTGACGACGCGGTGGAGAAGGAAATCGAACACGCTCTCCACAACCTGCCGGAGACCGGCCCCACGGGCACCGGAGTGGGTCGTGTCATCGAGGAGGCCCCAGACGGGCTCGACCGCTACCTGTTCCACCTCTCCCGTGCGGTCAGCACCAAGCTCGACGGCATTCGTGTCGTGGTGGATTGTGCAAATGGTGCTGCTTCGCAGGCCGCCCCCATGGCGTACGCGGCCGCCGGTGCCGACGTCGTCGCTATTCATGACAAGCCGAACTCCTACAACATCAACGACAACTGCGGTTCCACCCACATTGAGGTTTTGCGCGCGGCAGTGCTGGAGCACGGTGCGGATCTGGGTCTGGCTCACGATGGCGATGCCGACCGCTGCCTGGCTGTGGACTCGCAGGGCAACATCGTCGATGGTGACCAAATCATGGCCATCCTGGCCGTCGCCATGAAGGAAGAGGGGCTACTGCACCACAACACGCTGGTGGCCACTGTGATGAGTAACCTCGGCCTCAAGCTGGCGATGGAGGAAAACGATATCGCCCTGCGTACCACCAAGGTCGGCGACCGCTACGTGCTGGCAGATTTGAACGCCGGCGGTTACTCGCTCGGCGGTGAGCAGTCGGGGCATGTGGTCATTCCGGATCACGCCACCACTGGTGACGGCACCCTTACCGGTCTGTATCTCATGGCGCGGATGGCGCGCACCGGTAAGTCTCTGGCTGAGCTGGCCTCCGTAATGAAGGTACTGCCGCAGACCCTTATCAACGTGCCGGTGTCCAACAAGGCCGCAATTCTGGAGTCTGATGAGGTCAAGGCCGCCATCGATGCAGCCGAGGAGAAGCTGGGTTCCACCGGTCGCGTGCTGTTGCGCCCGTCCGGCACCGAGGAGCTCTTCCGCGTCATGGTGGAGGCCGCCGATGCGGAATCGGCCCGCAAGATTGCCGGGGAGTTAGCTGCGGTTGTGGCCGCAGTCTAGAGTCAGGAGTGTGGAAATGAATGACGCGCCAGAGGACATTAAAGCCCGCTTTGCCCCGGGTGAAGCCGACATCCAGGTAGAGGTGGTCGATCGTGACGGTCGGGTTCTCGGTACCGTCGGCAAGCTTGAAGCACACGTTCCGCCGGGAATTTTGCACCGTGCTTTTTCTCTTTTCCTCTTCGATGAGCAGGGACGCATGCTGCTGCAGCGCCGTGCGGAGTCGAAGTATCACTCACCACTGTTACTGACGAATGCGACCTGCTCGCACCCACTGCCGGGGGAGCCGGTGGCCGATGCCGTTGAGCGTCGTGCGAAGGAAGAGCTCGGTGCGGATGTCTCCCAGTTGGAGGAAATCGGCATTGTTATCTACCAGGTCATCGATGATCGTTCGGGATTGGCAGAGCACGAGTACAACCACGTGTACGCCGGCATCGTCGATCCGAAGTCGGTGGATATCAACCCCGATGAGGTCGATGAAGTGGTGTACGTGACCCCGCAGGAGCTCGCAGAACGTCGTGCGAACGAACCGATGACGGAGTGGTTTAACCACGTCTGGGGTGTCGGGGCGGAGAAGTTCTCCAAGTACGGTTTCGACATTGCGGGTGTGCCGGGTATCCATGGCCCAGCGGAGGCGCAGGCTGCCGCACAGTCGGTTTCGGAAAAGGATGTGTAGCTTCGTGACCAGCGTAGAAAACGCCAGCGTCGACGACTTCGGCCTCGACAAGTCCGAGGAATTGGAGACCGGGGAGTTCTATGCCCTGGCCAATGAACAGGGTGCCGCATTCGGTGAAGGCCATGCCAAGTCGATTTTGTTGGGCGAGCACTCTGTCGTCTACGGCAAGCCGGCTATCGCACTGCCGGTGACGTCGCTGCGCACGATGGCGTGGATTGACCGCGTGGAGGATTCTCCCGTCCTGTTTTCCATGGACGGCGAGGTCATCGACATCGACGAGCTGCCGGAGCGCTTTGCCTCCATCGCCGCTGCACTCCGCGCTGGCCTGCGCACCTTCGGTATTCCCGAACGCGACCTGCTGGTTCGTCTCCGCTCGGGTATCCCGCCCGCCGCAGGGCTGGGTGGTTCTGCCGCAGTGGCACATGCGCTTATCGACGCAGTGCGTGACCTCGCCGATGGCACTCTGACCGAGCGTCAGCGCTTTGACCTGGTGCAGGAAGCTGAGCGTCTGGCGCACGGTAACCCCTCTGGCCTGGATGCCACGGTTGCCCGTGCATCGCGTCCGGTCTACTTCAAGCAGGGTGAGTTCCATCCGCTGAAGGTGGCCAAGAAGATGTGGCTGGTGCTGGGGGATACCGGTGTGCGTGGTTCGACGTCGCTGGCCGTTGCCCGCGTGCGTGGTTTCGTCGATTCCCACCGAGTCCATGGCCAAGAGTTGCTGGACCACTTGGGGCAGCTGGCCGACGGCGCGGTGCACAACCTGGCCAAGGGTGATTTTGCCCGTCTGGGACATCGCATGGACTCGGCGCAGGAAGCGCTAGAAGAACTAGGTGTTGGGCATGAGTCCATCACCGATCTCGTCACTGCCGCCCGACTGGCAGGTGCCCACGGGGCAAAGCTCACTGGTGCCGGTTGCGGTGGCTGTGTGATGGCGCTGGCAGAGTCCGCCGATCACGCGGAACTGATTAGCCATGCCATGATGGGCGCCAATGCCGTTGCTACTTGGACTGTGGAGGTAAATCCCTCGTGACCACGACCGCTACCGCCGTCGCTCATCCCAACATCGCCCTGATTAAATACTGGGGCAAGCGCGATGAGGCCGTGCAGCTACCGGCCACAGGTTCGCTGTCCCTTACTCTGGGCATCGCTCCGACGACGACCACGGTGTCGCTTATCGACGATCCCAGCGTCACCGCCGACTCGGGCACTCTGAACGGCCAGGAGATGGTGGGCAAGGACCTCTCCCGTGTCCAGAAGTTTTTGGATTTGGTCCGCGAGCGTGCGGGCAGCACTAGCTTCGCAGAGGTGACCAGCACCAACGAGATTCCGACGGGTGCGGGTCTGGCTTCGTCCGCGTCGGGTTTTGGCGCGCTCGCGCTGGCCGCGGCGAAGGCCTACGGCCTGGACTACACCCCGGAACAGCTCTCGGCTCTGGCCCGTCGCGGTTCGGGCTCGGCCTGTCGCTCTATTTTCGGCGGCCTCGTCGAGTGGCTGCCCGGCGATGACGATGCTTCCAGCCACGCAGTGGCTCTGCCAGATTCCGGCCTGGACCTCTCCCTGGTCGTGGCGGTTTTGGCCCCAGGCCGCAAGAAGATTGACAGCCGTGCCGCGATGCGTCGCACGGTTGAGACATCACCGTTCTTCCCGGCCTGGGTGGAGCAGGTGCCCCGCGATATCGAGGATATGAAGGCCGCCATCGCCGCTGCGGACTTCACTGCGGTCGGTGAGCTCGCTGAGGCCAACGCCATGCGCATGCACGCCACCATGCTGGGGGCTCTGCCTCCGGTGCGTTACTGGAATCCGGATTCAGTGGCGGCTCTCGATCTCGTCGCTACGCTGCGTGACGAGGGCACCGAGTGTTACGCCACCATGGATGCCGGGCCGAACGTGAAGGTGCTGTGCCGCAGCGGCGATGCCGAGAACATCGCGGATCGTTTCCGCGCAGAGTTCGAGGATATTGACGTGCTGGTTTCCGGTTCCGGCCCTGGCGCTTACCTGGTGTAGCTGGGGGAGTAGTTGAGCAACGCTAAAGGCGGACCTATCGAAGGCGAGTCCATCGGCCGTGGCTGCGGCAAGCTGTACCTCACTGGTGAGTATGCGGTGATGGATGTCGAGGGGCTGGCTGTCATCGCAGGAGTCAACCGCTATGTGACGGTTCGGTGCCACGGTGCCGAACCATCGCAGCCGGTCTCTCGCGTGTACTCCAGCTATTACGGCCCGCAGGGGCGTGCCATTGATATCGATGCACCAGATGACATCGCGACCCATACGATTTCCCTGGTCTATCGCATTGCTGCGGGCGAGCTGGAAAATATCCCAGAGAGTCCCATCAATATCGTCATTGAATCAGACCTCGATGACGCCGACAGTGGTGCGAAGTATGGCCTGGGATCCTCCGGGGCTGTCGCTGTGGCTGTAACTCGTGCGCTGGGGACGCACCTAGGTCTGGAGCTGGATTCACTGGACGTGTACAAGATTGCGATGGTGGCCACGCTTCTGGCTGGTGCAGCTGGTTCCGGCGGCGATATCGCGTGCTCCGCGCACGGCGGGGTGGTGCTCTATCGCCGGCCGAATCCGACGGCGCTCGCAGAGCTCGTGGCGGCTGATCCTGTCGCTGCCGTGGCGGCACCGTGGCCGAATCTTCGCATTGACGCCCGCACCGACCTCGGTGGGCTACAACTGTTGGTCGGCTGGACGGGCAGTCCGGTGAAGACGGACTCGCAGTTGAAGAAGGCCGGTGGCGCAGACCGTGATTTTGTGCGCGGGGTCTCGTCGATAAGCGAAAGACTCTGGCAGGCGCTTGCCGACGGCGACCACACCGCGGCGTTTGCCTGCCTGCGTGAGAATCGGATGCTGCTGCAGGACTATGAGCGTGAGCGTGCTGTGTGCATCGAGACGGAGAAACTGAAAGCGCTCGCCGACATCGCCGATGGCGCGGGGGCCGCGGGCAAGAGCAGCGGCTCCGGTGGTGGTGACTGCGGAATCGCGCTGGTGGGAGTCTCAAATGGTGTCGATGCCGAGGAGACTGCCGCGGACATCACCGCGCGCTGGCAAGCCGCTGGCATCCAGCCGTTGCCGCTGAAGCTGGCCGCTCAACTTTGACCACAGTTTTTTGACCGTAGAATTTAAGACAGCTGAAATTTACAGAAGCTGGGAACCGAAGCTGCATGCAGCTAGAAAGGGTCGCTTAGGACAATGGCTGAAAAGAGCTCGCACGACCTGGAATATGCACACGTACCACTGAGCTGGATTGGTCCGGTGCGCATTAGTGGCAACGTCATGAATGACGAGGTGAAGATTCCGCTGGCGACTTACGAGACCCCGCTGTGGCCGTCTTGTGGTCGCGGTGCGAAGGTCTCCCGCATGATCGAAGGTGGCATTACCTGCACTTTCGTCGGTGAGAAGATGACCCGATCGGTGATTTTCACTCTCGACTCGGCAGCGGATGCCGTCATTGCGCGCGACAACATTCTGTCTCGTTATGACGAGCTGAAGAAGGTCGTGGAGTCCTCCTCGCGTTTTGCCAAGCTGGTAGATATTCACTTCCAGATCGCATCGCGTCTTCTCTTTGTCCGCTTTGACTTCTTCTCCGGTGATGCCTCGGGCCACAACATGGCCACGCTGGCGTCTGAGCGTTTGATGTCCTACCTGATGGAGCAGATGCCAGAGTTGGGCTATGGCTCCATCTCGGGCAACTACTGCACCGATAAGAAGACCTCCGCCGTCAATGGCATTCTGGGCCGCGGTAAGTACGTGATCGCCGAGGCCGTCATTCCGGAGCCGGTTGTCCGCGAGCGTCTGCGCACTACCGCCAAGCGCCTGGCTGAGCTCAACGAACGCAAGAACCTCGTCGGCTCCATCATGGCGGGCTCACTGCGCAGCGGTAATGCGCACTACGCCAATATGCTGCTGGGCTTTTACCTCGCTACCGGTCAGGACGCTGCGAATATCGTCGAAGGCTCGCAGGGGCTGACGCAGGTAGAGGCGCTTGACGACGGCTCCGTGCGCTTTAGCTGCACCCTGCCACATTTAATCGTCGGTTCCGTGGGCAACGGCAAGGGCTTGGGCTTCGTGGAGAAGAATCTCACAGCGCTGGGCTGCAAGGAGGACCGTGAGCCGGGCGAGAATGCCCGTCGTCTAGCAGCGTGCTGCGCGGCAATCGTCTGGTGTGGTGAGCTTTCCCTGCTCGCGGCACAGACGAATCCGGGTGAGCTGATGGAGGCGCACGTTTCTATCGAGCGTGCGAAGTAGCGGTTTGTGAATAGTCGTTTGCGACAATTCGCAAAACCTAAGACAAATCTCAGGTAAACGCGCTAGATTTCTGTAGTAGGCAATTAAAATTTTGTGGGCAAAATATCCCGTGGTCTGATGACTGCTCTGATGACATGGGGATGTTTCGTTGCCCGTTATTTCTTAAAAATCTGTAGAGGTAGTGAAGGCACGGTTTTGATGACAACAAGCAATGTGACCCCGATCGGTATTGATGACATCGCCTTTGCGACGGGTTCGTACTGCATTGACCTCGCCGATATTGCGCCCCGACTCGGAGCGGAACCGGCAAAGTACCACAAGGGCCTGGGGCAGGAACGCTCCAGCGTGGTTGCCTCTGATGAAGATCCGGTGACGATGGCCGCGACCGCGGTGAAGAAGATCGTCGACCGCCACGGTATCGACGGCGTGCGCACCATCATGTTCGCCACTGAGACCGGTATCGACCAGTCGAAGGCCGCTGCTGTCTATGTGCATGAGTTGGTCGGTCTTGACCCGCACGCGCGATCTGTCGAGCTGAAGCAGGCTTGCTACTCCGGTACCGCGGCGCTGCAGTTCGCGTGCGCTCTGGTGGCCCGCAATCCGGAGGAGAAGGTCATCGTTGTCGCCTCCGACATTGCCCGCTATGACCTGGACTCCGCTGCGGAGCCGACCCAGGGCGCAGGTGCTGTAGCCATGCTGGTGACCGCTAATCCGCGCATCCTGGCTATCGATGCCGCTTCGGGCGTCTTCACCCGCGAAGTTATGGACTTCTGGCGTCCGAACCACCGCAGCCAGGCGTTGGTGGAGGGCAAGCTCTCTATTAGTGCTTACATCGACGCTGTTCAGGGTGCTTACGAGGACTACCGTGCCCGCGGCGGTGTGGACTTCAGCGAGATTGACTACTTCAGCTACCACCAGCCGTTTACCAAGATGGCCTACAAGGCGCACCGGCAGCTTTCGGCCAATAACGGTGTGGAGCTCACCGCAGAGGACGAGGCCCGCCAGCTCGGCCCAACCACTGAGTACAACCGCATCATCGGTAACTCCTACACAGCATCGGCCTACTTCGGCCTGCTCTCGCTGCTGGACACCGAGAAGGACCTGGCTGGTAAGAAGGTCGCTGTTGTCTCCTATGGTTCCGGCTCGGTTGCTGAGTTCCTCACCGGCAATGTGGTCGAGGGCTACGAGTCCCAGCTGCGCGCCGAAGATAATGCTCGTGAACTGGATGAACGCGTAAAGCTCGATGATCCGACCTACTACCGCCACGCTCAGGTGACGCATGAAGATCCGGGTGAGTACTCCAACCTGGGAGACGACGCCCTGATTGGCACCGGCCCATTCAGCTTCACCGGTGTTGAGGGGTGTAAGCGCATCTACCGCGCTCGTTAGCCCCGGGGGCACCCGTGCTAGTACCTCAACGGAACCGAATCCCCTTTTTTCGCGCCTAACAGTAATAAGAACTGTTTTTCGCGGGGAAGGGGATTTTTCGTGTCCGCACGTTTTACTGGAGGCAGTGGCGGAGGCTTGCTGCACTTTTCGGAAGATGCAGTGACAGCGGCTGCCCGAGAGATCGAGCAGCGCGGCCGTGAAGGCCATGAGCGGTGGGGAAGCGCTCCCGATATTTCCGCGGCAGACTGTGGCCAGGGTTTTGCCGCCCAGGGGCGTCGTCTGCAGCAGGCGGCAGCGCGGCTGCGTGAGCACGGGCAATCGATGTACGCGGGACTTGGCAATCATGCTCCGGCAGTGCGGGAACAGTGGCGTGTCTTTGCAGGCTGTGACAGCGACGGGAGCGCCGACCTCGGTGGAATTGAGGTAGTGGACTGATGCCATGGGTTGCTCGAATTCTTCCGATATTGGTGCGTGTTATTGGCCGTGGAAGCCGTATTGGAGCCAAGCGCGGGGTTGGCGGCATCGGCAAGAATCTGCCCAAAGTCTTGGATAAGGTGCGACGCGCTGACGGCTGGAAGGGCAGCGCCCTATCCAAGTTCTCTAACTCCGTGGGGTTGATAGCCTCCGCGATAACTATTGCTATGGCTTTCGATTGGGGCGGTTTGAAAGGCGATGCCGCCGACGCCGCCAAGGAACGCTGTGATAAAGCCGCGCAGGACTGTGCGAATCAGGATGAGCAGTCCGCCAATGGCGCGCAGAGCGTCGGCGAGTGCGGCAAGAAAGTCGACGAGGTCCTGGAGGATTGCGAAAAGCAGGCCGAAGATATGGCTGAGCAAACCGACGGCATCCTCTCTCAGTGCGAAGCGCTTGTCGACGATCCGGAGGTCGGCGCCGAAGCCGCACAAGTGGCCCAGCAGGTGTGTAACAGTCTCGTCGACTCCACTGGTCAGCTCTACGATGCGCGTAATAGTTGCATCGAGCAGTGTCTTGAGCAGGCAGCGTGTGACACTGAGGCCGCGGTGGTCGCCACCCCGCCGCAGCCTCCTACTGTTCCTGCCAGTTCGGGTGCTACCTCGGCGGCCTGTGCAGAGGTGGCTGAGTCTGGGAGTGGCGAAGGAGCTACTGTAACCGGTGGCAACGGTGCTACCGCTGGTGGAATTGGGGTCGTTGCCAACGTTGATATTGGGATAGAGGCAGGCGTTGCTGCTGGAATATCCGTTGGAGGTGCCATTGGCGCTGCCGGGGCGGCCAGTATCGCTGGAATTGCGGGAGCTGTCGGGGTTGCAGGCAGTGTCGCGTCCTCACTGCTCAACTTAGACATGTGCACGGAGACGGAAGAGCCAGTGTGCGAACAGGCACCTGCGCCAGCACCAGCACCAGCACCAGCTCCTGCGCCGGAGGACTGTGTGCCGGAACCCGAACCAGAACCCAAGCCCGAACCTGAACCCAAGCCCGAACCTGAACCCGAGCCCGAACCTGAACCCGAGCCCGAACCTGAAAATGTTCCTGAACCGCCTCCTCCAGCTGAGAAACTAAAGCACTTGGGAATCGAGCTGCCACAGGAGCCGCAAGCAGAACAGCGAGCGGAACCGCAGCCAAAACCACAAGCAGAGCCGCAGCCAGCACCAGCCCAGGATTCGGCAGCATCAGTGCAGGAATCTGCTTCCGCTGTGCCCGAGCCCCCTGAGCAGCCCAACGCCCAGGAGCTTGTGGGCGCGGTCAATTCGCCAACGGCAGGTGAGTGGTAGTGGGGAGTAAGCATGCCGCGAAATATGACCGGATTGGGCAGGACTATTACGACGCTGCTGCAATGACCAGGCAGGAGTTCGATACGGCGATACAGAGGGCACAGAAAGAATTGCAGGGTTTGGAAGAGCGTCGTAAAGCACGCGAAATTAAGGAGAGGGAGGTGGCAGCGGGCGTCGAAAAGCAACAAAAAACCGCCCGACCGAAGGGAACCGTTACGCGGTTGTTCGGGCGGGCGGGGAAAGGGACGCCGACGGTGAAGTCGATTCGGGGCGTGTCCTGAAGCGTGGCCTAGTGACTACTTGCCGGGAATCAGCGAGTGCTCCGGGTTTTCCGGCAGCTCCTTGATGAGCCACTCCATATCGCGGTTAGTTGTGCCCTTGATAGTGGCGGTCGGGTCTGCGAAATCCGAGTACTTCTTGTCGTCACCGACCGTGGCCAGCAGGAAGCCTGTGAGTGCGGCGCGCGCGACCTCCTGGTACTTCACCTTGGAGGAAGAGAAGCCCGCTAGACGACGGAGAAGAGTTGTTTCCGAGAAGCTGCCCTGGTCAGCCTTGTCTACTTCGCGGTAAACGACATCGCCCTTCCACTGAACAGCCAGGCGAGCCGGGTTACCGCGATCGAGCCACTGATCCTCGCCAGGGGCCAGGACGAGGCCCGGGGCCGAGACATTAGTTGCAGCGGCGCTGGAGGAAGGCGCGGTAGTTGCGGGGAAGACGCAGCCAACGCCGGAGATGAGGTCGTGACCAGCAGCGGCGAGGACGGCTACACCCGCGCCCATGCCGTGGCCGGCAACGCCGAGTTTCTTCGGGTGGACGACGACCTTGCCCTCACCGAGGCGGACACCAGCGAGAATCTGGAGCGCTGTCTCCAAATCGTTGGCGAGACCACGGTGATCTGCCACGATGCCATTTTCGGTGTCCGGAGCAGCGACCGCGATGCCCCACGAAGCTAGGTGACGCAGCGTGGCGTGGTACTCCTCAATCGGTGTGCGCCAATCGTGTGCGAAGGCGATACCGGGGATGCCATTGCCCTCGGCAGGCGTGTAGACCTTTCCCGGCAGGCCAGTAAAAGCGAGATCACCGACCATGACGCGGTGCGGTCCACGCTTGGAAAGATTAGATGTCAGAGTCTTCAAGTTGTCAGCCACAGTGAATAGCTTAACTATAAGGTGCATACCTTTGCTGAAAAAGTGCCAGGATGAGCGAGAATGTCTATTTCGTTATGACGATTTTCCGCTTCGCGGGTTATTCTGTAGGGCATGTGTGGAATCGTTGGATATGCGGGCCATCAGCCCGCCCTGGATATTGCTGTCGATGCGCTACGACGCATGGAATACCGTGGCTATGACTCCGCGGGTGTTGCCATTGTCGACGATCAGGGGCATATCACTGTAGAGAAGAAGGCCGGTAAACTCGCCAACCTCGAGGCTGCCCTTGATGCGGATGGGCGCGACAAAATCACTGGAACCACCGGAATTGGGCACACCCGCTGGGCTACCCACGGTCGCCCAATTGATGAGAATGCCCACCCACACCAGTCCTATGACGGCAAGGTGGCTATCGTCCACAACGGCATTATCGAGAACTTTGCTCCGCTACGTCAGGAGCTGGAGGATGCCGGCATTGAGCTGAAGTCCGAAACCGACTCCGAGGTCGCCGCGCACATGCTCGCCCGTGCCCTGGACGGTTCCGACGGCGGATCTACCGCTGGTGATTTCGAGGCCTCTGCGCTGTCCGTGCTCAACCGCCTCGAGGGTGCTTTTACGCTGCTGTTTACTCATGCAGACCACCCGGACCGCATCATCGCTGCTCGTCGCTCCACTCCGCTGATTGTCGGTGTGGGCGAAAACGAAATGTTCCTCGGCTCCGATGTTGCGGCTTTCATCGCACACACCCGCGAGGCCGTGGAGCTGGGTCAGGACAACGTCGTCATCATCACCGCAGATGATTACCGCATCCTGGATTTCGCCGGCAACGAGCAGCAGGGTCGACCATTCACCATCGACTGGGATCTCGCCGCAGCCGAAAAGGGTGGCTATGACTCCTTCATGATGAAGGAAATCCACGAGCAGGCTGCCGCCGTCCGCGATACGTTGGCCGGTCACCTCGTTGACGGCCGCATCGTTCTCGACGAGTCCCGCCTGAGTGACCAAGATCTGCGTGACATCGAGAAGGTCTTCGTCGTCGCCTGTGGTACCGCATACCACTCCGGTTTGTTGGCCAAGTACGCCATTGAGCACTGGGTTCGTATCCCGGTCGAGATTGAGGTCGCGTCCGAGTTCCGCTACCGCGATCCGGTGCTGGACCGCCAGACGCTGGTGGTCGCTATTTCGCAGTCGGGCGAGACTGCTGACACCCTTGAGGCCGTGCGACACGCAAAGAGCCAGGGCGCCCGCGTGCTGGCTGTCTGTAACACCAACGGTGCACAGATTCCACGTGAGTCTGACGCCGTGCTCTATACGCACGCCGGCCCGGAGATTGGTGTTGCTGCAACCAAGTCGTTCCTGGCGCAGGTAGCCGCAAACTACCTGGTCGGTTTGGCTCTTGCCCAGGCACGCGGCACTAAGTACCCGGACGAGGTCACTCGCGAGTTTGAAGAGCTGGAGACCATCCCGGCACTGATTGACAAGGTCGTCGCTAAGGGCGATGAGTTCATCGACACGGCCAAGGAAATCGGTGCTATTCCGACGATGCTCTTCCTCGGCCGTCACGTTGGTTTCCCAGTCGCACTTGAGGGTGCGCTGAAGCTCAAGGAGCTTGCCTACATTCACGCAGAGGGGTTCCCGGCAGGCGAGCTCAAGCATGGCCCAATTGCACTCATCGAGGATGATCTTCCGGTCGTCGTCGTAGTGCCATCGCCGAAGGGGCGCGCCGTGCTGCACTCCAAGATTGTCTCCAACATCCAGGAGATTCGTGCCCGTGGTGCCAAGACCATCGTGATTGCCGAAGAAGGGGATCAGTCGGTGGTTCCTTTTGCGAACTACCTGATTGAAATCCCGGAGACGTCCACGCTGCTCCAGCCGCTGTTGTCTACGATTCCGATGCAGTTCCTGGCAGCTGAGATCGCTCGCCAGTGCGGTAACGAGGACATCGATAAGCCGCGCAACCTGGCTAAG
Organism: Corynebacterium sp. LK10; assembly: GCF_008042455.1. NCBI lineage: Bacteria > Bacillati > Actinomycetota > Actinomycetes > Mycobacteriales > Corynebacteriaceae > Corynebacterium > Corynebacterium sp. LK10. The sequence continues at coordinate 198,614 of NZ_NOVT01000017.1, forward strand.
TCAGTCACCGTCGAGTAGTTCGTCCTGCTTTCGTCGGTACTGCTCAATCTCCGCATCGAGTTCTTCATCCGTGAGGGACTCGATGCGTTTTGCTTCTTCCTCGGATAGGTCCCAGACCTCATCGGATACATGGCAAAATGACAACATCCAATCGAGGTTGCGTTTCTGAATCGTCTTCATCTTCCGTGTCACACGCTGATGAAAAGTTTGCTTGCCGACGTTCTTTAGCGGCCCAACCGGAACGCTAGTCGCGGTGTCCCCATTACGGGAAGTCCACACTTCTGTTCCGTCGGGGTATCTGTCGATATCCCAGCCCTCGTGCGTTTTTAGATTGTGGTGTCGGCGGCAGAGACAGTGCAGATTCTCAGTGTCAGTCGGCCCGCCCTGCTTGGGATTGTCGTGGTTGTACGGCTGAATATGGTCCAGGTCGCACTTGGCTGCCGGGACGTCGCAGCCGGGGAAGCGGCAGGTACCGTCACGCCCACGGACGCGAGCCACCTGGCTCTCGGTGGGGCGGTAACCATCCACCTTGCTGTCGGCGGAGATACGGATGTGAGTTGCGCGGGCAAGCCATTCTTCGGTGGCTACCTCGCTCAACCAGCCGACGCCATCAATCCATGCTGGCCCACCGCCGACCTCGCGGTAGACATTGATGACAATCTCGGCATTGGTCGATTTCTGTGCCAGCTGTAGTAGCGCTTCCGCCTGCGTGCACTGTTCACCACGATTGATTGCTGTGTTGCGAATCCCCTGAATCCTGGCCATGAGCTCGGTCGCGCGGTCGTTTTCAAGGATTGCTGTGACCTTTTTGTGCTTGCCATCGCCCGTGTCGGAGAGTGCGACCGCTTCGCCTTCTGGAACCCGTTGGGTGCCGTCGTTGCGGGCGCAGTCGTTGTACTCAGAAACCAAGTCGCCGATTAGACGAGACAGCGTGTAGACACCAACCATTGCTTGTCGAGGTCGCGTCGGAGTGAGCATTTCCAAAAGATGGGGCTCTACCGTGTCGAACTGATCTGGTGACAGCCCGGCAACGCCATTGGCGATGGCGCGGAGATGGGCTAACGAGAAACAGAAGGTGGATTCGATGAGAGCCCGGACTTTTGGTAGGCGTTCGAACATCAGCGCAATTTCGCACAGCGTAGAACACTTGCCGCGGCTAAGGCCGGTTCGAATGCTTATGCGGGCAAGATGGTGATTGACATCGACCTCCTCACCGGGAGCGCAGATATCGATCAGTTGAAGGTCTGCGGCGTTGATGGCACGGGCCGCGCTGCTAATCGGGTCGTCGGATTGCTGGTTGGCCCATGAGGGCTTTTGACCTGGTGCTGGAAGTTCTGTGGGCGGCGATGACATTGGTTATCCCCCTGATTACTACGTGTCCGCCGGAGAATTGAAGATTGAGTTCTGTGGTGGAGAGAAGCATGGAGAGGCTGTGTCAACCAGTCCCGCCAACCCCTGTGCACCGGACAAAGAACTTTCGCTTACAAATTTTCCCTACAACCCAAATCGTACACCTGTTTGAAAAACTGTCAATAGAATTCTGGAAATATGTTCTAAAATTCTGTGCTGAATTAGATCCGGCCCCTCCGTCCGAGCCTCCTCCGTCCGAGGCCCCTCGGCAGGGCGCCGTACAAAGGCAGGACTCGCTGTCGCGGATGATGCGGAACATCACCAGCTTCAGCGCCATCCAGTTCCTCCAAGAACTCGTGAATGCGTTCGAGCGTATTGGGGGAGTAGAGCAGTGCGAGGTGATCAGACCAGTCGCCACCGCCAGTGGCATTGTTGACGTTCGTAATGTGGTGACCCTCTTGTTCGGGCAAAAAGGCGCCGGTCCACGGGCGAACCACGGTGTCAAAAGGGGTGCCGATATTCAGGTAGTGCGGACCACGTCGGGTAATGCCACGCGCTGCGCGGTTCAGAGTCGCAATGTAGTCAGAGTCCAGCAGCTGTTGAATGCAGGCACGGCCGACAAGGCGGTCGACGAGTTTGTGCATCGGTAGGCCGCATCGCTCAAGGGCACTGAGCCTTCGGCGCATGCCCCACGCAGTAGTGCCTCGGTGGTTTCCCGCAAGAGAGATGACTGCCCGCACGGGGCTGTTGTCGGAGGCGTACTGCTCGGCTGCTTCTTCGTTGAGGCCACGGTTCAGAGCTTCGTCGTAAAGCGAATCGATGCTCGCGTTGGCGTAGCTGCGGCAGTGTAGACCGCCCTGGGAATGACCGATGAGGTCGATGCGGGGTAGGGAGAGGTGGGCACGGAAGCGGTCGAGAAGGTCGGTGACTTCAGCGAGCGCATCGCTCAAATCGGTGGTGGCTTTGACGCTACGGAGACGGCTGACCAGCGCGGCGGGGTCGGAGCCGTAATCGAGTGAGAATACGGGGCGATTCCGGGCGAGGAACGGCCCCAACATGGCGAAGGAGTTGAACGAGTTCATCCAGGTGCCGTGAACCAGGACAATTGGTGTGCGACCGTTGTATCTGTCCAGGTCAGGAGTGACTTTGCCGTCGAGGATTTCGCGAACGTCCTGCACGCCGTGGGGGATCCATTCGGGATGACGCAACGAGCGCAGGTATGCCTGCGGAAAGGCGCGCAGTAGAGGGCCGAAAACTCGCGTGCTCGGGGAGTAGTCATCCATAGGGGCTAATCGTAGGCTGGGTTTATGACGTACTGCTACACAGCTGCCGAAATTCGCGCCGCGGAACAGCCCTATCTGGACGCACAAACGCGTGACGACGAACTCATGCGCCACGCAGCCGCCGCTGTGTCGGAGGTGGCGGAGCGGATGCTCTCAGAGGCATCTCCGGAGCCTGGTCGCGGTCGCGTGCTGCTGTTGGTCGGATCGGGAGGCAATGGTGGCGATGCACTCTATGCTGGCCGAAACTTGTCCTCGGATGGGCATGGCGTGGATGCGGTTTTGCTGGGCTCGAAGCCGCATGAACAGGCGCTGAAAGCTTTTGAACTCGCAGGTGGGCGGGTGCTGCCGTTGGGGTGTGACCGGGAGACGGATTTATCGAAGATTCTGTGGTCGATTAGTGAAGACTACGCATTGATCATCGACGGCATCGTGGGGCTCGGAGGTCACGGCGCGCTGCGTGAAGAGGCCGCGTGGTTGGTGCGCGAAGCGCGGTTGGGCAAAGTTCCCATTCTCGCGGTTGATGTGCCGAGCGGCGTAGAAGCCGATACTGGGCGTACTTTTGACCCGCCTGCCCAGACCATCAATCCAGACCCTGATTTGGAGGAGGGACAGAACCCGTACTTGCCATCTCACGTCGAGGCCACGACAACGGTGACTTTCGGCGGTCTGCGCTACGCGCACTCGCTGTCCGAATCCTGTGGCACCGTCGAATTACACGAAATTGCGCTCGATGCCTTCTCCCTCGAACTTCCAGGACTGGGGCAGACGCTCTATGAAAACGGTACCTACAATGCCGTCCACCACCAGACTCCGACCGTGGAGTTCTACGAAGCCCTAGGCGGGAGCTTTCCGGCACCACTTGGCGCGATGACCCCGCTCGAACCCGGTGCTGCAGACCACAAGTACTCCACTGGAGTTACAGGAATCGCCGCCGGTAGCGAGGCGTATCCCGGCGCAGGTCAGCTGTGCGTCACCGCTGCCGTGCATGCGACCAGTCCCGCGGTCATCTATGTCGGCGACGCGGCCGCACGTAACCGCATCACCGCAGCCTTGCCGACGGTCATTACGCAGCAGGACTCGGTGGATCGCAAAGAGGTACGCGTCGATGCCTGGGTCGTCGGTCCCGGTCGGGGCACTGATGAGAAAGCCGCCGAGGAACTGCGAGACATTCTGGCCACTGACAAACCAGTGGTCATCGACGCTGACGCACTGACACTGCTGTCGAAGCATGAGGACATCCGACAGCTCGTTCGTGAGCGCGGCCAGGAGCGCAACCTGCGCACTGTTCTCACGCCGCACGCCGGTGAATTCGAGCGCCTGACCGGGCACGAGGTCACTAACCCCATCGCAGATGCGCGTGAACTTGCCGAGCAGTTCTCCTCCGAAGTGTTGCTCAAGGGACGCCGCACTGTGATGGTCAATCCGACAACGCAGCGCACAGTCGTGATTGACGCGGGTAGCTCCTGGGCAGCCACGCCGGGCTCTGGCGATGTACTGTCCGGGCTCCTCGGCGCCTGGGTAGCGCGTGGCGAAGCCCTCTATCTACCAGCAATTATTCATGCGCGCGCCGCATTTTTGGCCGCGCAGACAGAGTTCGGACCAGCACCCTGCAGCGCCCAGGACATCGCCGAATCCATCCGAGATGCCACCGCATGGTTCACCAACGAAGGCAGCAGTGGCAAAATACGGCTATGACTTCCTCGGCACCAGCCATCCTGACCCATACCGTTAATCTCGACGCGATCACCCACAATGTGAAGACCGTCAAGGCCATCGCAGGGGTGTCGGAATTCATGGCCGTCGTCAAGGCGGACGGCTACTCGCAGGGTGCGCTGCAGACCGCGCGTGCCGCGCTGGCCGGCGGGGCAACGCAGCTCGGTGTCGCAACAATCGACGAGGCGCTCTCCCTCCGCGAGGAACTCCGCGCCACGCTTGACGACGGCCACGCCATCCCCATCCTTGCCTGGATCTGGGACGCAGCGGCCACCTCGTTGGTGCAGCGAGCTGTGGCTGCAGATATTGACCTCGGTCTGCCGTCGATGGTTCATGCGCTGGCCGTGGCCAATGCCGGGCGGGCGCTGTCGGTGACACCACGTGTGACGGTGATGGTCGATACGGGCTTGGGGCGCTCGGGATTCTCTATGGCCAATGGGGACTTTGAGCATGCGGTCGCTCAGCTGGTTGAGCTGCACAAGACCGGTGCTCTGAACGTCACCGGTGCTTTCACGCACTTTGCGTGCGCGGATGAGCCGGGCCACGAGAGCGTCGATAAGCAGGCACAGAATTTCTGTGCTGCGATTGCGGCACTGCGTGAGGCGGGGCTGGACGAGCTGATTAACCATGCGGCGAATTCGCCGGCATCGTTGTCACGTCCTGACCTGGCCTTCGATATGGTGCGTCCAGGGCTGGCGATTTATGGTGGCGAGCCAATTGTGGGGATCACCCATGGATTGCGTCCGGCGATGAGGTGGGAAGCGTCGGTCATATTGGTCAAGAAGCTGCCGGCGGGGCAGTCGGTGTCCTACGGACAGACGTGGACAGCTGACCGCGATACCACCATCGGCATCGTGCCCTGTGGCTACGCCGACGGTATGATGCGCTCGGCCTCCGGGCATTTCGAGGTCAGCATCAATGGCACGCGCTATCCGCAGGTAGGGCGCGTGTGTATGGATCAATTCGTCGTCGACCTGGGGCCCGACACCGAAGTCGAGGCCGGCGACACTGCGGTTATCGTCGGTGATCCCACACTGGGGGAGCCCGGTCTCGATGACCTCGCGGAGGCATCCGGCACCATTAACTACGAAATCCTCACCGCACCGAAGGGGCGTAGCGAGCGAAAGTGGGTGCGCAGCCGGCTCGCGCCAACCGCAGAGGACATGCGTGACCTCGGCGAGGAGATTGGCCGGGAGTTGGCAGCTGGGGATCTGGTGATTCTCGATGGCCCACTCGGCGCGGGCAAAACGACCCTCACGCAGGGCATCGCCCGTGGCATGAACGTGCGCGGTCGCGTGACGTCGCCGACGTTCACAATCGCCCGCGAGCACCGTCCGCTTGCAACCGACGGCGTCACCCTCATCCACGTCGACGCCTATCGACTCTTTGGCGAAGAGGGCCCCGGCTCCGATGGCGAGGCCTTCGATGCGCTGGACTCGCTCGATTTGGATACCGACCTCGAGGACAGCGTCGTGGTCGCCGAGTGGGGAATGGGGCTCGCCGAGGTGCTCTCCGAGCGCTATCTACAGGTGAGTATCGATCGTTCGCGTGACGACGATGCCCGCGTCGTCACCTGGAAGTGGAGCAAGTAGCTCCAAGTCGGTTCAAGTAGGTTACTGAGTATGAACATTTTGGCCGTTGACACATCGACTCCACAGGTCACCGCGGGAATTGTCCGCGATGGTGAAACCGTGGCCGAAAAGCTGCACCTGGATGCCCGTGCGCACAACGAGGTGCTGGTGCCGCTGATTCAGCAGTGCCTCACTGACAGTGGGGTGGCGGCAACCGAGCTAGATGCCGTGGTTGTCGGCTGTGGGCCGGGGCCGTTTACGGGCTTGCGCGTTGGTATGGCCACCGCAGCCTCCTTCGCCGACGCTCTGGGAATTCCCTGCTACGGCATCTGCAGCCTGGATGCGCTCGCGGGTGGCGTTGGCGATGAACTGGTCGTCACCGATGCCCGCCGCCGCGAGGTGTACTTCGCCGCCTACCGCGATGGCCAGCGAGTTTTCGGCCCGGGAGTGGCCAAGCCAGCCGACGTCATGGAGCTGCTCAAGGAAGAACTTGCAGCAGAAGCCGCCGACTTCGCGCCGAGCCAGGCCCGCGGCAGCCTCAGCCACATCGAGCAAATTACCGGGCTTGAGGTTGCTGCCGAACAAGTCTTTCCCACTCCGACAGCCATGGTTGAAGCGGTCGACTTTGACTCCGCGCCGGGCCCACTGGTGCCGCTGTACTTGCGCCGTCCGGATGCCGTTGTCCCGAAGGCTATGAGATGAGCGTCGTCAAGCTAGTGCGTCTCGGGCCTCCTGCGGCCAAGGCGTGTGCGGCGATTGAGGCGGAGCTATTTGCCGGCGACGATCCCTGGTCGGAATCGGCCTTTATGGCCGAGCTGGCCGCGCCGAACAATTTCTACGTCGGGCTGATTGCAGATGTAGACGAGGACGAAGAACTGTGCGGCTATGCGGGGATTACCAAGCTGGGGCCTGCGGGTGCCGCCGAGTACGAGATTCACACCATCGGGGTGGGGAAGAAGTGGCAGCGCCGGGGCTTTGGGACGCAGCTGATGGACGCGCTGATGGCAGCTGTGGCGGAGGATTCGGGCCCGGTGTTTTTGGAAGTTCGCACAGATAACGAACCCGCAATCGCCATGTATCGGCGCTATGGCTTCGAAAATATGGGGCTGCGAAAGAACTATTATCCGGGCTCTGGGGCGGATGCGTACACGATGTGTCGGCCTGAGTTGGCCAGCTAGATGTTGACGTATTGACTAATCTGCGTTAAACCAGGCACATGGCTAAAACCTTTGCAAAACAGCTCGTAGAAACCCTAGAGAAGCAGGGTGTCAAGCGAATCTTCGGACTCGTTGGAGATAGTTTGAACCCCATTGTCGACGCTGTGCGCGAGTCCTCCATTGAGTGGGTGCACGTTCGCAACGAAGAGGCTGCCGCCTTCGCCGCCGGCGCGGAGTCCCTGGTCACCGGCGAATTAGCAGTGTGTGCGGCCTCCTGTGGCCCGGGTAATACCCACCTCATTCAGGGCCTGTATGACTCCCACCGCAACGGCGCAAAGGTGCTGGCGCTGGCATCGCACATTCCTTCCCGCCAGATTGGCTCGAACTTCTTCCAGGAGACCCATCCGGAGTTCATCTTCAACGAGTGCTCCGGTTACTGCGAGATGGTCAACTCCGCTGAGCAGGGTGGCGTCGTTTTGCATCACGCTATCCAGTCGACCATGACTGGCCACGGTGTTTCCGTGCTGGTTCTGCCGGGCGACATTACAACGCATGAAGTGGAAAATGATGAGTTCGTCACCTCCACTATCAGCAGCGGTCGCCCAGTCGTATTCCCTGACGCCGGCCAGGCCGCCGCGCTTGCCGACGCAATCAACGAGGCTAAAACCGTCACGCTTTTCTGTGGCGCAGGTGTGAAGGACGCCCGCGAACAGGTGCTCAAGCTTGCGGAGAAGATTAAGTCGCCGGTGGGACATGCGCTGGGTGGCAAGATGTACATCCAGTACGACAACCCCTATGACGTCGGCATGTCCGGCCTGCTGGGCTACGGCGCCTGCCACGATGCCTCCAACGATGCTGATCTGTTGATTCTGCTCGGTACTGACTTCCCGTACAACGACTTCCTGCCGACCAAGAACGTCGCCCAGGTCGATATCGATGGTCGTGCCATCGGTCGTCGTACCACGGTGAAGTACCCAGTCGTCGGCGATGTGGCTGCCACGATTGAAACCATCCTGCCGCACCTGGATGAAAAGACTGACCGTTCCTTCCTGGACAAGCAGCTGCGGAACCACGAGCGCCTGCTCAGCCACGTCATCGAGGCATACACCCACGACGTTGAGAACATGCGACCGATTCACCCGGAGTATGTGGCCGACCTGATTGATAAGTACGCCGATGACGATGCCGTCTTCACCGTGGATACCGGCATGGGCAATGTCTGGGCTGCACGCTACGTCACGCCGAATGGCAAGCGAGAGCAGATTGGTTCTTTCCGTCACGGCACTATGGCCAATGCACTGTCGCAGGCCATTGGTGTGCAGGCTGCTGACCGGGACCGTCAGGTCATTACCTTCAACGGTGACGGTGGCCTGTCAATGCTGCTCGGTGAGCTCATCACCGTGAAGCAGGAGCAGCTGCCCATCAAGATGTTTGTGTTCAACAACTCCTCGCTCGGCATGGTCAAGCTGGAAATGCTGGTTCAGGGGCTGCCGGAGCACGAGACCGACCACGACGCAGTGGACTACGCCGGAGTCGCAGAGTCGTTGGGTATCAAGGCCATCCGAATTGAAGATCCGGCCGATGCGCCTCGCCTGATTCAAGAGGCGCTGGCATACGACGGTCCGGTGCTGGTGGATATGATCACCGACCCGAATGCCCTGTCCATCCCGGCAAACATCACCTGGGACATGCTGATGGGATTCTCCAAGGCCGCTACTCGCACCGTCTTCGGCGGCGGCGTTGGTCAGATGATCAACATGGCACGGTCGAACCTCCGCAACATCCCGCGGCCATAGTGGGGGTAGCGCTCTCGAGATGCGGGAGCGGGTGCGGTGCGGTACCTCTGTTTCCATGATTAAAGGTTTTCTGGTGAACCCTGACCTGACGCATCGCATCGTCGAATTTGAGTTGGAGGCCGCTGCTACATTCCTCGGCGGAGTTTCCTCCGACCGTGTTTCGGTGGCGTTTCAGGAAGACGGCGCCGATTACGCCGCTCTCTACAACCCGACGGCCAAGGCTGAGGGCGCTGAACCGAATCCGGTCGCGTCCCTCGGCCGCAATGAGGCTGCTACGGGCAACTCGGCTTTCTTTACCGACCCCACCACCGCAATTTGCGGAACGGTCGTATTTGTCGACGCCGAGGGCAAGGATATCGGCGACGAGGAAATCGAGCGTATTAAGCACGGTATGCGCGCCGTGCGTCACTACCGCGATGACTACCCAGAGGAATACGCTCTCTGGCGTGCCGCTGTGCGGAACCTCGGTCGCCTCGAAATTTAAACTCGGTCGCTGGTAAGTGACCCGGTGGTGCGCTAGTACCATGACTGCTATGACCGAGTTGACCCTGCTGGCAATCGAGAGTTCCTGCGATGAGACTGGCGCTGCAGTGATGCGTGTGCGCTACGACGACACCGACACCAGCGCCCCCGCCATTCCCGAGGTGGAAGTGCTTGCCGACGTCGTCGCATCCTCCATGGAACAGCACGCCCGCTTCGGTGGTGTGGTCCCGGAGATTGCTTCCCGCGCTCATTTGGAAGCCCTGCAGCCAGTAGTCTCCGAGGCGCGCGCGCAAGCAGCTGCCAAGCTCGGTATCGATACTTTTATCCCAGATGCCGTCGCCGCTACCGTGGGACCCGGTCTCGCCGGTGCGCTGCTGGTCGGTTCGGCAGGCGCGAAGGCTTATGCCGCCGCCTGGGGTGTGCCTTTCTACGGCATTAATCACCTTGGTGGCCACGTTGCTGTCGGAGCTCTCGACGGCGCGGATCTATCCAACGCAGTGGCGCTCTTGGTTTCCGGCGGGCACACGCAGCTGCTGCGCGTGCAGGGGGTTGGTCGTCCGATGGAGGAGCTCGGATCGACGCTTGACGACGCAGCCGGAGAGGCATACGACAAGGTTTCGAGGTTGCTTGGGTTGGGTTACCCGGGCGGCCCGATTATCGATAAGTTGGCTAAGCAGGGAAATCGCAAGGCCATCGCGTTTCCTCGCGCCATGATGCGCCAGCAGGATGCGCGCCATGACTTCTCCTTCTCCGGCTTGAAAACCGCCGTGGCCCGCTATGTCGAAGCGGCAGAGAAGGAAGGTCGTGAATACTCCGTAGAGGACGTCTGTGCTTCCTTCCAGGAGGCGGTCTGCGATGTATTGACCAAGAAGGCCGTTCGCGCAGCTCAGGATGTGGGGGCCACTACGCTGCTGCTCGGTGGTGGTGTGGCTGCGAACTCGAGGTTGCGTGAACTCGCAGCGGCGCGAGCTACCTCGGCAGGAATTACGCTGCACGTGCCACCGATTAAGCTGTGCACCGACAACGGTGTCATGATTGGCGCAGCTGCCGCCTACCTCATTGCCGCGGGGGTCAAGCCCTCTGGCTACGCCTGCCCGACCGACCCCTCCATGCCTGTGGAAGATCCTGTAATGCAATAAGCAGTGATTGCCCCTCGGATCCATGTTAAATTTCGTTAACTGACTTTGACTTGTTTCTCTGCCATGGATCGCAGGACAATTACAGGAAAGCGCTTGCCCAAAAATGAGTAAAGACTACAGCGAGTGGGAACTTCAGCCATCCGATAATTCGCATAATCAGACTGAGCTGTTTGCGCCGCAGGGTGAACTGCAAACAACGCAAGCACCGCAAGTTGAACATCAGCGCGGTCGTGCTCGGGGAGTGCTATGGGCAGTCATCGCGCTGCTGCTTGTGGTGATTGTCGCTGTAGCGGCGGTGCTTTACCTAGTTGTGAGTGGTCGAGGTGAGCAATGGTTTGGTGCAGGTGCCAAGGATGAAGTAACGCCGAAGCTCACTGTTACTGCGACTGCGACGGAGACCGTGAAGGTGAAGTCGCCGGAGAAAGCCAAGAAGGAAACTACGAGTACGGCTACGCCCGATTATCCGATTAGTGGGGATTGCGAGGCATCGGCGTTCCCGACTACGGAGGAAAACTTTACGATTGTCGCCTGTGACGGATGGTGGGCGCTGGGTGGGCGCGCAAACAGTGGTGGACTGGCGGTCTACCAATGGGACGAAGGTGCCTGGCAAAGGAGGGAGCCAGACAGTCGTTACACAACCGGTTCTGGTGGCCCGTGCTTTAGCGATGAGTACATCAAGGAACACGGAATGACGGTTACTGTGTTCGGTCGTATGGCGTGTAACCCCGACAAGCTGACCAATTAGCATTAGCGCTCACTATTGTTGAGTGTTAGCACTTGCAGGGGTAGAGTGCTAACGAAGGTTGTTTGACACACAGTTGTTCACCCGCGACGACGGCTGTGCACGGCAGACCAACCGGCACAAGAACATCACATCACCGCATGTATGGAGGAATTCATCGTGGCGAACGTCAACATCAAGCCGCTGGAGGACCGCGTCCTCGTCCAGATCAACGAAGCAGAGACCACCACGGCTTCTGGCCTGGTTATCCCGGACTCCGCTAAGGAGAAGCCGCAGGAAGCTACCGTTATCGCAGTTGGTCCGGGTCGTTGGGCCGATGACGATGACCGCATTCCTATGGACGTCAAGGAGGGTGACATCGTCATCTTCTCCAAGTACGGCGGCACTGAGCTGAAGTACCAGGGCGAAGAGTACCTGCTGCTGTCGCAGCGCGACATCCTGGCTGTTATCGAGAACTAAAGGGAGGACGTACCCACACATGGCGAAGCTTATTGCTTTTAACGAAGAGGCTCGCGAAGGCCTCAAGCGCGGTGTGGACACGCTTGCCGACGCAGTCAAGGTCACGCTTGGCCCGAAGGGTCGCAACGTTGTCCTGGACAAGGCCTTCGGCGGTCCGCTGGTCACCAATGATGGTGTGACCATCGCCCGCGACATCGACGTTGAGGATCCGTTTGAGAACCTCGGCGCGCAGTTGGTTAAGTCCGTTGCGGTCAAGACCAATGACGTTGCCGGTGACGGTACTACTACCGCAACGCTGCTGGCACAGGCGCTGGTCCACGAGGGTCTGCGCAACGTTGCAGCCGGCGCAAACCCGATTTCGCTGAACCGTGGTATTCACGCTGCATCCGACAAGGCGGTTGAGCTGCTGAAGCAGCGCGCCACCTCGGTCAGCAGCTCTGCTGCCATCGCACAGGTGGCAACCGTTTCCTCGCGCGACACTGAAATTGGTGACCTGGTTGCAGGTGCCATGGACAAGGTTGGCAAGGACGGCGTCGTCTCTGTGGAGGAGTCGCAGTCGATTGCCACCGAGCTGTCCGTGACCGAGGGCGTGTCTTTCAACAAGGGCTTCCTCTCGCCGTACTTCATTACCGACGTCGAGGCTCAGCAGGCAATTCTTGACGGTGCACAGGTGCTGCTGGTCCGTGAGAAGATTTCCTCCCTGCCGGAGTTCCTGCCGATTCTGGAGAAGATTGCCGAGTCCGGCAAGCCGACTCTGATTATGGCTGAGGATATCGAGGGCGAGGCGCTGTCCGCACTGGTCATCAACGCTATGCGCAAGACCTTGAAGGTTGCCGCAGTGAAGGCACCGTACTTCGGTGACCGTCGTAAGGCGTTCATGGATGATCTGGCAGTTGTCACCGGTGCAACCGTCGTTACGGCTGACACTGGCATGCAGCTGAAGGACGTAGGACTTGAGGTGCTGGGTAACGCACGCCGTATCACCATTACCAAGGACGAGACCGTTCTGGTTGACGGTGCCGGCACCGCTGAGGCTGTGGAAGAGCGTCGTAACCAGATCCGTGCCGAGATTGAGCGCACTGACTCTGACTGGGATCGCGAGAAGCTGGAAGAGCGTCTGGCGAAGCTCTCTGGCGGCGTGGCTGTCATTAAGGTCGGCGCTGCTACCGAGACCGAGGTCAACGAGCGCAAGCTGCGTGTCGAGGATGCCATTAACGCTGCTCGTGCGGCAGCTCAGGAAGGCGTCATCGCCGGCGGCGGTTCCGTACTGGTGCAGATCTCCCGTGAACTCGAGGCATTCGCTGACGAGTTCGAGGGCGACGAGGCAGTCGGTGTCCGTGCAGTTGCCAAGGCTCTGACCCGTCCGGCTTTCTGGATTGCTGAGAATGCTGGTAAGGACGGTGCTGTCGTTGTCTACCACATTGGTGAGCTGGAGAACGGCAACGGCTACAACGCTGCTACTGACACTTACGAGAACCTGATTGAGTCCGGCGTCATCGACCCGGTCAAGGTCACTCACTCCGCAGTCGTCAACGCAACCTCCGTGGCGCGTATGCTGCTGACCACCGAGGCTTCCGTTGTGGATAAGCCGGAGGAAGAGCCGCAGCACGATCACGCTCACTAATTGTCAGTGAGCTAGTGCCCGGGCCTTTGGCACGTAAAATGCTCCCCACCTTTCAATCTGAGGGTGGGGAGCATTTTGGTTTTTATGTGAACCGGCTGGAGTCCGAGAGAGGGGAGGGACTACATGGCAGTAACTAGAACGCGTTCAAGTTCGCGTTCACGTGCGGCCGGCTTAGCTCGAAGGATTTCATTTCGTTCAGATTCGCTGAGACCGCCCCAGACACCGTATGGCTCACCAACCTTGAGTGCGTGACTACGGCACTGCATAAGAACAGGGCAAGAACGGCAGATAGCCTTCGCACGGGCTTCACGCAGGCTGCGTGCGCGTCCGCGCTCGCCTTCCGGGTGGAAGAAGGTCGCGGAGTCCTGCCCGCGGCAAGAGCCGTGCAGCTGCCAATCCCACAAATCCGCATTGGGCCCGGGCAAGTGGTCGATGTACGTCATCGGAATTGATGTCTCCTTCATTGAGCTTTCTTGAAGCAGTGAGCTCAAGTGTGGAGGCCAACAATGAACGGTTGGTAAACCTAAGGAGGCCAGCCGGGATACTACGCAAACAATTCCGTCAAACTCTTACCAAATTTTTAGAAACGGCCAGGTCGTCGAGAACGCAAACCGTCGACAAAGCCTGCGCAGTAGTCCCATGGGGCGTAACGGGAGGGGTCTGGATCGAATTGTGGCTCGTGAACCGGGGATGCCTGGCCAGACAGGAGCATCAGGTAGTGGTTTTCCAAAACCTCCCAGTTATAAAAGTGCTCGTCACCGCAGTCCTCACACAACATGCAGACGCCCAGTAATCCCTCTGGGCTCAAAGCGGTGCGGAATAGGCGAACTGCGGCCAGATCTTCAAGAACCTCTCGACGTTCCTGGTCTGTCAGTGGAGCAAACGGCTCATCCGGCTCGAGAAAGCTTGCCGGGTCATTGGGATCTCCTTCGAACGGATCCCGCGGCATGGATGAGAAAAAGTTGTGGTTCACAACCACTACCGTAACAGCTCTGTACGGCAATCCTGTCGATTGGCGATGCACTTAGTTGGGGTTTAGTTCACCTTGGAATAACCCTCAGCTAGCTTTCGGCTAACCCTTGTCGGGCACCTGTCGCTCCGCCTAATTGTCGCGTTTCATCACTGAAGGACTACCCTGTATATAACGTTTGGCAACCACGAAGCGATAGCGCCCCTGGCCGGATGTCGGCAAGGGTGGAGCAGGAGGAGTCCATGACCAACCCCACGGGAATTAGCCTCGGCGGAGACAATCCCAACAAGATTCCACTAGTCGGCCTTACATTCGATGACGTCCTGCTGCTGCCGGATGCTTCGGACGTTATCCCCTCCGGCGTTGATACTTCGACGCAGCTCACTCGTGAGCTGCGTCTGAACATTCCGGTTGTGTCCGCTGCTATGGACACCGTCACCGAGGCCCGCATGGCTGTTGCCATGGCCCGCCAGGGCGGTATGGGTATCCTGCACCGCAACCTGTCTATCGAGGAGCAGGCTCAGCAGGTCGAGATTGTGAAGCGCTCTGAGGCTGGCATGGTGTCCGACCCGGTGACCTGTTCCCCGGATGACACCATCGCCGAAGTAGATGCCAAGTGCGCTCGTTACCGCATCTCGGGCCTGCCGGTCGTCGACAAGGACGGCAAGCTGGTCGGTATCTGCACCAACCGCGACATGCGTTTTGAGGCAGACCTGAACCGCAAGGTTTCCGAAATCATGACCCCGATGCCGCTGGTCGTGGCTGAGCAGGGTGTGTCTGGCGATGCGGCGCTGAACCTGCTGCGCGCTCACAAGGTGGAGAAGCTGCCGATCGTCGATGGCGAAGGCCGCCTGACTGGTCTGATTACCGTCAAGGACTTCGTCAAGAAGGATCAGTACCCGAATGCTTCCAAGGATGGTTCCGGCCGTCTGCTGGTCGGTGCTGGCATCGGTACCGGCGAGGACTCCTGGAAGCGCGCGCACGCATTGGCTGACGCAGGCGTAGACGTGCTCGTTGTTGATACCGCTCACGCCCACAACTCAGGTGTACTTGAGATGGTCTCCCGCGTTAAGAAGGAATTCGGCGAGAACATCCAGATTATCGGCGGCAACCTGGCTACCCGTGGCGCTGCACAGGCCATGATTGACGCGGGTGCAGATGCCATCAAGGTCGGTATCGGCCCAGGCTCGATTTGCACCACTCGCGTTGTCGCAGGTGTGGGCGCCCCGCAGATCACCGCCATCATGGAAGCCTCTGTCGCAGCTAAGAAGGCTGGCGTTCCGATTATCGCCGATGGCGGTATGCAGTTCTCCGGCGACATCGCCAAGGCTCTGGCAGCCGGTGCATCCTCCGTCATGCTCGGTTCGATGCTGGCCGGTACCGCTGAGGCTCCGGGTGAGGTCACCTTCGTCAACGGCAAGCAGTACAAGATGTACCGTGGCATGGGCTCGCTGGGTGCTATGCAGGGCCGCGGCCTGACCGGTGAGAAGCGCTCCTACTCCAAGGACCGCTACTTCCAGGCTGATGTCAAGAGCGAAGAGAAGCTGGTTCCGGAAGGCATTGAGGGTCGTGTTCCGTTCCGCGGCAGTATCGACTCCATCGTTCACCAGCTGGTCGGTGGTCTGCGTGCAGCTATGGGCTACACCGGTTCCGCTACCGTCGAGCAGCTGCACGACGCACAGTTCGTCCAGATCACCGCTGCAGGCCTGCGCGAGTCGCACCCGCACGATATCCAGATGACTGTCGAAGCGCCGAACTACTACCAGCGCTAAACTGGCTTAGTCGAGTTAAATTCCACGGAAAGGGCATGTGAGGAAAGCTCATGCGCGACATCGTTGAAATCGGTATTGGCCGCGAGGCACGCCGGACCTACGAGTTGGACGATATTGCACTCGTTCCCACTCGGCGTACCCGGTCGTCCAAGGACGTCGATACCTCCTGGCGAATTGACGCCTACGATTTCGAACTCCCGATGATGATGCATCCGACAGATGCCATCGCCAGCCCGGAATCCGTCGCTGAGTTTGCTCGCCTGGGCGGTTTGGCGGTTCTCAACGCCGAGGGTATCTGGGCCCGTCACGCCGATGCGCAGGACAAGATCGCCGAGCTGGTGGAGTTGGCAAAGAATGCCGCCACCAAGCGTGAATCCGAGGCAGCGAACCGCAAGCTGCAGGAACTGCACTCTGCTCCAATTGATACTGACCTGTTGGTTGAGCGCATCAAGGAGATTCGCGCAACCGGCGCGATTACTGCAGTTCGTGTCTCCCCGCAGCATGCCCGTGAGCTGGCTCCGCTGGCTATCAAGGCCGGCATCGACTTGTTGGTTATCCAGGGCACGCTGATTTCCGCAGAGCATGTCACGGCTCAGGGTGAACCGCTAAACCTCAAGGACTTCATCGGCAGCCTGGACGTTCCAGTTATCGCCGGTGGCGTTGTCGACTACCAGACTGCGCTGCATCTGATGCGTTCAGGCGCAGCTGGTGTGATTGTCGGTACGGGCTTTACGACGTCCCCGGATGCGCTCGGTATCGATGTGCCAATGGCTACCGCTATTGCGGATGCTGCAGCTGCCCGTAAGGACTACCTCGATGAGACCGAGGGGCGCTACGTCCACATCATTGCCGATGGCGGCATTGATACCGTCGGTGACATTGCCAAGGCAATCGCCTGCGGTGCGGATGCTGTGGCACTGTCCAGTGTGCTGGCAACCGTCCACGAAGCTCCGGGGCAGGGCTACGCCTGGCCGTCTGTTGCGGCACACCCGAAGTACCCGCGCGGTGCGGTGTGGCCGGTCGTCGACGATGAGAAGGAATTGGTCAGCCTGGAAGAGGCTCTGTTTGGCCCGTCCGCTTCGCCGTTCGGTGACCGCAATCTCGCCGGTGGCCTGCGTCGCGCGATGGCCAAGTGCGGCTTTACCAACCTGAAGTCCTTCCACCGCGTTGAGCTGTCGGTACGTCCAAAGGGTTTTTAATCAAAGTAATCGGATAGTTTTTTCGCAAAACTACCTTACTGAAAAGCCACCTCCGCTTAGGGTTAGGAACATGAGTTCCGCGCATTAGCGTTACGCCCTTAGAGAAGGTGGCTTTTCCCATGAGTAAACAACGCGATTTCGATGTTGTAATCGTCGGTTCCGGTTTCGGTGGTTCTGTTTCTGCTTTGCGGTTGACTGAAAAGGGCTACCGAGTGGCAGTTCTCGAAGCTGGTCGACGGTTCGAAGATAAAGACTTTGCCAAGACCAGCTGGCGGCTTCACAAGTACCTGTGGGCTCCTAAGCTGGGGCTCTTTGGTGTCCAGCGTGTGCACATGTTGAAAGATGTCATGATTCTCGCTGGTGCTGGAGTCGGCGGTGGTTCTCTTAACTACGCAAACACTCTGTATAAGCCGGGCACCGAGTACTTCCAGCACCGTCAGTGGGGGCACATTACCGACTGGGAGTCAGAACTCACTCCGCACTATGACAATGCATCTCGCATGCTCGGGGTGGTCACCAACCCATCCGACACGCCTGCCGACGTCGTCATGCGTGAGGTAGCCGAAGATATGGGTGTGGGCCATACTTTCCGCTCGACTCCGGTGGGTGTGTTCTTTGGCGCCAAGACAGGTGGACAGGGTGCGCCAGGGCAAACAGTTTCCGATCCTTACTTCGGGGGGATTGGCCCGGACCGTACTGCTTGTACGGAATGTGGTGAGTGCATGACTGGTTGCCGTCACGATGCCAAGAACACCCTGGTTAAAAACTACCTCTACTTGGCGGAGAAGTTCGGTGCGCAGGTCTTTGACCGCACTACCGTTACCGGCCTGCATCCTCAGGCTGATGGCTCCTGGGTTATTGACACTGAGCGCACTGGCCGTTGGGTAGCTAAGGGCAAGCAGCAGTTTAGCGCTAAGCGCGTCATTCTCGCCGCCGGTGCCTGGGGCACCCAGAATTTGCTGCATCGCCAGCAGGCCGATGGGCACTTGCCGCTGCTACCGAAATCTTTGGGCAAGCTGACCCGCACCAACTCCGAGGCTATTTTGGGCGCGATGGGTACGAAGGTGGACCCGGAAAATGACTTCTCTAACGGTGTAGCCATCACTTCATCATTCTTCCCAGACGAGGACACCCATATCGAGCCAGTGCGCTACGGTAAGGGCTCTAATGCCATCGCAATGCTGCAGATGATTATGACCGAAGGAGGTCGTCGGACTCCGCGATGGTTGCAGGCTGTGGGGACCGTCGTAAAGCATCCTAACTACCTGACGCAGCTCGTGAATCTGCGTAAGTGGTCGCAGCGCACCGTGATTTCTCTGGTGATGCAGAATCGCGACAACTCGATTACGACGTACCTGCAAAAGATCGGGCCGGTGCGTTTCCTGATGAGTAAGCAGGGCGAGGGGGAGCCGAATCCGACGTGGATTCCGTCGGGTAACGAAGCTACGCAACGTGCGGCGGACAAGCTCAGTGCACGTGGTCGGAATGGTCGTGTGCTGGCTGGGGGCACTATCGGTGAGTTGGCAAACATTCCTTTGACAGCTCACTTCATTGGCGGCGCAACGATTTCGGATTCACCCGAAAACGGCGTTGTTGATCCGTACTTGCGTGTGTGGGGTTACCCGACGCTCTCGATTCACGACGGTTCGGCGATGGCAGCCAACCCGGGAGTGAACCCGTCACTGTCGATTTCCGCGAATGCGGAGCGTGCAACGTCGCTGTGGCCGAATAAGGGTGAGGAAGATCAGCGTCCGGCGCAGGGTGAGTCCTACGTGCGCCTGGATCCGATTGCTCCGGTGAACCCGGCTGTGCCGGAAGATGCTCCGGCTGCACTGAACCTGGGTATGCCTGCAGTCCGTAAGTCTTGATAAGCTTTAGGGCGTGTCTGAACAGGTGACTAAGCCCGTCCTCGTCGTGGACTTCGGTGCGCAGTATGCGCAGCTCATCGCGCGACGTGTGCGCGAGGCAAAAATTTATTCCGAAGTGGTCTCGCATGATGCGACGACCGAAGAAATTAAGGCCAAGAACCCGGCTGCGCTGGTGCTGTCCGGCGGCCCGTCCAGTGCCTACGCCGAAGGTGCCCCGAAGCTCAACCCAGAGTGGCTTGAGCTGGGCATTCCGGTGTTTGGTATTTGCTACGGCTTCCAGGCGATGACTGAGGTGCTCGGCGGCACGATTGCTGCTACCGGTGACCGTGAGTACGGCCGCACGCAGCTGAACGTCGTCGACGGTGGCGGTGTCGCTCACACTGGTGTGCCGGAGACACACGAGGTGTGGATGAGCCACGGTGACGCGGTGTCTAAGGCGCCGGAGGGCTTCACCGTTACGGCGTCCACCAAGGGTGCTCCGGTAGCGGCTTTCGAGTGCTTGGAAAAGCGCATGGCCGGTGTGCAGTACCACCCGGAGGTCAACCACTCGCCGTATGGTCAGCAGGTTCTGGAGAAGTTCCTGTATGAGATTGCTGGCCTGGAGCCGGACTGGACTGCCGCTAACATCGCGGAAGAGCTGATTGAGCAGGTCCGTAATCAGGTCGGTGAGACCGGTCGCGCAATTTGCGGTCTGTCTGGCGGCGTTGACTCCGCAGTTGCCGCCGCACTTGTGCAACGCGCTATTGGTGACCGTCTGACCTGTGTCTTCGTCGACCATGGGCTGCTGCGCCAGGGTGAGCGCGAGCAGGTTGAGAAGGATTTCGTTGCCGCAACTGGTGCGAAGCTGATTACCGTCGACGATTCCAAGGTCTTCCTGGATGCTCTGGCTGGTATCACCGATCCGGAGACCAAGCGTAAGACCATCGGCCGTGAGTTCATCCGCTCCTTCGAGCGCGCTGTCGCACAGGCGCTGGAGGGCGCTCCGGAGGGCGAGACCGTGGACTTCCTGGTCCAGGGCACCCTGTACCCGGATGTGGTTGAGTCCGGTGGCGGTTCTGGTACCGCCAACATTAAGAGCCACCACAACGTCGGCGGTCTGCCGGATGACGTTGAGTTCACCCTCGTTGAGCCACTGCGCCTGCTGTTTAAGGACGAGGTCCGTGCGGTCGGTCGCGAACTGGGGCTGCCGGAAGAAATCGTCGCTCGCCAGCCGTTCCCGGGTCCGGGTCTTGGTATCCGCATCATCGGCGCTGTCGATAAGGAGCGTCTGGATACCCTCCGCCGCGCCGACGCCATTGCACGCGAGGAAATGACGGCCGCAGGTATGGACGAGGTTGTCTGGCAGTGCCCGGTCGTCCTGCTTGCCGACGTCCGCTCGGTTGGTGTCCAGGGTGATGGTCGTACTTATGGCCACCCAATCGTGCTGCGCCCGGTTTCCTCTGAGGATGCGATGACCGCTGACTGGACTCGTGTTCCCTACGATACGCTGGAGAAAATCTCGACTCGTATCACCAACGAGGTGCCTGAGGTCAACCGCGTGGTCCTGGATGTGACTTCCAAGCCACCGGGAACCATTGAGTGGGAGTAAGCCACTAGTTGGCAAGGGCCGTGTCTGTGAGTTGTGCAAACTCGCGGGCACGGCCCTTTTCCGTCAGGGCCGAATTGTTCTTGGCGATGGTGATGCGCTTATCGGCGGCTAGGGTGTGGAGAGCTGCGCTCACGGTATCGTCGTCAAGCATGGCGAAATAGGGGAGCTGGTCGGTGAAGAAGACGTAGCCGTCGCGTAGACGTGCGATGAAGAGGACTGTGAGGATGCGGGCCTCTGGTGAGTCGGCGGGGTAGGGGCAGCGCTGGGCGAAATTGTCAGGAAGATGCGCGGCGAGAGGGAGGAATCCGAATTGCCGCGGCAGGATTGCGCAGGTAGCGGTGATGGCGGACAGAACTAGGGTCATTATGCAGGCGACCGGTGTAGAGGAAATTCGTTCGGCGACGGCGGCAATGATCCATGCTCCGGGGAAGATGAGCAGCACGCTTATACTGCTATTCCACGAGATGTCGTTTGGTGACTCACGCATCGGCTCTGCGAAGTAGGAGGGCCGAGTTTCTTTGGTGGGTGTTTTTGCCTGGCGCACGAAAAGTGTGGTGCCGATGAGTACCAGTAAAAGCGCTATCATGATCCACCAGCCAATGGAGCCGATGATGTGGGCTTTAAGCAATGCGAGCAGTGCGATCACTGCGGTGGTGACGCCAATTGCCGTCCCCAGGCGCACGGGACTATTGATAAATTTTGTCGTGCGTTCGGCCCCGTCTTGGTAAGAGCCTGAAGAGTGTTGGTGCCGGCTGGAATCTGTCATACTTCTTAATTTTAGTAGCGATGGAACTATAGATTGTTGAGAGTTGTGTGGCTAGTGTTATGACCATGAGCATTGTAAAAATTAACGCTATTACCGTTCCTGAGGGTTCGGGAGAAGAGCTCGAACGTCGCTTTTCCGCAAACTCTTCAAAGATGAGCGATGTGCCGGGCTTCATTGGTTTCCAGCTGCTGCGTCCAACTGCAGGAGAGAGCCGCTACTTTGTCTTTACCGAGTGGGAGAGCGAGGAGGCCTACCAGGGGTGGCGTGAGGGCCGTGCCTTCAAGGCTTCGCATGAGGGCGAAAAGCGCAAGCCGGTGTCGTCGTCGGCTGATTTGCTCGAATTCGATGTAGTTCTCGATGTGAAGGCCTAAGTAGTACGAAATGTAGTACTCGGCTGAGGTTAGAGCGTCGCGCGGTGGTGTGCGGCGCTTTTCTTCGCACATTAATATCGAACGTACGTGCTATTTAGGGTAGTGTTTAATCCGCTTGTTGGGAAAGAATATTCGAGCAGTGTTCGTGGTGGGCAGGGCAGTGAGATGAGGTGGAACAAGAAGTGACAACGGCGGTCAATATTGCTGCGGGGCAGTCTAGGGAACAGACTATTGCGGCATTGCGGCAGGCGATGGCAGCCCAGTCTGGTGGGACTGCAACTGGTGCAACCTTTGGGCTCGGTGAGGCTCTGCCGGTGCCGGAGGCGTTGGAAAATACGTTGGCGGGAGCAGTGCGAAAAGGGGCTGTCAGTGTCATTGAACAGCCCGGTGCGGTATTGGCAGGCCTAATCGCGGAAGTTACGAAGACAGGTCATGTTGCGCTAGTTGGACTCGCTGAACAGGGGTTGCTCTCCGTAGTGGAGTTGGGCGGGAAGCTATCGAACATTGTCTGTGTACCAGATCCTGGAATGCAGCCACTTGAAGTAATTGGGCTGTTGGCGGACGGTGTTGACTTGGTGGTGGCTTCGTTGGCGCGCACTCCGCCGCCGTCGAAGGCACGTCCGCTGCAGGCACGACTGCGCACGAGTGGTTGTGCTCTGGTTTTTGTCGGGCAGCAGTGGCCGGGCGCTGAGTCGGAAATTTCCAGCTCTGTTGCTGGTGTTTCCGGGCTTGGTACTGGTTATGGCCGGATTCGAGCAGTGGATTACCAAGTCAGTGTGTCGGGGACGCGGTTTCCGCGGAGGCAGTGCCGTTGGCGGGTGGGGGAACAGGTGGAACAGAACAATGTGGTCGCCTTTCCCGCACAGAGGAGGTTCTAGTGGTAGCGGCGCAATCGAACCGTGTGGTGGCGCTCTGGCTTCCTGATTGGCCAGTGCAGGCAGCGCATCTAGCATCTGTGACGTCACAGGCTAATCCGCTCAGTCCAGTTGCGATCGTGGGTGATAGCGGAGTAGCTGTTTGTTCTCCGAGTGCGCGCCGTGCAGGGGTACGGCGCGGGCAAAGTCGTCGGCATGCGGAAGCGTTGTGCCCGGAGCTGGAGGTTGTCGAGGAAAGTGCGGTGCGCGACGCTGCGGAATTCGAATCCGTGCTGCAACGGTTGGAGGCGGTGGCAGCTGGGGTTGAAGCTCTACGGCCAGGCTTGGCGGTTGTGGCAGCGCGAGGGGTAATGCGTTATTACGGCGGACAGGATGTGGCCTTGGAAAAGCTGCTTGATGCCGCTGCGGTACCGGGCGTGGACTGCAACTTGGGGCTCGCGGACGATATTGTGACAGCTATTTTGGCAGCGCGCAGGGGAGTGCTGGTAGCTCCCGGGGAGGATGAAGGCAAAAGATTTCGGCAGGGAATCTCTCTGGTGGAGCTTAGGGCGGAAAGTGCACTGGAGATGCCGGCAGAGCTTGCGAAGTCGTGGCAGGAACTCGGTCTGCGCACATTGGGAGATGTCGCTGCGTTGCCGAAGCGGGATATAGCCAACAGGTTTGGGGCGCAGGGGGCTAGATGGCATGATTTGGCCTGTCGTGGGGAAGTGCGGTTGGTAGCGCCGCGATCTTTGCCACCAGGATTGGCTGCGAGCTACCAGTCTTGGGAGAGTCCACTCCGGAGAGTGGACGAGGCCTCATTCGTGGCGCGTTTTCTAGCTGGGCAACTGCATGAACAGCTTTTTAACCATGGGTATTCGTGTTACCGCTTAGCGGTGGTGGCGCAGTTTAGTGACGGCTCAGAGGTGCGCAGAGTATGGCGCTGCACTGAGCCACTGGCAGAACAGACTACGGCTGACAGAGTTCGGTGGCAGCTCGATGGCTGGCTGAATAACAGGAATCGGCAGCAGCCACGAGGGAACAGCGACACTGGTGCTGGAGTTGTTGGCTGCGCTGAGGAAAATGACGGAGATGATAGCCGCGGAATCGTAGAGCTGCAGTTAGAGCCACTGGATGTGGTCGCCGCCGGGACTGTAAAGCAGGATTTGTGGCACGGTAGTGATGATGCGCGAGCTAAAGCGCGCCGGGCTGCCGAGCGTGTGCAGGGGTTACTGGGGCCAGAGGCAGTACAGCAACCAGTCATGCAAGGCGGGCGTGGCCCAGGCGAAAGAGTGGGATTTGTCGCTTTCGGAGAAAACCCCAAAAACACAAAAACCGCGGAAATTAATCAGCCATGGCCGGGAGCTGTTCTTGCCCCCAATCCGGCAATTATTCCTGCGACTGCGAATGCAGAGGTGGAAGTGCTCGACGCCGATGGGCACACCGTGGGCGTAACTGGGCGAGCGACCATGACGGCGGAACCGTCCCTGGTGCGACATGGAGTAACAACATATCGCGTGTCATCGTGGGCTGGGCCCTGGCCGATTGATGAGCGCTGGTGGGTACCCGATGAGGCTCGCCGAGCGGCAAGAATACAAATCCGTGCGATGGCGAATGACGGTACCATCGCCGCCTGGTTGCTCATAGGGCATGCCGGCGCATGGAGAATCGAGGGGGCTTACGCGTAGAGGCGTAGCTCGGGGCAACCCGATTACTTCGATTGGAAGTCAATAACCAGGCGGTTCGGATTGCTCAACGAGAAAACCTTGAATGGGGTCTTATCGCCCTTGAGCCCGACGACATACTGAGTCTGTCCCTCGAAGGTTCCGCCGCCAACGACTTCCTTAATGACGGACGTCGATGTCGGCTTGACCGGGTCAGAGGGGAAGTCCTCCATCTGGAAATCAAAGGGGTAACCCATGCCCCGCAAGTCGATTACCAGCTTGGCTGTGCCGTCGACCGAAATCGGTTTGCCGGAGCCCTGTTGGGTCGGCACATCCTCGTAACGGACGAAATATCCCGGAGTGCCCTCGCCCATGAGTTCAAAGACAATGCGGTCGTAACCGTCGTGGGAACCGACACGGACATCTTCAATACCCAAGTAAGCGCCATCGGAAGGGGCAGCTTCTGAGGAGGAACTATTGAAATCGCCCTCCGGAGCAGCATCGTCATCCATGGTGGTTTGCGCCGCCGCAGATGAGCTAGTGGAGCTGCTAGAGCTGCTTGACAAATCGGAGGTGCCAGCGGTTGAGTCAGTCTTCATAGACACTGCAGCAGCCGAGTCTGAGGATGAGTCAGAGGAGCAAGCGCCGAGAGCCAGGCCCAATGCGAGGCACAGGGATGCCGCGATACGGGTACGGGTGCGCGAAACATCCAGCGATTTCGTATTCATACGTCTGACGGTATGTGCGCAGTTACGGAATTTCAACAAGCTGAACTACAAAAGTCGAGGTCAGAAGTATTTGTTGTCAAAGTGTTGCACAATAGTAATAAAACAGGGGTGAACGCTGCGACCTAAGACCCAATCGCAGGGGGCACTCAATTACGCTTAGGCGTATGAGCCAGGCCAAATTTGATACCACCTGTTCCGCTCGGATGACTGAGCCGCTTCCCGGTACTGCGAAGACCGGAAAGCTCTTTATTGCGTTGGAGCACCAACTCGGTTGGTCGCACGATATTTTTGACGGCGGGGTATGGGGAGCAGAGATCACCGGTCAGGTAGAGGCCTGGTTGTCTGAACGCGGCGGCGCGTTGCAGCTGATTCGAAAGCCAGGCCGAATCGGCCAGCAGCCGTGTGATGGCGTTAACGTCTATATCGCGCATTGTGAATCAGTGGATGGCTCTGAGGTTTTTCTCGAACATCGCATGGTTGCCGATGTTGAAGACCTGATGACTCTGGATATCCGCCTTGGCCAGCCCACCGAGGGGGCCACTCGTCTGGACCATCCACTGTTTCTCATCTGTACGCACGGTAAGCGCGATCGTTGCTGTGCGATTAAAGGTCGCCCGCTCGCTGCTGCGATGCACAATCTCTACCCAGAGGTTGTTTGGGAAACCTCGCACTCTAAGGGGCACCGCTTTGCGCCGGCCAGCGTGCTGTTGCCATGGAATTACAGCTTTGGACGTCTGAGTGCGATGGATGCCAAGGGGGTCATCGAAGACGCTCAGCAGGGCATCGTGCATGCAGAGGGCTGCCGCGGCCGTGGTATCTACACCCCGCAGGGGCAGGCGGCCGAGTTGGCTGTGCGTCGTCAAGCAGATGCGTGGGGCGTAGACGATGTCGCACGCGTTGACGTCGACGGCACGACTGCAGTCGTCGCGCTTTACGACGGCCCCAGCGACCGCGACAAGGTCGTGGAATATGAAGTGGCCCTGGAGAAAATCACCACGGAAGGCGTTGTGTCTTCCTGCGGTGATGCTCCAGGGCCAAAGAAGGGCTGGGCTGCGGTCGAGGTAACCCGCCGCTAGCTAGTGGCTAGCTAATGTGCGCGGCTACCTGCGCATAATCTTCTTGGAGAGCCAGTTGCCGAAGATCTGCGCCAACTGGACGATGAAGATGATGACCAGGGTTGTCACCAGGGTGACGTTCCAGTCGAATGCCTGGTAACCGTAGGTGATTGCGAAGTTGCCCAGTCCGCCACCGCCGATGTAGCCGGCCATAGCTGACATGTCGACCACGGCGATGAAGGCGAAGGTGTAGCCCAGTACCAGCGGGCCCAGTGCCTCCGGCACGACGACCGTCCGGATGATGCGCCACGGACTTGCGCCCATCGCACGGGCGGCCTCAATCACGCCGGGGTCGATGGACATCAAGTTTTGCTCCACCAGGCGCGCGATGGCGAAGGTGGCGGCAATCGACATGACGAACACTGCGGCTTCGGTGCCGATCGTGGTGCCGACCACGTTCTTTGTCAGTGGGCCGATGGCCGTAACCAGGATGATGAACGGGATTGGGCGGACAAAGTTAATCAGGACATTGAGGACCTGGTAGACAAACTTGTTGCGCAGTACGCCACCATCGCGGGTGGTGTAGAGCAGCACGCCGATTGCCAGACCTGCGACACCGCCAATCAGCATGGCGACACAGACCATGTAGAGCGTCTGGCCGAATGCCTCGCCCAGCATCGGGCCGAGGCTATCCCAGTTGGTGTCCTTGCCACTCACCGATGGCAGAGAGTTTAAGAGACCGATCATGATGCAAGCTCCTCTACCTGTGTCAGTTCGGAAATAGCAGCAATGGCGGCATCGAAATCAGAGGAATCCGAGGCGGAATTGCCTGTCAGCGGAGTCAATCGCAAAGTAAGGCGGCCGTAGGACTTCGCCTGCACATTGGCGACCGCGCCGTGTGCCACCGAGGCGGCGACACCGTGGGCACTAGTGGCCTGTGCTAGGGCACCGAGGTCAACACCGTCATTGATAGTGATGGTGACCAGGCGAGCTGCTGCGCTCTCGGCAGACTGATTCACCGAATCGCGTTCACGGCCAATTGGAACATCGCGCAGTGCGGTGGTGGCGAAGCGGCGGCCAACCTCAGTCTTGGGGTTGGCAAAAACCTCGTGGACCGTACCGGTTTCGACGATGTGACCATTTTCCATGATGGCCATGCGGTCAGCGATACCGCGTACAACCGACATATCATGGGTGATCAGCACGATAGTGACACCCATTTCGCGATTGATGCGACGCAGCAGATCCAGGACGCCGGAAGTAGTTTCCGGGTCGAGTGCCGAGGTGGCTTCGTCGGCAAGCAAGAGCGTCGGTTCGGTGGCGAGCGCACGGGCGATGCCGACACGCTGCTTCTGCCCACCCGAGAGCTGCTCGGGGAAGGACTCCGCCTTGTCGCCGAGACCGACGAACTCCAGCAGCTCCTGGGCGCGAGCGCGGCGCTTGGCCTTCGGCATGCCGGCCAGTTCCAGCGGGTATTCAACGTTGCGAATCGCGTTGCGCGAATGGAAGAGGTTGAAGTGCTGGAAAATCATGCCGATATTGCGGCGCAAGCCCCGTAGCTGGCGCTCGGAGATGCCGACGATGTCGGTGTCATCTAGCAAAACCTGCCCGGAGGTTGGCTTTTCCAGGCCGTTAATCATACGGATGAGCGTTGATTTACCGGCGCCGGAATAACCGATGACGCCGAGGATTTCGCCGGGTTCAACGGTTAGGTTGATGTCGGCGAGCGCGGTGACGTCGCCGAATTGCTTGTTCAGCTCGCGGAATTCGAGCTTCGTTCCCCTGTTGGTCACGAATGAATCAGTGCCCCTTGGTCTGTGTTCCCTGGTGTTGGGCGGTACTTAAGTGGCAGTGGCGTTAGTTCTGCTCGCGCTGCTGCTCTTCGACGCGGTCCAAAATGTCCTGCAGCTCCTTAGCCGAACGGTCAACCGGAACCGAGGTGCCCTTGGAGTCCTCTGCGACTGCGTCCTGGACCTCCTTGGAGTGCCAGATCTTGGAGAGCTCCGCGTACTTCGGGTCGTCAGCATTTTCAGCCTTGGTGACAAAGACGTTGATGTACGGCTCTGCCTCCGTGGAGTTCGGGTCATCCTGGAAGATGGCGGTATTCGGGTCGATGCCGGCGCGGTCCAGGAAGGAGTTATTAATAATGGCAGGCTTGCCCTCGCCGTAAGCGGCCGGGGTCTGAGCGGCATCCACTGGCAGGACCGTGACTGTGGAAGCTTCCTTATCGATGTCGGCCGGGGACGGAGTCAGCAGGTCATCCTGCTTCAGCTTTAGCAGGCCAGCCTGAGCCAGCACGTTAATAGCGCGCCCCTGGTTGGAAGGGTCGTTCGGGATAACGACCTCGGTGCCCTTCTTCAGCTCATCAACCGACTTGTGGTCCTTCCAGAACAGAGCCAGCGGGACAATCTCGCTCGAACCAATCGGAGTCAGGTCCGACTTAGCGCCGACGTTGTACTCAGCCAGGAACTTGATGTGCTGGAAGAGGTTGACGTCGAGCTGGCCCTCATCGAGTGCGCGGTTCGGGGTCTGGTAGTCGGAGAAGTTCTGAACATCCAGGTCAATGCCCTGTTCAGAAGCCTTCTGCTCGAAAACGGTCCAGGCCTTCTTGCTGGCATCCGTGGTGCCGATGCGAATGGCATCATCCGAGCTGCCGCAGGCAGTAAGGCCGGTTGCGGCGAATGCGACAGTGAGTACACCGGCGGAAAAACGCTTGAGGTTCATCGAGGGGTCTCCTTATTTAATGGGATTTGTTAGCTGAAGTTTTAAGGCAGAACTAGACCAAGCTGTCTTTAATTCTGGGGTTAAGGCTAGCACTTGCCCAGGTAGTGCTGAAAATTCAACTTCAGCCTAAACAGTCGAGCGTGGCTGAGATGTGACTTACGGATGCGTCCCGGGGGTGACGTTTAATGCAGATGCCAGTCGAAAGTACGTTTGAATGCAGTCCGCGGTGTGGGTTAATGTTCGTGGCATGGAAAACATCTCGGACGGACAGTCGGAGCAGTCCGGTCGGCCACTGAGCTGGTCGCGGATTGAGCGTATTCTATCGGGTAAATTTTCAGGAAAACTACAGCCTAATGGTAGCTTCAACGGCTGGCGGGGACAGCTGTCAGATTCCATCGTTGGGGCTTTTGAAGCTCCGGAAAGCGGCGCTGGTGGCAGAGGTGGCATGTCATTTACGCCTGCGGATATTAAGGCGGAATTGCACTGTCGTTCGAGTTATTCGTTCCTGCATGGCGCATCGGATCCGGAAGAATTGGTGTCCGAGGCTGTGCGTTTGGGGTTAAACGTGTTGGGGCTGACAGATCGCGATGGTTTCTATGGAATCGCTCGTTTTGCCGAGGCTGCAGCGGAGGCTGGTATTGCCACAATCATCGGCGCGGAGCTGGGGCTTCCGCAGCGGCCCCTCACGGTGCTGGGGCGGGGGCCCGAGGGCTATCGGCGCCTGAGCCACGCGCTGTGTGATGCGCATATGTCGGCAGGGGAGAAGTCCGTCGTCCGCTATCCTCCACTGCCAAAGTTGGGGGAGGCTGCAGGTGGTTTCTGGCAGGTGCTTGCCGACGTTAACTGGCTCGGCGACCTGGAAGAACTTATTGCGGCCTTCGGTGCGGAGAATGTGGCACTCGAACACCGCGTGAGCCCCACCGCGCAGGCGGCCGATGACGCGGAAGCTATTTCAGCCGCAGCTGTGAAGTATGGCCTGCGGGAGGTGGTTTCCTCTGCTGCGACGTCAGCTTCGCCTGCGACAAGCCGGTTGGCTGGGGCTAAACAGGCTCTTGCTGTGAGAGAGGACTTAGGCGGGTTCGAGTCACGACTGGAGCCGGCAGGCGGAGCTTGGTTGCGTTCGTGGGAGGAGCTAGCGGCGGCAACACGGTATCTGGGGGTGCAGGTGCTGCGGTCAACACAGGACATTGCAGGTGAGTGTGCTTTTACGCTTGACCTCATTGCGCCTGAGTTGCCTCGCTGGGAAGTGCCAGAGGGCCACGATGAGGACTCCTGGCTGCGGGAAATTGCCCGTGCGGGGGCACGGCGGCGGTATGGTCCGGTCGATGGAGCTGGGGACGGCTCCGTGCAAGCGCGGGCGTGGGCGCAGTTAGAACATGAGCTGACTGTGATTCGAGAGTTGGGCTTTCCGGGCTACTTCCTCATCGTGCACGACATCTGTGAGTTCTGTCGCCGGGCGGGAATTCTGGCGCAGGGGCGCGGTTCGGCCGCTAACTCGGTGGTGTGTTTTGCGCTGGGGATCACCAATGTTGACCCCATTAGTGCCGGGCTGTTGTTCGAGAGGTTTTTGTCGCCAGAACGGGATGGTCCGCCGGATATTGATGTAGACATCGAGTCTGGTCGTAGGGAAGAGGTTATCCAATACGTCTATGAAAAGTATGGTCGTGACAATGCCGCGCAGGTAGCCAATGTCATTACCTACCGGCGGCGCGGCGCATTGCGCGATGCGGCGCGGGTGTTGGGATACTCGCCGGGCGTTATCGATGCGTGGGTCAGAGACCGGGAAGCGTGTCCGCCGGAGCCGGTGCGAAAACTGGCGGAGCAGCTTCGTGGGCAGCCTCGTCATTTAGGCATTCACTCTGGCGGAATGGTGATTTGTGATCGGCCGATTGCGGATGTCGTGCCAGTGGAATGGGCACGCATGGAGGGGCGCTCAGTAGTGCAGTGGGATAAGGATGACTGTGCGGCAGCGGGACTGGTGAAGTTCGACCTGCTTGGCCTCGGAATGCTGGAGGCCATCCACCATTGCATTGACTTGGTCTATGAACAGCATGGGCGCCGAGTGAACCTGTGGGAAATAGATGTCGCTGAACCGGAGGTTTACGAGATGTTGGCACGCGCGGACGCGGTGGGCGTGTTTCAGGTGGAATCGCGCGCGCAGCTGGCCACCCTGCCCCGACTGAAGCCGAGGGAGTTCTTTGATCTGGTGGTGGAGGTGGCACTCATTCGCCCAGGCCCCATTCAAGGCGGTAGCGTGCACCCCTACATTCGCCGCCGAAATGGACTCGAACCGGTGACCTATGAGCATCCGGTGTTGGAGAAGTCTCTCGGGAAGACACTGGGCATTCCGCTATTTCAAGAGCAGCTGATGCAAATGGCCGTCGATGCGGCGGATTTCAGCGGGGCGGAAGCGGACTCGCTGCGCCGCGCTATGGGGTCGAAGCGCTCAGTGGCCAAAATGGAAGCGCTCCATGCCCGTTTTCTGGCTGGGCTGGAGCGCACCAGTGGCATTGATGCGGATATTGGGGAACAACTGTGGAACAAGATAGTGGCCTTTGCCGCCTACGGTTTCCCTGAATCACACGCGCAGTCGTTTGCCTCCTTGGTGTATTTCTCGGCCTGGTTTAAGTACCACTATCCGGCGGAGTTCTGTGTAGCGTTGCTCCGTGCTCAGCCCATGGGGTTTTACTCTCCGCAGTCGTTGATTGCCGATGCCCGCCGGCACGGTATCGGCTGCGATGGTCCGGATATCGCAGTTTCAGGCGTGGAAGCCAGCGTCATCGATGGTCGTATTCGTTTGGGGATCGGTGCCATTGCCGGTGTGGGCAATGACGTGGCGGAACGTATCGTCGCAGCGCGGCCATTTGTCAACGCAGCAGATGTCGCCCGCAGAGCTCGGCTGGGTGTTGGGCACATGGAAGCACTGGCGCGCGCAGGAGCACTTGGGTCGCTGGGGATTGACCGTCGTCAAGCACTGTGGGCGGCGGGCGTGGCGGCGACGGAAAGTGAGGGCATGCTGCCGGGGCTCACGCTTGCCGACGCACCGGCGTTGCCCGGCATGACGGAGTTTGAGCTGGCAGCTGCCGATTTGATGGCAACGGGAGTGACCCCGGGGCAGTACCCGGTGGCCGCGTTGCGGGCAGACCTGCAGGAACGTGGAGTGGTGCCTGCGGCAGAACTGAAAGCAGTGCCCGACGGAACACGAGTAGAAGTGGCGGGAGTCGTGACACATAGGCAACGTCCAGGGACAGCTGGCGGAGTGACATTTTTGGGAATGGAGGACGAAACTGGGCTGGTGAATGTGCTGTGTACACCGGGGCTGTGGAATCGTTTTCGGCCGGTAGCGGTGAATTCGCGGGCGATGGTGGTGCGCGGTATCGCGCAGACAGCCTCTGGTGCGGTGACAATCGTGGCCGATCGTCTGGTGGATATGTCCGAGGCTCTGGGGCAGCCGGTGGTGGCAGGTCGAAGTAGAGATTTTCGCTGACTACTAGAATGGATTGTCATGCGCCAGACCTATGAATCCTCGTTAGCACCGGATGGGAGTGCAATCGCCTTTATTGTCCGCGATAGCGGCTACCCGCGTGCGGTACAGCAGGAGATTACTCCGGAGGGGCTAGGGGCGGAGCGCCCCGTGAAACTGCCGGTGGAAGGCCCGGTTACCAGGGTGCTGCACTCCCCGGATGGAAAGTGGATCGCCTGCGAGGTCTCTCCGTACGGTACGGAGCGACTGCAGACCTGGCTGGTATCCACCGATCCGGAGGTCGACGGTGCCCGCCCCCTGCGTATGGATGCGGATATGCGCGCCACACTGGTGGAATGGGATAACGATCTCCTAGCGATGAACGCGGTCGATGCCCAGGGTATTAACTATGCGCGTTTGGTCAACCCGACGGACTCAAAGTATGAGGTCATTGATAAACGCACTGACAGCCAGCTGGTAGCGGCTGAAGGTGGGTTTGGCCTCGTGCGGGTGGGACCGCGAGGCCACCGGGAGTTACTACTAGTCGGGCCGGGGCAGCAGTGGCAGCCGCTGTTGCCATCCGATCCTGGCTCTACCACGGATGTCGGTGTCTTATTGGCGCATCCGGGGCAGGAGAAGCTGACCGCATTCGTGCTCTCAGATCATGGCGCGGAACAGCGTCGCATCCTGCGCCTGGGTATTACTCCCGACAGCGGTATCAGCACCACGGAGCCGCGTACAGCGGAATCGACCGCAGCGGAGATTTTGGATATGAAGATTGGCATCGAAGTTGATGTCGAGGAGTTCATTGGCAATCCGGATCAAGACGTCGAAGAATTCGTCATTAGTGAGGATTCCTCCACCGCGGCTGTGCTGTGGAATAGCGGTGGGGTCAGCACGCTCGAGGTGCTAACCCTTGGCCTTCACCCGCAGACTGACGACATGCGGGTGATGGTGCGCCGCAATGTGGAATTGCCGGGCATGGTTGCGCGCGAGCTGTCAATCTCCGGGGACGGTGAGCTGATCTCCCTGACAGTAGAAGGGCCAGGCCTTGCGCCAACGGTGGAGATTCTGCGCAATATCGGTGGTGTCATTGAGCCATTGGATATGGAACGCACCGAACGGATTTTGGCTCTGGAAGAGAAGAACCTGGAGACCATGCCGGCCCCAGAACTGGTCTACTTTGTCTCCCGCGATGGGCTGGAACTCTCTGGCTGGCTCTACCTTCCAGAGTCGGTGCGCAATAGTTCTAATGACGTTTCCGGAAACGCACTACCGCCGGCTTTCATCCACATCCACGGCGGCCCAGAACTGCAGGCAAAACCCATTCACCACGATGTTCTAGCCAGCATTGTGGAGGCGGGATTCGTGGTGTTCACACCTAATGTGCGCGGTTCCTCGGGGTCCGGTAGGTCATTCGAGCACGCGGGCGACCGCTATGGACGCTTTGCCGCTATTGCGGATATCGCAGCGGCGCGTGCCTTCCTCGTTGATGCCGGGTTGGCGGACCCAGAACGCATTGCCCTGGGTGGGCGATCCTACGGTGGCTTCATGTCGCTGTTGGCCTCGGCGTGGTACCCGGATCAGTTTGCTGCCATCGTGGATGCCTGCGGAATGACAAGTTTTGAAACCTACTACCAATCCACAGAACCCTGGTTGGCGCAGGCCGCGTTCCCTCGATACGGCTACCCGTACCAGGATGCTGAGCTTCTGCGCGATATCTCGCCGCTGCACCGTGCGGAGGAAATGAAGGTTCCAACGCTCTTTATCCACGGCGAGTGGGATACCAACGTGCCTCCGCGAGAGTCCGGTCAGATGCGCAACGCCATGGACGCCTATGGTGTGCCCACTGATTTTCTGGTGGTTGAGGGAGAGGGCCATAAGTTCTCGAAGCCGAGGAGCCGAGCGCTCATCGGTGAGACCATCATCGCGTTTTTCGCCGAGCACGGCGTGTGTGATGCGGCACCCAGCGCGTCAACGGCAGTAGAAACTAACAACGATCAGTAATAGAAGCAGCGGAAAAGAACTGACAGAAGAAATGAATAGCGCCACGACCGAGCCGACGAACGCCGAGCCAACCAACTCCACAGACTGGATTAAGAGCCACACCTGCCACGTGCTTTTTGACCGGCCTGTCATCCCGCCGAACACCGGAAACGCTATCCGCATGTGTGCGGGCTCTGGAGCTATGTTGCATCTGGCCAAGCCACTGGGGTTCAACTTCGATGACAAGAATCTGCGTCGCGCCGGGCTGGATTACCATGACCTGGCCGATGTGCGTATTCTCGATTCCATCGATCAAGCGTTGGAGACCTTTGCCAGCCAAGGGTGCCGCATCTTTGCCTTTACCGCACACGCTGACACTTGGCACACAGACATTGAGTACACGAACACCGATGTACTGCTCTTTGGCCCGGAGCCAACCGGGTTGGAACAGTCAGTGCTCGATGATTCGCGAATTACGCAATTAATCCGAATTCCCATGTTGCCCGCTCGTCGCAGCATGAATCTTTCCAACGCCGCTGCAGTGGCTGCTTATGAAGTCTGGCGTCAGCAGGGCTTTATGGGCGGTAAATAGGGTCAAAGGCGAGGGCGGTTACAGGGCGTTTCTGGGCATTATTCGCTCCTGTGCCTAAGATAAATGCCATGGCAGCGACAAAGCTTGATGGCAAACTCTACCGAGACGAAATCTTCGAAAACCTGGAAAAGCGCGTTGAGCGTTTGAAGGAAGCCGGCTACACCCCGGGGCTGGCCACCGTGTTGGTTGGTGATGATCCAGGCAGCCACTCTTACGTCAAGATGAAGCATCGCGACTGTGAGCAGATTGGTATCGCCTCTATCCGCCGTGATCTCCCAGCTGACACCACGCAGGAAGAACTCGAGGCAGTAATCACCGAGCTGAACGAAAGTCCGGAGTGCACAGGCTACATTGTTCAGTTGCCACTGCCGAAGCACCTGGATGAAAACCGTATTCTGGGCCTCATCGATCCGGAGAAGGACGCCGATGGCCTCCACCCGGTAAACCTGGGCAAGCTGGTCCTCAACGAGCCAGCACCGCTGCCGTGTACCCCAAACGGCTGTATCCACCTGCTGCGACGCTTCGGCGTCGAGCTCAATGGAGCCAAGGTTGTTGTTATCGGCCGCGGTGTCACCGTCGGTCGCCCGATCGGACTGATGCTCACTCGCCGCAGCGAGAACTCCACCGTGACGCTGTGTCACACCGGCACCAAGGACTTGGCCGCTGAAACCCGTCAGGCTGATGTCATCATCGCAGCCGCTGGTGTCGCCCATATGATTACTGCAGACATGGTCAAGCCTGGCGCTGCTGTACTCGACGTGGGAGTTTCGCGTGTCGACGGCAAGCTGGCCGGTGACGTTGCTGATGACGTCTGGGACATTGCCGGTTACGTATCCCCGAACCCAGGTGGTGTCGGCCCACTGACTCGCGCTTTCCTCGTACGCAATGTCGTCGAGCGCGCTGAAAAGCTCGCTGGCCTGGCCTAGTCAGCCAGGAGGAAGAAGTCATGTCGAAAAGGGAAATTGCGCAGCGTGCCCGGCGGGAAGATCTGCCGGATCCAATGCTGAACCCGCATAGTCCGAAGACCCCGCCGCCGGGGGCATCGTGGCCAATGTGGGTGCAGTATACGATTTACGGCGCGCTCTTTTTCGGCATGTCCGCCTTCGTTGTGTTCCTGGGGCTGGAGCGGTGGCGACGCGCCACATTCATGCTGGGAAGCACAATGATGCTGCTCGGCGTGGCTAGGCAGTACCTGCCGGACAGCATTTTAGGTGTGTTCTCCGTACGATCCCGGGCCTTTGACTTATGGTTTTGCTCCATAATCGGGATGGGAATCGTATTCCTCGCAGTCAGCGTGGATGCGCTGGGAAGCTAGCTGACATTAACTGACATCGCGAGCGAGGAAACTACGCACAATCGAATCCACTCGCTCGAACTCCGTCAAGAATCCGTCGTGACCCACGGCGGATTCAATCTTTTCCAGCCCCAAGCAGTTGCCCAGATTGCGGGCGAGGTGCTCCTGCTGGTGGAAAGGGTAGAGAATGTCCGTGTCCACACCGGCAACCATGGTCGGCACGGTTGACGAGTGCAGCGCCTCGTTGAGGCCACCGCGACCACGGCCGATATTGTGCCGATTCAAGGTATCGGTGAGCACGACATACGAGCCGGCATCGAAACGCTGAGCCAGCTTCTTCGCCTGATGATCCAAGTAGCTTTCTACCTGGAAGCGATCTTCCGTGCGCATCGCGCCCAGCGGATCCTCACCGGGCTGCGCTGCCGCGCCAAAGCGGTCATCCATCTCCAGCTCGCCACGGTACGTCAAATGCGCGACCCTGCGTGCAAAACCCAGACCTCGGGCCGGAGTCACACCGCGGTCGTAGTAGTCGCCGCCATGCCAATCGGGATCGGACTCAATGAATTGAATCTGCGCAGACTGAATACCAATCTGCCAAGCAGACGCACGTGCGCCGACACACATCACCAATGCCTTGCCGACGAAATCCGGGTGCATCAGTGACCACTCAAGCGCTCGGGCCCCACCCAAGGAGCCGCCAATGACAGCTTGGAGGCGGGAAATTCCCAGTTCTTGCAGCGCCAGGTGCTCCACCGTCACCGTGTCGCGCACGGAGATTGCGGGGAAGCGAGAGCCCCAGGGCTTGCCGTCGTCCGGATGTGGACTGGAAGGGCCGGTTGTACCGCGACAGCCACCGATGACGTTGGTGCAGATAATGCAGTACTCGTCGGTATCCAGGGCGCGGGCAGAGCCAATCATCCCGTTCCACCAACCCGCAGTCGGGTGGTACTCATCCGAGGGGCCGGAAGCGTGGGCGTCGCCGGTTAGAGCGTGCTCGAGGAGGATGACATTCGAGCAGTCGTCGTTAAGCCGGCCCCAGCGTTCGAACTCGACAGTGACGTCGGGGATGACCGCGCCAGCCTCGGTTGTGACATCGCCGATAAAGACACGCCCCGGTTCGCCCTCGGGTGCGAGGGCGGCCGGGGTAGATGGGGAAAAGCTCATGCCTTATAGACTACTTAGTCCGTTCTGTGTCTGTGTACAAACGGTCTACGCGAGTGCTGCGAAGCCGCCCTCGAGATCGGCGATGATGTCATCGATGTTCTCGATACCGACAGAGAGGCGAACGGTGGCCTGGGAAATGCCGGCGCGGATCAGACCCTCCTCATCGGACTGGGAGTGAGTGGTGGTGGCCGGGTGGACAACCAGCGAGCGGACATCACCGATGTTGGCGACGTTGGAGTGCAGCTTCAGAGCGTCAATGAACTTCCACGCCTTGGCGGTGTCGGCATCCTTCAGGTCGAAGGAGAGCACGCCGCTGGCGCCGGAAAGGTCCAGCTTGTTCAGGGTCTCGTACCACGGGGAGCTCGGCAGTCCAGCGTAGTTGACCTTGGCGACCAGCGGGTGGTTCTCGAGGAACTCAGCGACAGCCTTGGCGTTCTCATTGTGGCGCTCGATGCGCAGAGCCAGGGTGTCGAGGCCCTGAGCCAGAACCCAAGCGTTGAACGGAGCCGGGGCAGCGCCGGTGTCGCGGAGAATGCCAGCGCGAGCACGCAGTGCGAAGGCCGGGGCGCCCAGGTCGGCGAACTTCAGGCCGTGGTAAGCCTCGTCGGCCTCGGTGAAGTTCGGGAAGATGGAACGGCCGTTGCGGGTCTGAGTCCAGTCGAACTTGCCGCCGTCGACGATGACACCGCCAAGGGAGGAGCCGTTACCAGTCAGGAACTTGGTGGTGGAGGAAACCACGACGTCAGCACCGTGCTCGAGCGGGCGCAGCAGGGCCGGGGTCGGAACCGTGTTGTCGACAATCAGCGGAACGTTGTTGCGGTGTGCAACCTCGGCGATGGCCGGGATATCGAGGACGTCGATCTGAGGGTTGGCGATGGACTCACCGTAGAAACCGACGGTGTTGTCCTGAACTGCTGCCTGCCAGGACTCCGGGTCATCCGGGTTCTCGACGAAAGTGCAGTCGATGCCAAGGCGCGGCAGGGTGACCTTGAACAGGGTCTCAGTACCGCCGTAGAGGCGTGGCGAAACGACGAAGTGGTCGCCTGCACGAGCCAGGGTGAGGACAGCAGCGGTCTCAGCTGCCTGGCCGGAGGAGAACAGTACGGCAGCGACGCCGCCTTCGAGGCTGGCGATGCGCTGCTCGACGGCATCCACAGTCGGGTTGGTCAGGCGGGAGTAAATCGGGCCTGCATCCGAGAGGTTGAAGCGGTTGGCAGCGTGCTCAGCGGAATCGAAGACGTAGGAGGAGGTGTTGTAAATCGGCAGGTTGCGCGCGGAGGTCTGTGCGTCCGGAGCGAAGCCGGCGTGAATAGCGCGAGTGGACAGGCCCCAGTTGGCGGCGTTGCTGTTGTCGTACTTGGTGGTCATTTCAGATACTTCCTTGCGGTTTTTTGAGGTCGTTCAAAACGTTGCTTACAAACAATAGTGAACCAAGCTGTCTATTGCAAAGTTTTGGAAAAACCCAAGGTAAGAGGGTGTGTGTATCTGTGTCGAGAGTGCTATAGCCCGCTTAGTACGGATTGGTTTGATTAGTTCTGGGGCGTGGTCGGTTGTGGGGGGTGGAGGCTGCTGTATATGGGGGCGTGGGTGGCGCGTGGTGGGTGGTGGGTGGTGCGTGGCGAGTGGTGTTCGACGGGTGGCGGTTTGCCGAAGGAGTTAGTGCCTACCTTTATGACAGTTTGAAGGCAATTTTTTGGACAAAAGTGTCATAAAGGTAGTCAGTAACTCATGGGGTGAGGCACTGCGGTGCCGGGGCATCGGGCGCTGCGGTGCCGAGTGTCGAGGTGAGCCAAACAGGGGACTGAGTATGGGCGAAGGGTACCGTAAAGCGCCGAAAAGCACTGGGTACTGTCAAGACCGTTACGGAAGTCAGGGCATAGAAAAAGCCCCTCGCGCCATGTGCATCAAATGCAACATGAGCGAGGGGCTATCGCCCGAAACCGGCGGTCAGCCTAGGTCGGCCTAGACCAGCCTGGGCCAACCAGGTCAGCCAGACCAGCCAGGAGCAAGCAGCTAGTCCTACTTCTTCAGACCGTCGATGATCTCGTTGAACTCAGCGGACGGACGCATAACTGCGGAGGTCTTCTCATCGTCCGGCAGGAAGTAGCCACCCAGATCAGCTGGGGAACCCTGAGCATCAATCAGGGTCTTGGCGATGGACTCTTCCTTCTCCGTGAGAGCCTTAGCGACCGGTGCGAAAACTTCCTTCAGCTCGGAGTTCTCGTCCTGCTTGGCCAGCTCCTGTGCCCAGTAGAGAGCCAGGTAGAAGTGGGAGCCGCGGTTGTCGATTTCGCCAGCCTTGCGGGACGGCGACTTGCCCTCGTCGAGCAGGGTAGCGGTTGCCTTGTCCAGGGCCTCAGCCAGGACGCGTGGACGTGGGTCGTCGTCATGCTCAGCGGCGTAGCGCAGGGACTCGGCCAGTGCCAGGAACTCACCCAGGGAGTCCCAGCGCAGGTGGTTTTCTTCCTGAACCTGCTGGACGTGCTTCGGTGCGGAACCGCCTGCGCCGGTCTCGAACAGGCCGCCCCCGGCCATCAGCGGCACGACCGACAGCATCTTGGCGGAGGTGCCCAGCTCCATGATCGGGAACAGGTCGGTGAGGTAGTCACGCAGAACGTTACCGGTTACGGAAATGGTGTTCTCGCCGCGGCGGATGCGCTCGAGGGAGAACTTGGTAGCGGACACCGGATCCATGATGCGGATATCCAGACCCTCGGTGTCGTGGTCTGCCAGGTACTCGTTGACCTTGCTGATCAGGTTGTTGTCGTGCGCACGCTGCGGGTCCAGCCAGAACACTGCAGGGTCGCCAGTGATACGAGCGCGGTTGACGGCCAGCTTCACCCAGTCGCGGATTGGGGCGTCCTTGGTCTGGCAGGAGCGCCAGATGTCACCCTCGGCGACGTGGTGCTCAATCAGAACCTCGCCAGCGGAGTTGATGACCTGCAGGACACCGTCAACCGGAATCTGGAAAGTCTTGTCGTGGGAGCCGTACTCCTCAGCCTTCTGAGCCATCAGGCCGACGTTCGGGACAGAGCCCATGGTGGCCGGGTCGAAAGCGCCATTGGCGCGGCAGTCCTCGATAACAGCCTGGTAGACGCCTGCGTAGGAAGAGTCCGGGATGACTGCGAGGGTGTCGCGCTCCTCACCGTCCGGGCCCCAGCCCTTGCCGCCGTTGCGGATCAGGGCCGGCATGGAAGCGTCAACGATGACGTCAGACGGAACGTGGAGGTTGGTGATGCCCTTATCGGAGTTGACCATGTAAAGGGCCGGACCTTCCTTCAGGTCCTTCTCGATAGCGGACTTGACGGCCGCCGCAGTAGCGTCGTCAAGCTTGTGTAGACCATCGAGCATGGCGCCCAGGCCGTTGTCCGGAGTCAGGTTGGCGGCAGCCAGCTTGGACTCGAACTTCGGGAAAACAGATGGCAGGAAGGCCTTGACAACCTCGCCGAAGATCAGCGGGTCGGAGACCTTCATCATGGTGGCCTTCAGGTGCACGGAGAACAGGATGTTCTCGCGCTGTGCGCGGCGAATCTGAGCGCGCAGGAAGTTGTCCAGGATGTGGACGTTCATGCCCGTGCCGTCAATAATCTCGCCCTTGAGGACCGGCATGTCCTTCTTCAGGGTGATGATCTGGCCGTCGTTAGCCTCGAGCTGGTAAGTCAGCTTGTCGTCGGCCGGCATGACAACCGACTTCTCATTGTGGCGGAAGTCGTTGGAGGCCATGGTGGCGACGTTGGTCTTGGAGTCTGCGGACCAAGCGCCCATGCGGTGCGGGTGCTTGCGGGCGTAGTTCTTCACCGGCTCCGGAGCGCGGCGGTCGGAGTTGCCCTCACGCAGTACCGGGTTAACGGCAGAGCCCTTGACCTTGTCGAACTTGGCGCGGTCGGCGGTCTCTTCCTCGCCTTCCGGCTGCGACTTGTACTTCGGAATGTCATAGCCCTTTTCCTGCAGCTCTGCGACAGCGCGCTTAATCTGCGGGACGGATGCAGAGATATTCGGCAGCTTGATGATGTTGGCGTCCGGCTCCTTGACCAGCTTGCCCAGGGCTGCCAGCGCATCCTCTACCTTCTGTTCGTCCGAAAGACGCTCCGGGAACTGAGCCAGAATGCGGCCTGCGAGGGAGATGTCGCGGGTTTCAACATTGACACCAGCCTGGCTTGCAAATGCCTCCACGATTGGCTTCAGCGAGTAGCTCGCCAGCAGGGGGGCTTCGTCAGTACGGGTCCAAATAATTGTCGCCATAATTCATGTCTCCTATCTGTTTTGTTCCACGATAACCCAGTTTTGAATCTTGGGTTGTGTCGGGGCATAGCGCAAAAACAGTGATAGTGATATGAATAACGCAATTATGTGAGGCAAGTCACGAAATGTGCAATTATTTGTCGCTTATTCGCCGCTTTTCATTCCATTTTTCGCTTTACGACGGCCCCCGCGCTCAAACCCTTCAAATACGAAAAACCGCGCTGGGGTGTCGTGCACGCCGGCGCGGTTGTTCAGGGCAGCCTATTTAGTTCTGTGTATTGTTCGGAGGATTGTTCTGGCCGAACTGGTAGCCCTGAGTGTTCTGAGACTGGGGGTACTGCGGAGCATAGCCCTGCCCCGGCGCCGACTGGGTAGTCCTGACCAGTTTCTGGCCGCGGAACCATGCGCGCATGTCCTTGAGGAACATAAGAACACAAGCCGCGATCAGCATGGCACCTGCGAGGAAGAGGACTACATCCACCCAGGAGCTCAAGAACAGGAGGGGGATGATGGTCATAGCCAACGCCAGTGGTGCCACGGTGACGCAGAAAAAGATTGGTGCCGTCGAGTCTTCACCGCGGAGGATGGAGTGAATCCAGTATGCGGTCAAGGTGACAAGCATCATTCCCATCAGTAGGAGGACTGGAACAAGAACGAGGGCGGCTGCAGCGCCCATAATGTAGCCGATGTCATCCCAAGAATCACCCAACGATGACTCTAGGCTGCCGAGATCGTTGGCGCCCTGGATGCCGAGCGTGATTGCGTACAGAACTGCGATGATGCCAATCAGAGTTGAAAAACTGACCAAGCCGGTAGTGATTCGGGGGATGAGTGGCATGCGCTGCCACATGTTCTGCAGTGTGGCGTTTGCAGGCAGCGGTGGTACATCCGTGGTCACCGTGGTGGTTACTGTCGCAGGACTGGTTTGAGTTGGGGCGGACCACTGTGCTTGCTGGGTTTGCGTCTGGAACGAGGATTCCTGCGCAGTGGGTACCGGGCGATTTGCCAGCCCGCGCAGCGTCGCAATGGTGATGGTGGCGTTCTCATCGGCCAGCAAAGCGTCGTATTCGCGACGACGTCCCTCATCGCCAAGCACTTGCAGCGCAGTGAGCTTCTCCTGGAACTCGCCGGAGTACTCCGAGACTCCAGCATCTCGCAGTTCGGAGAGTTGATTAGAAAGATTTGCATGGAGCTCTTCGGTGCTGGCTGCGCTATCCAGCTTCAGAGACTCATAGAGGTTGTAGCGGTCGCCCATAGTGAATCAAGATCCTATCGGTATTGCAGTTCGAAATATCTTTTAAAACAATTTACCCGGTAGCTAGTACGGCAGCATCGAAGACCCGGAGCGCTCGATGGTAGGAAGTCCGTCACGCTCGAAGGGAATTCGTAGTCCTCGGCAAACAATGCCGATTACAAAATGCATTGGGAAGAACTTGAGTGAGCGACTTCCACTAATGGCCGCAGATGTTATTCCGCGCACAAATACCCGGGGAACAGGCGGATTAAATAGCGAAATTTTTGTGTTGCGGAGTAGAGTCTCATTTTTCCCTTGCGGCTCCCCTCACGGTTTTGCGAGCCCGTCTTGGGTCGAAAGTCGAGGGGAACTGAGAGTCCACCAACTGGCGTAAGAAGAGAAAAGGAGACGGTCGCAATGACGTCGTCAAGCGAAGTAACAACCCACAACGACGACCACAAACCGCGTGCGCGTCGTGCGGGAGCGTTTAGCTCGCATCGCCGTCCTGTTCCGGTGCAGGACGACATCTCTGATCTACGCCGAATCTTGGTGATTGTGGCTCTGTCGGTCGGTGCATTCGGCATCGGCGTTACCGAGTTTGTGGCCATGGGCCTGCTGCCTTACATCGCTGATGCCTTCGGACGTGATGAGGATGCCGCAGGGCGCATGATTTCGATGTACGCACTCGGTGTTGTCGTGGGCGCACCCCTAATTACCGTGCTGACCGGCTCGATTCCGCGCAGGCGCATGCTCCTGCTGCTGATGGCGGCATTTACCA
The DNA here is from genome assembly GCF_008042455.1 of Corynebacterium sp. LK10. Taxonomy (NCBI): domain Bacteria; kingdom Bacillati; phylum Actinomycetota; class Actinomycetes; order Mycobacteriales; family Corynebacteriaceae; genus Corynebacterium; species Corynebacterium sp. LK10. Next base: position 242,243 of record NZ_NOVT01000017.1, read on the forward strand.
TCGGCAATGGTGCCACGGTTTGGGCAGGCACACTGGGCTCTTTCGAAGCAGTCATGGTCTCGCGCTTCATTGCCGGTCTGCCGCACGGCGCGTATTTCTCGGTGGCGGCGCTGGTGGCGGCCTCCCTGGCTAAGCCGGGACAGCGCGGCAAGATGGTGGCTCTGTCGGGCGTGGGGTTGTCGGTGGCGACTGTGATTGGTGTGCCGGCCGCGCAGGTGCTGGGACAGATTTACGGTTGGCGCAGCGCCTTCGCGTTTGTCGCGGTCATCGGGCTGATTGCATTTGTTTCGCTGTGGTTCGCCGTGCCGCATATGAACCGCATGCCGAAGACACGTCCGATGGATGAGCTCTCGGCTCTGGTGACACCGCAGGTGCTGCTGACCGTCGCGATTGGCACCGTTGGTTTCGGCGGCATGTTCGCGGTTTACACCTACATCACCTGGACTATGACTCGCGAAGCGGGCATGAGCGAAAACCACATCTGGATTGTGCTGATGGCCTACGGCATCGGCATGGTTGTCGGTACTTACATCGGTGGCTGGCTCTCCGACCGCATCGGGGAGTGGGGCATCATGGTTGCGCTGGTGCTGATGGTAATCATGCTCAGCGTCTTCTACTTCACCTCACAGAATGCTGTGCTGGGCACGATCAACTTCCTCCTTATCGGTCTGCTGGGATCGGTATTGGTGCCTAATCTGCAGACCCGTCTGATGGATGTCGCCGGTCGCGCACAGACGCTGGCGGCAGCTCTCAACCAGGCCGCATTGAACATGGCCAACGCATTCGGAGCGGCGCTCGGTGGTTGGGTCATTGCGTCCGGTTATGGCTACCGCGCACCGGCTTTGGGCGGCGCGACGTTGGCGATGTTGGCTATCTTCATCGCTCTGCCGACCATTGTTCTTTACCGCCGCTCACAGGCGAAGAAGGCCGAGCGCATCGAACTGCGCTAGGGGTCTTCAAGGCGTAGTGCACGCATAGGTAACGTATGAGGGCATGAGCCTTACAATCGCGACAATCAATGTCAACGGCATCCGCGCCGCCGTCAAGGAGCGCAGCGAAACCAATCTGGGATTGCTGGAGTGGCTGAAGCACACCAGTTCCGATGTCGTTTTGCTGCAGGAAGTCCGCGCCACCGACGACCAGGCACGCAAGGCCCTCGCGCCCGCTTTCGATGCCGGATGGCATTGGGTCGGTGCTGAAAACCTGGGTGCCAAGGGGCGCGCCGGCGTGGGCATTCTCTCGCGCTTTCCGCTTAACGACGTCCAGGTGGGCATCGGCTCCGAGGAGTTCGAAGAATCCGGTCGGTTTATCAGTGGTGTTGCCCCGGCAGCGGACACCGGCCTGGATGTGGATGTCCAGATTGCCAGCCTCTACCTGCCCTCTGGTGCCGCCCTGAGCGAGAAGCAGGATGAGAAGTACCGCTTCCTCGATGCCTTCTCCGACTACCTGGCCGAACTGGGTGCCAAGGGGCGCGACGGTCACCACGCAGTCATCGGCGGCGACTGGAACATCTGCCACCGCGAACAGGATTTGAAGAACTGGAAGACCAACCGCCGCAAGAGCGGTTTCCTACCGCAGGAGCGTGCCTGGATGGACTCGGTCTTCGGCTGCTGGCCCGATGAGGTTCCCCAGGATTCGCAGGTACAGGCCAGCGACAAGGAGCTGGAATCCGGTGCCTTCTCCGATGGTTCTGTGTGGGAGGCCCCGAAGCTCAATGCAGATCCGGTGTGGTTTGATGTCACTCGCCGTCTGCACCCAGAGGCCGACGGTCCCTGGTCCTGGTGGACCTACCGCGGTAAGGCGTTCGATACCGATGCCGGCTGGCGGATCGACTACCAGGCGGTAACCGAACCAATGCTCAAGCGTGCTGTCAGCTCGGTAGTGGATAAGCCTGCCGCCTACGACCTTCGCTGGACGGACCACGCGCCGGTGATCGTGGAGTACGCCTAAACCCGGCATACGCCTAACCCCGAGCGGACTAGTGTGCTCCGAGGTCAGCGAACTCTGGGATCAACTCCGGCTCGGGAGCGGTTACGAGATGCCGGTTCTGCCGCAACATGGAGGCGATGCCGTCAACGATGGCGTCGGCCCATTTGTCCTGCATAGCGGGGTCGGCCAAATCGCGGGTGAGTTTTTCAGCGCCCACCGCTCCCAGCGATAGCGCAATTGTCGGCGCATGCGGCCGCGAACTCTGGTTCACCGCCACTGCCGGCGCCAGGCCGGTGCGAAACTCGGTTGGCACCCCGTTTGTGCTGTAACTGCTGTGCGGATTGAAACCTCGGTAAACCATTCCGTCGCGCACACCCGCCGCCAACTGCCAATCGGCAGGAGCATCGTCCTCAGGTTCGAGAGACTTCACCACAGCGGATACCGAAAAGCCACGATCGCCGATGTTATCCCCAGAAAGAGTCTGGCCCTCTGATGAGCGACCGACGATTACGGTGGCTGCGCTCGCCGTGTCGTCGGCAAGCGAATGTGCGCCAACGATTGCGCCGCGCTGACGGAGCTTGTCGCTGGCGCGTTGCACGATGCTGTCGATGTGAGCGGAAGTATCCCCACTCAAACGCAGCGCGCGAGGCAGGTCGGCGTTGATAGCCTCGATGGCCTCGCGGCGAGAGTCGACGGTGATGTGCGCGCCGGCGAGCGGATCGACAGCCTCGTCAGGGGAGGGGACGATCGGCTGGCGCGGAGGCATCCACAGCGGATTGGGGCGCGCCGGGCGGTGTGGGGAACTGTTGACAACAGCGTGCAACTCTTCAGGTGAAAACATCTTGTTGACCGCGAAAATCATCACCGAACTGTCGTGATACACAGGCGTGAGCCCCGGCGCGTGCCATGCCCAGGAACGCATCGACAGCGCCTCCGTGCCATCCGTGTTCACACCCGGCGGGGAACTAATGATGTAGTGCACTCCCAATTTCTTCGCCATGGCATCGAACTCTGGATGTGAGCCCAGCAGGTCAACGTTTATCGGCAGCTTGTTGCTCGCCTCGGCAGTTTTGTCGGAGAAGGAGAAATGGCGGAACAGGGTCGGCAGTCCGGCGATGGCATACATCCACGCAGAACCGTCACGACGGTCATTGAGAATATGCCCCTCAAACGCATGCGGCTGTGCGGACAGCCAATCAATAGCTTCCATGTCCGCAGCGGTCACAAACGTGCTTCCGAAACTCTGGCGAATTGCCTCGCGCTGAGCAGGCCCACTCGCCCAGGTCGCAGGCACAATCGCCAGTGCCGCTACGAGCCCCATCGCCAGCGCAGGATTCCACGACTTGGTCGGCTGATCTCGCTTTGCGACGATCCACTGCGCCGCAGCCACAATCCCGACAACGGCAGCCGCGACTGCGTAGCCGACCAGCACTGCGCGCAGAATTCCCATAACCGCCTGCATGCGGTACGGCATGTCGTAGAAGAAAGTGCCAATAAACTTCAGATAGGTGCCGAACGGCTCAGACCAACGGGACTGCGCACTATCGGACACCACAAAGAGCAGCCCGAAAACCAGTGCCGGCCACGGAGCCCATGGGCTGTCTGGCAGGCGAGAGACAAGCGCCACCACCAGGCCGATGAGCACAAGAACCAGAACAGTCCGGGAAAAGATGGGCTCGTCAGCATAGCGGGAAAACCCAATCAGAGTTCGCCACAGTGATTCGGAGCGGGAAATCTCAATTTGGCCGGTAAAGCCCGCAACGGATTCGCCTTGCCCACTCGCGGACAAAGCCGCCGGGAGAGTCATCACCAGGGCGAGCGCTCCGATAATTAGCGTGCGAACTAGGCCACTGACACTCGGTTGGGTAATCAACCACAAGCCAACAAAGAGCACGGCAGCAATTGCGCCGGCCGGGTGGGTGATAAACGTGCCGACCAGGGCAAGCGCAGCGGGGACAATATAGCCCCGCATGGTCAAAGCCGCAGCAATCGGCAAAGCGGCCACCGCGAGCAGATACGGCATGGAGGATGTGCGCCAAAGAGCCACCCAAATCTCCGGAAGCATCAGCGTCGCGACGGCAGCTGCGGGACCGGCATAGGCCGCCCACTTAGGACCAACTGCGGTGCGGGCTAGCACCGCAGTTGCTGCGGGAAGAAGCAGCGCCGGGGCCAAGAACGCAAACACGTTGGAATCGAGGAAGACCGAGCCGGGCAGCAGCCCCGCCATGGCATGCCAGCCGGTGGGGTAGAACATTTCGGCCCCGGTCTCCTGATTCATCAGGTCACCGGCCGCGGTGGGCGAGGCTATTGCATGTTCGTCAATGAACCGGAGGAAGTTGGTATGCCAGAGCATGTCCCAGGCTTCGCGGATAGCGCCGGGGCCGCCAGGGACGTCGTTAAGCACGAGCATGGCGCGCATCGAGCCGACTACCGTAACTCCGACGACAATCATCGCGGTGACAACGCCGGAATCGAAGCCGTCTTCGGGCGTTGCTCGGGGGACGAATCTGCGCACCAGATAGCCAATAGCACAGAACCATGCCCACATGCCGGCCACGAAGAGCCAGGTGTAATCCAGCCCGAGCGCGTGAGACAACCATGCGGAAAAACCGGTCACACCCAGCATTAATGGGCCGGCAGATGCCAACGCGAGCGTGGGACGTAGCCCACTGGCCCAACCGAGAACTGCGCCTGGGACCAGCAGGATGAAGACGGCAACCGCAATGGCAGCGAGCATGGGACTCCTGACGGATAAGAGAATTGAATTAGTCCAATAATACCTGTGGGTTAGTTCGGCACTTGGGACGCGAGCGCCTAAGATTTGAAGAAGGACTGATGGGACTTCAGCCGCTGTAAAACCCAAGCGCGAATCTGCGCGGGACTTGAAGCGAGCTCGGTGCGGACCAGGAAAGGAGAGGACATCCCCAGTGAAAAACGGCGAGAGCGATAACAAGCGGCACCAGATGGCCGATTTGGAAGCCATCGCACGGAGTCTGCAGAACGACCCTGGCACTGCTGTCAATGTCCCAGTGGTCGTGACTTCCGGTGTCATTGTTGCGTTTATCGTGCTGTCTTTTGCCTACGCGTGGCCACTGTGGATTTCCCTCGGACTCATTGTTCTGCTGGGAGCCGTGATGGTCGTGTCCTACACCCGTAGGCCACCCGTAGCCCCGCTCGAGTTGACCCAGGGGGAGCGTGAGCGTGTTCGCCGTGTTCTCTCTGAACACGGCATTCGCCCAGCGATCACGTTGGTGCGCGCACTGTACCCCGAGGAATCGCCAGCTGCTGCGGCGCGCACCGTCAAATTGCTATCCGATCGAATGCTTGTGGAGCAGGGGGACGAGGGGCGTCGGGGCTAGCTTTTGGCAGTCGGTTTCCTGCAAAAGCCCGTGGTGTTGTCGAAACGGGTACGTCGTCGACTCTCAACTGCGGGCCTCGCGCTAGACTTATTGGCTATGAGTGAAAGCAAGGGTCCTGAGGCAACTAATCCTGCACCGAGTGCTCGTAAGCAGCGCGTTCTGTCCGGCATTCAGCCGACCGCAGATTCCTACCACCTGGGCAACTACCTGGGTGCATTGAAGAACTGGATTAATCTGCAGGATGACTTCGACGCTTACTACTTCATTCCAGACCTGCACGCCATCACTGTCGAGCAGAATCCGAAGGAGCTGCGTCAGCGCACTATCGCAGGTGCCGCACAGCTGATTGCACTCGGTATTGATCCGGAGAAGTCGGTGCTCTTCGTGCAGTCGCATGTGCCCGAGCACGCGGAGCTCGGATGGGTGTTGACCTGCTTGACTGGCTTTGGTGAAGCCAGCCGTATGACGCAGTTCAAGGACAAGTCCTCTCGTCAGGGCGCGGAACATACCTCCGCTGGTTTGTTCGCGTACCCCATGTTGATGGCTGCCGACATCTTGCTCTACCGCCCACAGCTGGTGCCGGTGGGGGAGGATCAGCGCCAGCACCTCGAACTGACGCGTAACCTGGCGCAGCGCTTCAACTCCCGCTACAAGAAGACCTTCGTGGTGCCGGATCCACACATCATGGAAGGCTCCGCGAAAATTTACGACTTGCAGGATCCGACCTCGAAGATGAGCAAGTCGGGTGCAAATCCGAAGGGCATTATTAACCTCTTGGACGACCCGAAGGTCTCCGCCAAGCGCATTCGCTCGGCCGTTACCGACAATGACGGAGAGATCCGCTTCGACCGTGAGAACAAGCCGGGCGTTTCCAACCTGCTGGTCATTCAGTCGGCGTTGACCGACAAGCCTGTCGACGAGCTCGTTGCCGGCTACGAAGGCGCTGGCTACGGCCAGCTGAAGGCTGATACCGCAGATGCGCTGGAGGCATTCACCACGCCACTGCGTGCACGCTATGAGGAGCTCATGGCCGATCGTGGTGAGTTGGAACGGATCCTGGCCGAAGGCGCTGACCGTGCCCGTGAAGTTGCCGCCAAGACACTTGCAGATGTGTACGAGCGAGTCGGGTTCCTGAAGGCCGCCAACCGTTAATTCAGCTGTAGACTCTGCGCTTCAGTCTCCGTACCGAAAGCTGGCACGTTAAGGTAGGGGACATGGCAACCTCTACTCAAAAAGATCCGAAGAGAACGGACCGCTATGGCATCGAGCGTGTACACGCCGATGAACCGAGCGCAATCGACCGCCTCCGCGAAAAGTGGGCGTGGTTCGATCACGTTATGCGGATGCAGGAGCGCTACTCCGAGCAGGGCGGTAACTTTTTTGCCGCCGCTGTCACGTACTTCTCCGTGCTGTCGATTTTCCCCCTAATCATGACGGCATTTGCCATCCTCGCGCTTGTGCTGCGTGGCAATGAGCAGCTGCTTGAGCAAATCCAGTCCGCTATCACCGACTCCATCGATGGGTCGATGGGCGACACCATCAACGCAATTATCGAAGGCGCGATCGATCAGGCAGGTGGCGTCTTCACCGTCGGTTTCATTGCCACCCTGTGGTCGGGTCTTGGTTGGATGGGCAACCTCTCCAACGCAGTGACACAGCTGTGGAAGCGCCCGCTGGGCGCTAGCAACTTCGTGGTGGGAAAGGTTCGCGACCTGCTGCGTCTGCTGGGCATGCTGGTTATGATCCTGCTGACCTTCGCTGTCACCGCAGCCGGCTCTTCCGGACTGACCCAGTCCCTGCTGGACAAGATTGGTCTGGCTCATGTCCCGGGAATCACAATTATTGCGGGATTGATTGCCATCGCCATTGGTCTCGTTGCCAACTGGCTGCTGTTCTTCTGGATGCTCGCTTTCCTGCCGCGCGGGGGCGCCCCGTTCCGCTCTGCGGCAAAGGGTGCGATTATCGGTGCGATTGGCCTTGAGGTTGTCAAGCAGCTCGGTAGCGTTTTCTTCTCCAACGCCCTGTCGAACCCGGCCGGTGCAGTTTTCGGTCCGGTCATCGGTTTGATGGTCGTTTTCTACCTCATCTGGCGCATCACTATGTACGCCACCGCCTGGACGGCGACGACCGAAGAAGCGCTTGCCGACGAGGAGCTGGATGCACCTGCTCCTGCTGTCATTAACGTCCGTGCGGAAGCGGCCAACCCGTCCGGATTGAACCGCCTGCTCGGTTCGAAATAATTAGCCGCGATCGCGTCTGCCGAAGCGGTAGGTGACCATCGCAATCAATGCGATGACACCTACGATGGCAGCGCTGACAGTAATTTTTAGCCCGGTTCCTGTTGACTCGTTGTCCAGGATATCGGGCAATTTTTCTACCAACTTATCCTCAGTCGCTTCCGCTTCGAGGACACCGACAGAGCTGTCCTGCGGTGCCGCGAAGCCGGCGTCGAGTAGCGATGCCGCCTGCTCCCAGGGGCGCGGTGAATCCTCCACAGTGACGTCGAGAACGATGACGCCGAGACGACGGCCATCGCGCTCAGCCACCCCAGCGAAGGTGTGACGGGCATCGTCGGTAAAACCAGTCTTGCCTCCAAGGGCGCCGGGGTAGTCCTGGGCAATCAGCTGATTGTCGTTGGCGATTTCGAAGTCATCGACCTCGAGAGCCTTGTCTCCGGGGATGGTGGCCAGGCGGGTGGCCGAGAGCTTGCGATAGGTCTCATTGTTGAATGCGTGCTGGAAGAACAGTGACATGTCGTATGCCGACGTCATCTGTCCCGGAGCATCGAGACCAGTCGGGTTGACCACTCGCGTATCCGTCGCCCCCAACTTCTTTGCCAGGGCATTGACCTTCTCTGTGGTCTTATCCATGCCACCAAGTTCGCGAGCCAAGGCGTGGCCGGTGTCGTTGCCGGAGTTAAGCAACAGACCAGTCAGGAGCGTTTCTACCGAGTAGTTCACGTCCTCGACGATGCCGACACGAGAGCCCTCCATGTTCGCGTCCTCGAAGGTCGCCTTGACTGGGGTGTCGAGCTTCAAATTCTCGATTGCCTCCATCGCCAGCAGCACCTTAATAATTGATGCCGGACGGTAGCGGCCGTGCGGGTCCTTCGCCGCAAGGACATCGCCGGATTTCAAATCGAACACCGTCCATGCAGAGGCGGAGAGGTCCTTCGGAACGTCAAACCCCTCACCGCTGACAATGCCGCAGGCGGACATCTTGCTACCTCCAGCCGGCTTTTGAGGAACCGGAAGTGGAGCGGGAGATGTTTCGCCGGGAGCCGGAACCTCAGAGGAATCCACTGGTGCTGGTGGAAAGGTCTTGTAGGGGCAGCCCTCCGTGTCACGGATATCAGGTGTGGGACCGACAATCGGGGCGTCGTCGGTAAGCGAGGTGCTCTGCGCCATGGCTGCGGGGGCGGTGCTCGGCAGAAGCAGAGCGCTGGTAGCTAGCAGCGTAACGGCAGATGAGAAGCGGCGAGAGGGAAACATGATGAGATAAGGGTAGTAAAACGTCACCCGAAATGACGTATTCGTCGTGTGTGGATGGGGGAAAACGGGGGAGCGGAAGCCTTTGTACAAAGCAGAATTACGATTCACCGGCAGTGAAGTAGAAGCGGAGGGCACAGTACCGATAGTCTGGCCATTATGACTAATTCTTTGCACAGTGATGCTCAGTCTCTGGACACACAGTCTTCGGCATCGAATCTCGATGAGATGCGCAAGGTTGTCGCCAGCCTGCCCAAGGTACTGCTTCACGATCACCTCGATGGCGGCCTGCGCCCGCAGACCGTTATCGACCTGGCCGCGGACTGCGGTTACACCGATCAGTTGCCCACCACCGACGTGGATGAACTGGAGAAGTGGTTCATTGATACCGGCAACTCTGGCTCGTTGCCGAGCTACCTGACCGCCTTCGCGCACACCTGCGCCGTCATGCAGACCGCTGAGTCGCTGACGCGCGTGGCGCGTGAGGCCGTCGAGGATCTGGCCGCCGACAACGTCGTCTACGCTGAGCTGCGCCTGGCTCCGGAAAACCATTTGGAAAAGGGCCTGGATATGCAGGCTGTCATCGACGCGCTGGTCGAAGGCCTGGCGCAGGGTGAAGCCCATGCCGCCGCTGAGGGAAAGCACATCACCGCACGTCTGCTGGTCTGTGCGATGCGCCAGAATGACAATTCCAAGGAAGTCGCACAGCTGGTCATCGACAACTACGGGAAGAACTCCGACGGGTACGTTGTCGGTTTTGACATCGCTGGACCGGAAAACGGCTTCCCACCGGCTAACCATGCCGAAGCATTCACCATGCTGCGGGAAAACCTCATTCCGGTCACCATTCACGCAGGTGAAGACGCCGGTGTGGATTCGTTGCAGGACGCTGTCGTGCAAGGTGCTCGCCGCCTGGGTCACGGCGTGCGCATCTACGAGGACTTCGGTGCTTCCCTCGAGGGCATCGAATGCCAGGAGGTTGCCTCCGCTATTCGTGACCGCCAGATTCCGCTGGAAATCTGCCCGACCTCCAACGTTCAGACTGGTGTCTGTGACAGCGTTGCGGATCACCCGTTCTCGCTTCTCGACGATATGAGTTTCGCCTGCACGGTCAACACGGATAACCGTCTGATTGGTGCGACTTCCATGACCCGGGAGTGCATGGAGTTGGTGGAGAACTTCGGTTACGGCTACAGCGAGCTGTTCGAACTGACCTCGAATGCGCTAAACAATGCATTCGTGGATCTGCCGACCCGCGAGCACATCATGGACACCATTATTTACCCCGCTTACCTGCAGCTTATCGACAACAGCGACGAGGACATCGAAACTGATGTCAACGGTGCGGGTTTCGGTGCCGAAGATGAGCTGAACCTGACGCTGGACTAGCCAGCGCCGGCCAGCTTTGCTGGGAGGAGCTAGATCTTGGTCGTGAACCGAGCGGCCAAGTCCTTCTCCAGCTGCCTCCAGCCCTCGGCCTCATCGTCGTAAGGCGGAACTGGCTCGGACATTTCTCCGGTGTCCAGCAGGAAGTTCAGCAGCCACTGCAGCTGCTGGTTGCCCGCCAGTACCTCGTTCACGGCATCATCTCCAGCCCAGTCAGCGGCGTCTGCGAGTAGCTCGTACGCGCGGGCGAGCTGGGCGGTGTCCACGGCGTTCGGGCCCTTTTCAATGTCCTCGGCCAGACCGGTAAACGAGTACTCATTGTCCTCGTGCACTACGGCCTCCAGTTCACCTGCGTTGGCCGCGGTGATGATTTCATCCCACGTCGTCAGCGCCGACATGTCGTGATGCTTGTGCTCCAGCAGCCAACGCACCATCGTGCGGGGCTGTGAGAACGTGTGAATCTCACCGGCGCTGCCCAGGAATAGCGGGCGACGTCCCATGTAACAACGCAAGGTGTAGAGCGTGCGGCCAGCGATGGAGATCTTGATCGGGTCGATGCCAGCGTTGGCCCACACCGTCTGATCGTACGGATCGCCGGCGGTCTCCTCTGCGGACTTCTTTTCCTCTTCGCGCTTCTTCTCCGCCGCTTCACGACGCTCACGCTCCGCGGCCTCCGCCTCCTTTAATGCGGCTGCAGCAGCGGTTTCAGACTCTTCATCGATGCTCGGAGTATTTGCGCCGATGGCGTCGATAGCGTCAATGCAATTGTCCCAGTTGGTCAAGATGACATTACCGATAGCCGACCACTGAGCGGCGCCACTGCCCTGGAAGTGATCAGCACCATTTTGCGTGGCAGCCAGGACAGAGTGAGAGGCGAACATCTGGTTGATCGGAGTGAGATCCGCGATCGCACCAATCGAGCGAGTGATGGCAAGAATGCGATCAGCGCGCGAAACATGGTCGTAGTCGGCCCGGCCGGCCAGAATCTCTGGCAGCCCAATCAGGTCATAGCGGTGGCGTGGCGCCGCGATGGCAGCTCCCGGTAGCTGCTGGTTGAAGTTGCGCCAGCTGGGGTGCTGCGTGAAGTCGTGAGGAGCATCCGACTGTAGGAAAGCCAGGAGCTTTGCCGCCGATGAGAACAAATAGATGTCATCACCGCGGCCGAGCAGAGCCTGCCACTCGGAGCCACCCTCACGCCAGCTTGGAGCCCACAACGTGTAAAAGGTGCCCGAGGTCAGCTCGAGTTCGATAGGAACGATGCCTTTCCTGGCCATAGTTTTCGTCGCAGCCCTTCTGCTTGTCGGTGATTATTAAAACTCAAAAATTGTCATACCTGCAGCGCCCCCACGGGTGGCAAGTTTGCGTATTCCTATCTTAGAAGTTTTACGACGCAGATACCCACCGCACTATCCGGTCGGACGGTAGAACCCCTTAAACGGCATGCCGATGTTGGTCGTACGCACGGGGTTTACCTGCACCGGATCGCCCGCTTCGACCATCTTTCCGTCACCGATAACCATGGCGACATGGCCGTCCCACACTGCAAGATCGCCAGGTAGCAGTTCATCCTGGCTCACCTGTCTGCCGACGGCCTGTGCTTCTGCCGTGCGGGGAATATCAACACCAGCTTGCCCGTAGGCCCAGTGCGTTAAGCCTGAACAATCGAGCGCCTGCCCCGGAGTATTTCCGCCCCAACCATAGGGCGTTCCGACGGCACTGAGTGCAGCCTTCACCGCAGCTTGGGCCTCTGGTGTGGGCGCGCCAGCTCCAGCATCCGCAGGTACCGGCGCGCTGCCCGAATCGGACGACGCCTCCGAACCATCTGCAGCGTCGGTAGCGCTAGCCGAACCTGGGGTGTTCGTAGACGTAGAAGCGAGGGCGGCTTGAGTGATACCTGGGGCCTCCAACTGTGCCGAGTGAGGTGGGGTAGGGGTGTCCACCGCGGTACTCGCTTGCTGTATCAGCGACTGCACCAGAGGTCGCAGTTCTTGCTCGAGTTTCATGAGCCGCGCAATGGCCTGGGAGATCGCGGAACTGGCCGCTGAGGCTAGGCTGGCGCCGGTCGCGGCGAGACCAGCGGGCCCCGCAGCCGTCGCAGTCAACGAGCCCATGGCGGAAGTGACAAAATCCATGGCAATCCGGGCCAAATCAGTGGCCGCTGACATTACTGCGGCCAGCCCCTTGGCAATGTCACTGTCAATGGTTCCGGCGCGAGTTTCCAAGTCGGCTGCCGCATTTGCAGCCCGTTTGAGACTTGTTCCCGCGGCCCCTGCTCCGGAACCAGCACCATCGCCCCAGTTGCGGTCAACGGAATCTGCCACTGAGCGCCAGGCGGTACTCGCGGCGGGTATTGCGGCCCCAGCAAGTCCTGCCAGTGCGGGTGCGATGGCAGGACTTAGCTGTTGTGCAATCGCGGTGGGGACCTCCGTAAGTAGATTGGTGGGAAGCATCACGCACCGCCCATTCCGCGAGTTGCAACGGCTCCCATTTTCGGTGAGATGGACTGCAGCGCATATGCGCCGGCATCTTCAGCAGTGGACACCGCAGAGACAAGAGCGTTCAGTGCACGAGCAGCGCTGGTGCCGTACTCATTCAGCTCAGCTACATGCTCGTGTTGGTGCTGTAGAGCAGTGGCTGCAGCGTGACAGAAGGGCCCAGCAAACGGGACGTCGCCAAGCGAGAGCAGTGCGCTGATGCCCAAGTCAGCGCCGCTGACCTGCTGCGACAACGCGTCAAGGCGCGTGGCATCGGCAGAAATCAGCTCTGGCACCAGCGTAAAGACTGAGTCATTCCCGCTAGTGGTCGGAGAGAGAAAAGATTGGCTGTGGGAACTGTGTGGTGATGGACGGGACAATGTTGACGGCCTCTCTAGGAAATTCGCGTGTGGTTCAACACTCAGTGCTGTGGCTGAACGGCTAGCGGGGTTCGGACGGCGGCTGAGCGGCAAGTGGTTTGGTAGTAAGCGGGCTTACGCAAATGGGGCGCAGTAAAAAGCCCTCGTATTGTTAGGCGCGAAAAAGGCCGATTCGGTTCCATCTTTTTTGGGAACGCGTTTTCAGAAACTTGCGATGCCGGCACCAGAGCGGCAAAAGCAAAGCAATGTATTTTGGAAGGCATGGAGATTACCGTTGTCAACCATCCCTTGGCACAGTCACGTTTGACCATTCTGCGCGACGCGCGCACTGATAACGCGGGCTTCCGTGCGGCACTCGCCGATCTGGGCGCAATGCTGATTTACGAGGCAAGCCGGGAGCTGCCCGTCGATAACTTCGATGTTCAGACCCCAATCACTACCGCGCCGGGTTACCGTCTGCAGGATCCGCCGATTATTGTTCCCGTCATTCGTGCGGGGCTTGGCATGATCGATCCGTCGCTGTCGATGATTCCGGATGCGCAGGTGGGCTTTATTGGCTTGGCTCGTAATGAGGAAACTCATGAGCCGGTGCCGTACCTCGAGGCGCTGCCGGAGGATCTGTCCGGGCGCACTGTCTTCCTGGTCGACCCGATGCTGGCAACCGGCGGTTCACTGCTGCATGCCCTGAAGCTGTTGGCGGATCGCGGAGCGGACAACATCACGGCCGTGTGCATCATTTCTGCACAGCAGGGTGTCGACGCCTTGAAGGAATCCGGTTTCCCGGTGCGTCTTGTCACCACTGTGGTGGACCCGGATCTCAACGAGGATGCCTACATCGTGCCGGGGTTGGGAGATGCGGGCGACCGCCTCTACGGTCCCCGCAACATTGATCTTTAAATTGATCTCTTAGGCAGTTCCCCAGGCTTCTGCCGCGTACTTCTTGACGACCTCGTTGTCCTTGGTCACAAGAACTCCGTCGGGGGACATCTGGTACTTGTACGAGCCGTTTTGTGCAACAACGCGGTCGCCCTCATCGACGATGATGTCCATCGATCCGGAACCCTGTGGTGTATCCGAGCGGTAGTACTTCTCGCCGGAGCGCGTCTCACAAGCAGCAGCCTTAATTCCCTGTTCAGCGGCGATAACAGCAAAGGCGCGGTCACCGTTGTCGCAGCGTGCGGAGCTGCCCACGAAGCCCAGGCCGTCTAGGTCGGAGCGGCCAGTGCCGAAGTCCTGCCCCTCCGGAGCTGATGTCGGCTCTGAGCTCGTCGTCGTGGATGGCGAAGACGTGGTGCTCGGCGTCGACGACGAGGACGATGTCGAAGTGCTCGGCGTGCTTGACGACGTCTCGGAGGACTTCGACGTAGTTGTGGTCGTGGTGGTCGTCTTGCTCGTAGAAGTCGAACTCGTCGAGGACGGCGGTGTCGAACTGGGCGACGTCGGCTGCGAGGAGGAGGGGACCTCCGGACGCTGGGGCTCATCACTATTGTTCAGCGACAGGCCGATGGCGATGCCGATGACGACCACGAGTGCGGTGGCCACGATGATGATGGGGATGCTGAGAGACTTAGGTGTGCCATTGCCGGACATGCCTATTATCATCGCAGACTTCCTCAAAATGTGAAACATCTGATAATTGAAGAGGTCAAAGTTAAAGAAGTGACTCCTGGTCATGCGTACGTCTGGCGCCGACATTCAAGCGCTTGCCGGCCACTGCTGTCGCTGGCGCAGTCGTCGGTAGGCCTCTTGTTACGGTCTGTCGGTGGAGCGCTTACACTGGAGAGTTGTGATTGAGGAGTTTATTAAGCACTGGTGGGCCGAGCACGCGAACGAGATTCTCGAGTGGCGGCGGCATCTTCATGCGCACCCAGAGCTATCTCACATGGAGCACGCCACCACGGCTTTTGTGGAGGAGAAGCTGCGTGCTGCAGGGCTGAAACCAGTGCTGTTTCCCAACACCGGCCTGATGGTCGACATTGGTGAAGACGAACTCGCCGGTAGCGAAGCCGGAGGTGAACTCCCGGGACGTCTCGCTTTCCGCGGCGATATAGACGCGCTTCCAATTACAGAGACCACGGGGCTGGAGTTTGCCAGCACCAACGATGGCGTCATGCACGCCTGCGGGCATGATTTTCACACCACGATTACGCTCGCGACGGCTCTGGCTATGGCTGAGTACCACGAGAAGCACACGTTGCCGACGCCGCTGCGTTTCATTTTCCAACCCGCCGAGGAGGTCATGGTTGGCGGTGCACCCGAGGTTATCGCTGCCGGTGCGCTCAATGGCGTTGAGCGTATTTTTGCCGTCCACTGTGAGCCGAAGCTGCGCGTCGGTCACGTCGGCGTTCGAACAGGTGCCATCACCTCTGCGGCCGACACGTTGGAGATTCAGGTGCATGGCCCGGGCGGGCATACTTCCCGTCCGCAGATGACAGCCGATGTTGTCTATGCGCTGGGCAAATTGATTGTCGATTTGCCCGGCTTGCTGTCACGACGCGTCGACCCACGCACTGGCACCGTGCTCACGTTCGGCTCCGTTCACTCCGGGTATGCACACAACGCGATTCCGTCGGAAGGCAGCGTCAGCGGCACCCTGCGCACCGCGGACATCAAGACCTGGCGCGACATCGATCCACTGGTTCGCGAACTCATTGAACAAGTCCTCGCCCCGACCGGCGCAGAGTGCACCATCAATTACGAGCGTGGCGTGCCGCCTGTGCTTAACGACGAATACTGCACCGCCCTGATTGCGGAAGCAGTGCGACGAGTGGACGAGAATGCTGTCATTCAGGCCCCACAGTCGTCCGGTGGCGAGGACTTCGGTTGGTATCTCGAGCACGTCCCGGGCGCGATGGCCCGCTTGGGCTGCTGGTCCGGCCGCGGCGACAAGCACGATTTGCACCGAGATGACCTAATCGTGGACGAGCGTTGCCTGGGCGTTGGTGTGAAACTCTTCGCTGGCATTGTTGCTCGCTATGAGGACGGCGCGCAGTCAACCATGACTGTCCGTTAGACTATGGGGGCAAAGCGGGGAAAATGCCTCCCGCGGTAGTTACATTGTGATATCCACGGCAACTTTGGAGGATTTGTGGCACAGAGGATCGTAATCATTGGCGGCGGCCCAGCCGGCTACGAAGCAGCGCTGGTTGGCGCCAAGTACGGTGCTGAAGTCACTGTGGTTGAGGATGCCGGGATGGGCGGTTCTTCCGTCCTGTGGGATTGCGTTCCCTCTAAGGCCTTCATCGCGGCGACGGGCGTTCGTACCGATATGCGTCGTGCGGACGAGATGGGTCTGCGTCCGGACTTTTCCCAGCGCAAAATCGACTTCACTGCGGTCAACGAGCGCGTTAAGCGCCTGGCTCAGCAGCAGTCCGACGATGTTCGCGCGCAGATGGAGCGTGAGGGCATCAAGATGCTGCAGGGCCGCGGTCGCCTCGATGACCACGACCCGGGCCGTGTAACTCACTACGTCACCGTCGACTTGCTCGAGGGCGGCGAGGTCACTCTTGAAGCCGACCTGGTGCTGGTCAGCACCGGTGCGTCCCCGCGCATTCTGCCGGGTGCGATTCCTGATGGTGACCGTATTCTGACCTGGCGTCAGGTCTACGAACTGGAGGAGCTGCCGGAGCACCTCATTGTGGTCGGTTCCGGTGTGACTGGTGCTGAGTTCGTATCCTCGTTCACCGAGCTGGGTGTGAAGGTCACCATGGTCGCCTCGCGTGATCGTATCCTGCCGCACGAGGATGCCGACGCTGCAGATGCCCTAGAGGAAGTCCTACTGGAGCGCGGTGTGGACGTTGTTAAGAACGCCCGCTGTGATCTTGTCGAACGCACGGAGGACGGCGGCGTTCGCGTCGTCACTTCCGACGGCCGTGAGGTCTTCGGTTCCCACGCGTTGATGACCGTCGGTTCGATTCCGAACACCGCGGATATGGGCCTGGAAGCAAGTGGCGTAAAACTGACTCCTTCTGGCCATATTCACGTCGACCGTGTTTCCCGTACCAACGTGCCGGGTATCTACGCTGCCGGTGACTGCACCGACTTGTTCCCGCTGGCTTCCGTTGCAGCTATGCAGGGCCGTATTGCGATGTACCACGCCCTCGGTGAAGGCGTATCTCCGATTCGCCTGCGCACCGTTTCGTCGGCAGTGTTCACCCGCCCAGAGATTGCGACTGTCGGTGTTTCCCAGGCTCAGATTGAGTCCGGTGAGGTCTCCGCTCGCGTTGAGGTTTTCCCACTGGCAGGTAACCCGCGTGCGAAGATGCGCTCGCTGCGCCACGGTTTTGTCAAGCTGTTCTGCCGTAAGAACTCCGGCATGATTATCGGTGGTGTGGTGGTCGCTCCGACTGCCTCGGAGCTGATTCTGCCAATTGCGGTGTGTGTTTCCAACCAGCTCACCGTCGATGACCTGGCAAGCTCCTTCTCCGTCTACCCGTCACTGTCTGGCTCGATTACTGAGGCTGCTCGTCAGCTGATGGCACACGACGATCTGGACTAATGCTGGTATCGCGACTGGCAGCATGACCGGTCGCGCGTGAACGTAAAAAGCCGAACCCGAAAGTGGGGTTCGGCTTTTTGCTTACTTAGCTTTTAACTACTTGTTGGAGAGTTCAGCGTACTTAGCGGTGACTTCCTCAACCGGCGGATTCGTGGCGTGCTCGCCATCGGAGTACAGCACGGTCGGAACAACGCGGTTGCCGTCGTTGACGGACTCAACCCACTTCGAAAGGTCGTCGTGCTTTTCGACATCCCAAGCCTCAAACGGAGTGCCGTTTTCTTTCAGGCCAGCAATGAGGTTCTGGCAGAAAGGGCACCAGGACGCAGCGTAAATGGTCACGTGTTCGGTGGTCTGTGGAGTCTTCACATCAGTCATGCTTCGTTCAACGCGCGGACCAAGGCCGATATTCCATCGGTATGCCGCGGATAACGAATTGCCAAAGAATCTAATCCTCTAGCCGCCGCCACGTGCAGAAGCGGTAGCGTAGGCCGGTCGTTGACGTCTGCCACGGACCATCCTCGACGCGAACCCAGTCGTAGAGGTCGGGAGCCATGACCGGTACCGGGACGCTGACATCAGTATCAATGTCGGTGACCACGCATTCGTCGGCAAGCGAAAGTGCGTCACGATAGACGCGCCCGCCTCCGATTACCCACGCTGCAGGTTCGTCGGCGACGGCTGCGAGCGCGGCTTCGAGGCTGGTTGCGGACTCGGCGCCGGGGAAATCGGACACGGAGCGTGAAAGGACGATGTTTCGACGACCGGGGAGTGGTCGGAACTTGGGATTCAGCGAGTCCCACGTGCGACGCCCCATGATGACCGGTGCGCCCATCGTCGTTGTTTTGAAATGCTGAAGATCTTCAGGCAGATGCCAGGGCATAGTCGCACCGTCGCCGATAATGCCGGCTCGAGACTGCGCCCAGATCATCCCTACAAACGGGGGTCTTGCGCTGGTGGAAGCGGTGGACTCGTTCATGTCGACACTCACCTTTCGCTGACTTAGACAGCCACCTGACCGCGAATCAGAGGATGCGGGTCGTAGCCGATGACCTCAATGTCCTCGTAAGCGTAGTCGAAAATGCTGTCGGCCTTCCGAAGCTTCAGCGTGGGGTAGGGGCGCGGCTCACGGGAGACCTGCAGTTCGCACTGTTCAATGTGGTTGTCGTAGATGTGGCAATCACCACCGGTCCAGATGAACTCACCAACATCCAAGCCCGCCTGCTGCGCCATCATGTGCGTCAACAGTGCATAGGAAGCAATGTTAAACGGCACGCCCAGGAACATGTCCGCGCTGCGCTGGTAGAGCTGGCAGCTGAGCTTGCCATCTGCGACGTAGAACTGGAACAGCAGATGGCACGGCGGCAGCGCCATATTGGAAATCTCGGAGACATTCCAGGCGCTGACGATGTTGCGGCGGCTATCCGGGTTGGACTTCAGAGTCTCCAGCGCTTGTGCGATCTGATCGATGTGGTGCCCATCTGGAGTGGGCCAAGAGCGCCACTGCACGCCATAGACCGGACCGAGGTCGCCGTTGTCGTCTGCCCACTCGTCCCAAATAGTCACCCCATGATCCTGGAGCCACCGGACGTTTGAATCGCCGCGGAGGAACCACAACAGCTCGTACACGATGGACTTCAGGTGCACCTTCTTAGTGGTGATCAGTGGGAAGCCCTCGCTCAGATCAAAGCGCAGCTGGCGGCCGAACACTGAGCGAGTGCCCGTGCCAGTGCGGTCTGATTTAGCTGCTCCGTCAGCGAGAATTTCGCGCAGCAAATCCTCGTACGGAGTCTTAATGCCCTGATGAGCCTGTGTCGTGATGTCAGTGGAGTCGGTCATAGCCGCCCTAGCTTACCTACTTCTGCTCTTGATCCTTGAATTCCTTCACCAGTGCCAGAATCTCCTCCGACAGGTCCGGTCGGCAGAACAGCATATCCGGCAGGAAAGTATCGACATTATTGTAGGTCGGCGCGGAGCCGTCTAGGCGGCTGACAAAAAGCCCTGCGGACTTAGCGACACCAACCGGCGCTGCCGAGTCCCACTCGTACTGACCACCGTCGTGGATGTAGGCGTCGTAGTCACCGAGCAGCACGTGCATTGCCTTCGCACCAGCGGAGCCCATCTCCACCAGCTCCATGCCTAGCTTGTCAGCGACGTACTTCGCCACAGCCGGTGGGCGAGTACGCGATACGACAATCTTGCCCGCACGCGGCCCCTGCACAGCCTTGGCCTCACCCGTGTGGAAAACCTGGCCGTGATCCGGCAGACCAACAGCAGCGTGGGTCGGCTGACCGTCCTCTACTAGAGCGACATGAACTGCCCAGTCCTGGCGCCCCGAAGCGAACTCACGCGTGCCATCGAGTGGGTCAATAATCCACACCCGCTTTGAGTCCAGGCGCTCACGGTTATCCGCGGCTTCCTCCGACAGCAGTCCGTCGTCCGGACGGTGCTGCTCTAGTACGCGGGCAATCCACTCCTGTGCCAGTGCGTCGCCGGCATCTCCCAGAATGCGGCCACGCAGCAGGCCTACGTTGCGGACACCCTTGAGAATTTCACTGGCGCCCACGGCAAGTCGATAGGCAAGAACATCATCTTCAATGTAGGCAGACATGACTTAGATACTATTCGCTTTTTCCCGACCCCGCTTTACGACGGGATGCCGCGCCCCATCCTCACCGCAACCGAATGGTCATATAAATAACAAAAGTCCGCCCGCAGCGAGAATCAGTTCAAGCCGAAGGCGGACTCTTAGCTATCTAGGCCAATTGGCCAGAAGACGTTAGCGCTTGTCGCGGTACCACGTCAGCAGCGCATCGGTAGAAGCGTCGCCAGAATCAGGCGCCACTTCACCGGTAACTGCAGGCAACAGGTCACCAGCCTGCTGCTTGCCCAGCTCGACGCCCCACTGGTCGAAGGAGTTCAGGCCCCAGACAATGCCCTCGACAAAAGTAATGTGCTCGTAAAGTGCAATCAGCGCACCGACAGCGTCCGGGGTCAGTTCCTCAGCCATGATGGTCGTAGTCGGACGGTTACCCGGCATGACCTTGTGCTCCACGAGCTCCTCTGCAATGCCCTCTGCGCGAATTTCTTCTGCGGTCTTACCGAAGGCCAGCACCTTGGTCTGTGCGAAGAAGTTACTCATCAGCAGGTCGTGCATGGAACCTTCGCCAGATGCCGTCGGCAGATCCTGGCGTGGGCGGGCAAAGCCGATGAAGTCAGCCGGAACCAGGCGAGTTCCCTGGTGAAGAAGCTGGAAGAAAGCGTGCTGGCCGTTCGTTCCCGGCTCACCCCAGAAGATTTCTCCGGTGTTGTAGTCCACCCTCTTGCCGTCGGTACGCACGGACTTACCGTTCGATTCCATGGTGAGCTGCTGAAGGTACGCCGGGAAGCGAGAGAGATCCTCGGAGTAGGGCAGTACGGCATGCGACTGGGCGTCGAGGAAGTTTGAGTACCAGACATTCAGCATGCCCATCAGTACCGGCACGTTCTGCTCCAGCGGAGCGTTGAGGAAGTGCTCATCCATTGCTCGGAAGCCCTGCAGGAAGCGCATGAAGTCCATCGGGCCAACGACTGCCATGATGGACAGGCCGATGGCGGAGTCGACGGAGTAGCGGCCGCCGACCCAGTCCCAGAAGCCAAACATGTTCTCAGTGTCGATGCCGAATTCGGCGACCTTTTCGGCATTCGTGGAAACGGCAACGAAGTGCTTGGCGACGGCTTCTTCGCTACCCAGTTGCTGGATAAGCCAGCGGCGAGCTGCGTGAGCGTTGGAGAGCGTCTCCTGCGTGGTGAAGGTCTTGGAAGCGACAATAAACAGCGTGGACTCCGGATCGACCTCATCCAGAACCGCCTGCAGGTCAGATGGGTCAACATTAGAGACAAAGCGGGCATCAATGCCGGCAGTGGCGTAGGTGCGCAGCGCCTTGGTCACCATTGCCGGGCCCAAGTCGGAGCCACCGATGCCGATGTTCACCACAGTCTTAATAGTGTGACCCGTGTATCCCAGCCAGTCTCCACTGCGGAGGCTGCGAGCGAAATCGCGCATGCGGCCGAGCACCTCATGCACGTCGGCAGCGACATCCTGGTCGCCGACGGTCAGATTTTCCTCTGCTGGCAGGCGCAGCGCTGTGTGCAGCACGGAGCGGTTTTCAGTGGTGTTGATCTTGTCACCGCGGAACATCTTCTCGCGTGCTTCTTCGATTCCAGCTGCACGAGCGAGCTCAACCAGCTCGGCAAAACCGTCGAGGCACATCAAGTTCTTGGAGAGGTCAACGTGGAGAGTGCCCGCATCGAAAGTCAGCTTCTCAGCGCGGCCTTCTTCAGTTGCGAAGAGCTCACGCAGCGAGGTGCCGCGGACGTTGTCCACGCGCTTAGCCAGCTGAGCCCACTGCTCGGTTCCAGTGATATCTACAGTCATTCCTGCTCCCAGGTAATTTTTGACGAAATGCACTTTATACATCCCCAGACTAGTTGCGTTTTGGCGCTCTCGCCGGGCGGCTGGATTCGACCAGGCGTGACCACAATCTGCCAGCAACTCGAGTCCGCAGTGCTCATGCGTCGCCCCATCCGCCACCTACGAGCCCCTAGCCCGCTTCAGCAAAGGCACCTACCCTGGAAAATATGACTGATTTCACTCCCGATTACGACAACATCCTCAAAGACGTCCCCACGGGTCTTCTCCTCGGCGGTGAGTTCCGTCCTGCGTCGAATGGCGAGACCTTCGACGTAATTAATCCCGCCACAGATAATCCGCTGGTCAAGGTCGCTTCTGCCACTGAAGAGGACGCGAAGCGGGCGCTTGACGACGCCGTCGCCGCCCAGAAGGAGTGGAAGGCAACCCCGCCCCGCAAGCGCAGCGAGATTCTTTACCGCGCATTTGAACTCATCCGTCGGGATGCAGATAAGTTGGCCCAGCTGCAGTCCCTGGAGATGGGCCGTGCGCTGCCGGATTCCAAGGCCGAGGTCGGCTACGGTGGCGAGTTTTTCCGTTGGTTCGCTGAGGAGGCTGTGCGTATCTCCGGCGATTACCGAATTTCTCCGAGCGGAACCTCGCGCGTCGCGGTGATTAAGCAGCCGGTCGGCCCGGTTTTGGCTATTACGCCGTGGAATTTCCCGCTGGCTATGGGGGCCCGCAAGATCGCCCCGGCACTCGCCGCCGGCTGCCCGGTCATTATTAAGCCCGCGTCCAAAACTCCGCTGACCATGCTCTACCTGGGCAAACTGCTTATCGAGGCCGGTGTCCCCGCAGGCGTGATCTCCGTGCTGCCAACAGGACACTCAGCCAACGTTTCGGCCCTGCTTTCCGATGACCGCCTGCGCAAGTTCACCTTCACCGGTTCCACCGAAGTTGGCCAGATGCTCGCTGCGAAGGCCGCGGAGACCTCGATGAAAGTCTCCCTTGAACTCGGCGGAAATGCTCCGTTTGTCATTCTCTCTGATGGCGATGTCGAAAAGGCTGTGCAGGCAGTCAGTGACGCCAAGCTCCGCAATGGCGGCCAGGTGTGCATCGCCCCGAATCGCTTTATTGTTCATGAAGCCAAGAAGGATGCGTTCGTCGAGGGCGTCGTCAAGCGTTTTGCGGAATTGAAGTTGGGCGAGGGCACCGACCCTGCGACGGACCTTGGGCCACTCGCGCTGCGCGATCAGCAGGAAAAGGTTCGTGATCTGGTTGATGATGCGATCAAGCGCGGTGCGAAGGTCGAGTGCGGCGGCAAGATTCCAGATCTCGGCGGCGCGCTTTCCGACGGCTACTTCTTCGAGCCCACAGTTCTGACAGATGTGCCCGAGGATGCGGATATTGTCTGCGAAGAGATTTTCGGTCCAGTGGTTGCGGTGACGACCTTCACGGACGACGACCGTGCGATTGAGCAGGCAAATGACACGATCTTTGGTCTGGCGGCGTATGTGTTCAGTGAAAATCTGACCAAGGCGCTTAGTGCGGCAGAGGCGTTGGAGTCCGGCATGGTTGCGGTCAATAAGGGATCGCTGTCGGACCCGTCGGCGCCGTTCGGTGGTGTCAAGCAGTCCGGCCTTGGACGCGAGGGTGGCTTCACCGGTATCGATGAGTTCCTAGAGGAAAAGCTGATTTCCCTGGAAGGCTAGACGGGCGAGTAGCTGGCGAGGGTTAGCCCAGGCGACCGCGTCCCATGCGCAGCAGCGCCGACGCGATTGCCGGGCCCTCTGGGCCAAGTGCGTCGCGGAACTCGTTGATGATCTGCACCTCTCGGCCGTGCACGAGACGTGTGCCGCCAGATCCCAGGCGGGTTTTGCCGACGGCCTTACTGATTGCGGTGCGGCGTTGAATGGCATCGATAATCAGCCCGTCAAGGCGGTTGATTTCCTTGCGGTACTGTTCGATCTCCGCGGAGCTCAACGGGTCATCGGTGCCGGTGGGGGTGCGGACTTCAAAAGGGGATACTGCCGCAGCTTGCTGGCTGTGCTCAGCGCCGTCGGTGTTATCGGTGTGTGCGGCGCGAGTGTCCGCAGGGTTTTCGCTCATAGTTCTTATTGTGCCAAAGGATTCGAACAGTCCAATCCGGGGGCTCGGCTACTGTAGTAGCCATCATGGGAAATGAAACTGGAATGCTGTTCGGGTCCTTCAATGCTGACGATGGACGTAGTGGCGATAGCCATGCTGGTTCGAACCACGGTGAGTCGGGCGGTGCTACGCCTGGCCGCGGTGGTTTCGGCCACTTCGCCGGCGCTGGTAGCAATAGCGCGCCGAGTGGCGCTGCCAGCTTTGGCGGCGGTTTTGGCGGCGGCTTCGAGCCCAGTTTTGATTCAGAGTCGCTGCTAGAGGGGCTTAATCCGCAGCAGCGCCAAGCAGTGGAGCACATTGGTTCACCACTGTTGATTGTGGCTGGAGCTGGTTCGGGAAAGACGTCTGTGCTGACGCGCAGGATTGCATACCTAATCGGTGCGCGTGGAGTGCTGCCAAGCCAAATTTTGGCTATTACCTTTACCAATAAGGCCGCTGCCGAGATGCGCGAGCGTGTGGCCGGTCTGGTCGGTGACCAGGCGCAGCGTATGTGGGTGTCCACGTTCCACTCCATGTGTGTGCGCATACTGCGCATGCAGCATGCGCTAGTACCGGGGCTTAATTCCAATTTCTCTATTTATGATTCGGACGACTCCCGGCGTTTGCTGTCCATTATCGCTAAGGACATGGACCTAGATGCCAAGAAGTTCACCGGCCGCGTGCTCTCGTCGCGTATCTCCAATCTCAAGAATGAGTTGATTGACCCGGAGAAGGCCCTCGCGGACGCGTCGACGACGCGCAATCCTTTTGATGACGTCGTTGCACGGGTTTACCTGGAGTACCAGACCAGGCTACGGGCGGCTAATGCCGTGGACTTTGACGATCTAATCGGTGAGGTCGTTCGGATTTTCACCAATCACCCGCAGGTTGCAGAGTATTACCGTCGCCGCTTCCGGCATGTGTTGGTGGACGAATACCAGGACACCAACCATGCGCAGTATGTTTTGGTCTCGACGCTCGTCGGCAAGCCCGGTGGAGATGTGCCTCCGAGTGAGCTGTGTGTGGTGGGCGATTCGGACCAGTCCATTTATGCCTTCCGTGGTGCGACTATTCGCAATATTGAGGAGTTTGAGAAGGACTATCCGGAGGCCACGTCGATTCTGCTGGAGCAAAACTATCGCTCGACGCAGACGATTCTGTCGGCGGCCAATGCGTTGATTGCGCGCAATGAGAACCGCCGGGAGAAGAAGCTGTGGACCGATCTCGGTGAGGGCGGCAAGATCAAGGGCTACGTGGCGGACAATGAGCACGATGAGGCTCGGTTTATCGCTAACGAGATTGAGCAATTGGTCGACTACGGGCCGTACTCGTATTCAGATGTGGCGATTTTCTACCGCACCAATAATTCCTCCCGTGCGCTAGAGGATGTCTTCATTCGTATGGGCGTTCCGTACACGGTGGTTGGTGGCACCAGGTTCTATGAGCGTAAGGAAGTACGCGATATTGTCGCCTACCTGCGCGTTATTGAGAACTTCGACGATGATGTTTCGCTGCGTCGCATTATCAATACGCCGCGCCGCGGAATCGGTGACCGTGCGGTGGCTCATGTGTCGCTCTATGCCGAGGACGAGAGGTGCTCGTTCGGCACGGCGCTACGTGCCGTAGCGGAGGGTAAGGTTCCGGCGGTGGCGGCGCGGAGTCGAAACGCGATGGCGGCGTTCGTCGAGATGATTGATGGCTTGGCGGCGGATATGGCATCCGGTGAACTGGCCGATATCGGTGATTTGGTCAACGCGATTATTGATCGCAGTGGGTACAAGTCGGAGCTCGAGCGCTCCAATGATCCGCAAGATGCCACGCGCCTGGACAACCTCAATGAGCTCGTCAGCGTTGCGCGGGAGTTCTCTGCAGAGGCGCGGATGATGTCGTCGGTGGATATTAGCGCTGATGTAAATGAAGGCTCTGGCGCTGCAGCTGATGCTGAAAGCGGTGCTGATACTAGTGGCGAGTCCGAGGTGGAATCTGGAATCGCGAATGACCTCGCGCGTGATTTCGCGGCCGACTTCGACAACGATGGGGAAGCGGAACCGGGAAGTCTGCAGGCATTCCTCGAGCGAGTTTCTCTGGTGGCCGATGCGGATCAGATTCCGGATGATGACACCGGTGTAGTGACGTTGATGACGCTACATACGGCTAAGGGCCTGGAGTTTCCGGTGGTATTTCTCATTGGCTGGGAAGACGGACTGTTCCCGCACCTGCGCGCCCTGGGCGATCCGAAGGAGCTGGCTGAAGAGCGACGTCTGGCCTATGTGGGTATTACCCGAGCTCGCAAGCAGCTGTATCTCACGCACGCTGTGACTCGGTCCTCGTGGGGTTCGCCGCAGAATAATCCGCCTTCACGTTTCCTGGGGGAAGTCCCAAGCGACCTGATCGATTGGCTGCGCGAGGCTCCGGCTCGCAGCTGGGGCGCCGGTTCTGGTGGTTTTGGTTCTGGTGGCTACGGCGCGGGCAGCGCGTTTGGTCGTGGCCATGGTGCCTCGTCGGGCTTCGGTTCCAGCTCGGGCTTCGGCTCTGGTGGATCCTCTAACTCTGGTGCGTCATCCCGAAAGAAGAATCAGGTCTTGCACCTAGAGCCCGGTGACAAGGTTGTTCACGACAAGTACGGCTTAGGCACTGTGCTTGAGGTCCAAGGGGCCGCGCCCCGGGCAACTGCGATGATTGACTTTGGATCCGCAGGTAAGGTCCGCATGATGCTTATCGGCGGCGTGCCCATGGAGAAGTTGTAAAAGAACAACCACCGCCCGACTGGCCGTCCCTACCCGCGGCCGTGCACGTGCCACTATCGCGTGGAGGCTACTTAGGCTTCTTCGCTGTCACCCAGCAGTTGATGGTGGCATCTTGTACTTCGGTGCCGTTGGCATCGGTCAGCACGATGTGGACGGGAAAATCTACCCCACCAGTCTCCGGTGTGATGGTGGAGAAGTCCGGCAACTCAGCCTTGGCCACAGCCGTCAGGCCACCAACGGAGATGCGCTTGTAGTTCGTCGTCATGCCCTTTGGAACCCAGCGATGCGTTGTCGGTACGCTGGCCTCACAGAGCATGCCCATCGCGAATTCAGCGAGGTTACACGCAGCAATCGCATGCACGGACTTAATGTGATTACGCACGCCCCACCAAGCGGGCATGCGCGCTACCGCCAGTCCAGGCTGCATCGTCTCTAGCTTGGGACAGATTGTGCGGAAATATGGCGCCGTCAATGCGGCGGTTAAGGAAAATAGACGCTTGCCGACGACTGGAGTCGCAGCCAACTTCTTCCACATGCGGAATGTTTGAGTCTCTGCCATGTGTCAAGAGTAAAGCCCCAGTACCGGCGGCGATGCCGGTTTCTGAAAAATTTAATCAGGGGAGGCTTGCAGCCGCGGTCAAACAGGGGCCGGTGCACAGGTAGGGCCTTCGCAGAGCGGCCAGGCTTGCTCGTACCTGTGCCGATACCTGATTAGTTCAGGTTCAGACCACGCTGGATGAACCAGGTCACCGGGTCGACCGGAGTGGTGCCATCCGGGTGGATCTCGAAGTGGAGGTGCGTACCGGTGGAGAAGCCGCGGTTGCCCATACCGGCGATGACCTGACCAGCTCGGACAGCTTCTCCGACAGCAACGTAGATGGACTCGATGTGGCCGTAGACGGAAACAGAGCCGTCGTCATGGCGAACGCGAATCCACTGGCCGTAGCCCTGAGCCGGGCCTGCATCGATAACAGTGCCGTCCATGACGGACATGATTGGGGTGTTGGTGACGTTAGCCAGGTCGACACCGTAGTGGAAGGTTCCCCAGCGTGAGCCGAACGGTGAGGTCAGCAGCCCCACGGTCGGGATGGAGAGTTTCGGAGCGCGGGCAGCCTGGTCGCGAGCAACGCGCTCCTGGTTGTACTGCAACGCCGTAGCGAGGTGGTCGCTGAGGTTAGTGCTCGGATTGAAGGAGCTGGAGGCCAGCACCATCGGAGCGTTGTTCTTCGGCTGAGCAGCGCGGGTCTGAGTCGAAGCTGAGTTCTCCGGAGCCTTATTCTCGGTCTCAGCTGCGTGGGCGACCGCGTTGGAGGAAGCGATCGTCGATGCGGACAGTGCGACCAGTGCTGCGCGAGAAGTTGCGGAAACCTCTACCTTGCGGTGCTTTCCGCCTCCGCGACGAGCATTGAAAAACGTCACTTCAATCTCCCTGCCAACGAAACTCTTTGTAACCCAACTGTTATCTAACTTCTGCGATAATAACGGTTCGATATAGGGCAAGCAACTTGTTTTAGAGAACTTGTTCGCTGATTCGTCAGTTTCAGTTCAATAGGGCCGTGCTGTGGCCGTGGGGCTGTTGTCTTGTATCACGGATCCGGTGAAGCGCAACCGGTGTGTTGCCAGGGGATTTATGGCGGATGCCCCTTAATCGAGGGGCTGGGTAGGGGGATCGGCAAGTAGTTTCCGGGTGAACTAAGGGTGTGGTCGCGGGGGTGGCAAAAAGTAACCCATCGGCGTTGACAAATGGAAACCAAAGGTGAAGCCACTTTGGGGGGGGGGGAGGGGGCAAAAGGAGATCGGACTCAACGGATACCGTCCGTCCTGGGATCCGTACCTTCAAATTAGACTCTGCAATGCCTAAACAAAGAGGCGTTGTATGTATGGCACTATATGGCCATGGCTGTGACGCACCCTTGCGTGGCACCCTATCTATATAGGTGGGCAATCAGCTGTCAATGATTAGACGCGGGAAGGACGATGTCACTGTGAAAGGCGCGGATTCGCGGAGAGGTTCCTCCGGTAGCGATCGAAATCGGCGAAGCCGCACCGGTGCCGGTGGCAGCGGCGGGGGTTCCCGTAGCGTCCGCAGCGAGCGCACTGCCCGCGCATGGCAGAATACGCAGGCCGGTCAGACTGGCGGTGCGCGCAGCGTCGGTGCCGACAGCAATCGAGCCGCCACGACGAAGATGAAAGCGGGGGGCTCCGGAACGTCGTCACGCAAGGGGCGTCCCTCGGGGTTCCGTCGTTTCATTAACTCGCCTCGTACACGCCGGTTTGGGCTGTCTGTTGCCGGTTCTTACGGCGTCGTATTGCTGTTCATCATCTCGGTAGCTCTGATTGGCGTCATCGTCAGTGGCGCTGGAATGTCTCCGCTTCCAGCGAGTATCGCGTCGATGTGGATGATCTTTAACCTCGCGCCGTTCCGTTTTAACGGCACGACGCTGGGGCTCACACCAGCACTGCCCGCGGTGCTGATGGTGTTGTTCATCGCCTGGCGTGTACGCCGCGAAGTCGCTGACCGCATCAGCATCAAGGATGTCCGCGCGTTGGTCGGCGCGTATCTGGGCACGCCCATTGTTCTCACCATCATCGCGTGGCTCATGCTTTACGACGCGTCGAAGGTGTTTCCCCGCGTTCAGACCCCTAGTTTCGGCCTTGCGATTGCAGCCGCGCTGCTTGTAAATCTCGTGGCCTTGGTGCTGGGAATGGGGCAGCGGTTGCTGCGTGCACTACTGCTGCGCCGGAAGCTGCCGGAGTGGTTGCTCGGGTCGGCCCGTCTGGCGGGCAGCTACGTGGCATGGCTGTGGCTGGCCGGTGTTGTGGTGACACTCGTTTCGCTGATTTGGCATCGAGAGTTGCTGGCAGAGACATTTGCAATCACGGATACCGTCGGTGAAAGTGTTGCGGTCAGCGGCCTCTCGCTGCTGTACCTGCCAAATGTGGCCTTCGGTGCTGTCGGTGTGCTGGTGGGCGGAAAATCGACGTTTGGGCCAGCGGAGGCTGGGCTGTTCGCAGTGCACCCGGCTCAGCTGCCACCGCTGCCGATTTTGGCTGCCATGCCTCAGTCGCTGGTGCACTGGGCTTTCGGAGTGCTGATTGTGCTACCGCCAGCCGTTGCGGCTTGGCGCGTCGTGGCATTCCTGAAGAAATCTGCACCGAAGCAGCCCTACCTGGTCGTCGTTCTCGCTGCCGTGTGGTCGATCATCTTCCTCATGGGGCTGGCTTGGCTGCTCGGCGGTGAGGTTGGCATCTTTGGGTGGGCCGGTGCCTCCTGGTGGCTGACTGGACTGCTCGGCTCGATGTGGCTGGTTGTTCCGGGGGCCATCGTGGTTGTTGCGATGACCGGTGTGCCGTCACTTGGTAGGGACAAGGGAGTCTCGGAAGTGGCCGCCGAGAAGTTCCCGCCGAAGCCTGCGGGAGATGGAAACGGTCATGCTGAGGCTGAGGATGCCGGCGACGCCGATAAGTCCGACAATGACGGGAGCGGTTCGGAGGAGTCGGAGGAGATTGTCGACGGGGAAGTCGTAGCGACCTCCGAAGATGAAGCGACCTCCGAAGACGAAGCCGAGTCCGACACAGAGGAGGAATCAGAGTCCGGTGCTGAGTCTGAAGACACTTCAGAAGACGCTGAGGAATCGGACGACTCTGAAGAGGATTCAGAAAGCGCCGCAGGCGGAGAAGCATCGGGCGAAGTAGATGCGACCGACGAGGACGAATCCGATGAGGACACCGAAGACTCGGAGGAAGGCGGCGACGGGGAACCGTCGTCAAGCCAAAAGAGCTAAGCCAACTTAGGGGGAGCGGAATTTGGGGTCTCTGCCGGGCTGGGTAAGCTAAACGCCGTGACTGAAGCACAGCCCGTCGCAGAAATTTCGCACAATAATTCCTCCAGCAAGCAGCTCCGCATCGTAGTCCTGGCCTCTGGCCTGGGCTCCCTTTTGCAGTCGATGCTGGAACTGCTGGACGCTGAAAAGGTTCAGATTGTCGCGGTTGGTTCGGACAAGGATTGTCCGGCGCTGGAGAGGGCTCAAAACCTCAATATCCCAACTTTTCGGGTGCCTTTCGATGCTGAGGCAAAGAAGGACCGAGAAGGTTGGGATATTCGTGTTTTAGAGGCCGTGAACAGTTTTTCGCCGGATATCGTTGTCTCGGCGGGTTTCATGCGCATTCTGGGGCCATCATTTGTGGAGGCCTACAGCAATCGCATCATTAATACGCACCCAGCGCTGCTGCCGTCCTTCCCAGGGGCGCGTGCGGTACCGGATGCACTTGACTACGGGGTGAAGGTCACCGGCACGACCGTGCATATCGTTGATAATGGAGTGGACACCGGGCCGATTCTGGCGCAACAGCCAGTGGCCGTCGAGGACGACGACACGGTGGAGACCCTGCACGAACGAATCAAGGTTGTCGAACGCCGACTCCTGGTTGATGTATTGCACTCGATTGCCGATCACGGAATTGAGCGTGACGGACGAAAGGCTTATCTGAAATGACCAACGACAACACGCAGCGTAAACCGATCAAGCGCGCTCTGATTAGCGTCTACGACAAGACTGGGCTCGAGGAGCTGGCTCGCGACCTGCACGAGGCTGGCGTGGAAATCGTTTCCACCGGTTCCACGGCTGGCAAGATTGCTGCAGCTGGCGTGCCTGTGACCCCGGTTGAGGATCTCACTGGTTTCCCGGAGTGCCTCGAGGGCCGCGTGAAGACGCTGCACCCGCGTGTTCACGCCGGCATTCTGGCTGATACCCGCAAGGAAGACCACCTGGCTCAGCTGAAGGAGCTCGGTGTGGAGGCTTTCCAGCTCGTTGTCGTTAACCTGTACCCGTTCCGGGAGACCGTTGCCTCGGGCGCTTCCTACGACGAATGCGTGGAGCAGATCGACATTGGAGGCCCGTCGATGGTTCGCGCTGCGGCGAAGAACCACCCGTCGGTTGCCATCGTCGTCGACCCGGCTCGTTACGGCGATGTCGCTACCGCCGTGAAGGAAGGCGGCTTCACCCTCGAGCAGCGCCGTGAGTTCGCTCGCGACGCATTCCTGCACACCGCTGATTACGACGCAGCTGTGTCCAACTGGTTTGTTGAGCAGCTCGGTGGCGCTGAGGGATCCACTCCGACTCCGCTGCGCTACGGCGAGAACTCTCACCAGTCGGCAACTCTGACCCGCATTGGTACCAAGGGGCTGGCAAACGCCAAGCAGCTGAACGGCAAGGAGATGTCGTACAACAACTACCAGGATGCCGACGCCGCATGGCGTGCCGCCTGGGATCACGAGCGCCCGTGTGTGGCAATCATCAAGCACGCTAACCCGTGCGGCATCGCAGTCTCGGATGAGTCCATCGCCGCAGCTCACCGCGCAGCTCACGCATGTGACCCGATGTCCGCATTCGGCGGTGTCATTGCCGTCAACCGCGAGGTCTCCGTTGAGATGGCCGAACAGGTCAAGGACATCTTCACCGAGGTCATCGTCGCTCCGTCCTACGAAGACGGTGCCGTTGAGGTGCTGAAGGCCAAGAAGAATCTGCGTATTCTCGTCGCCGAGTACGAAGCACCGACCACCGAGAACAAGTTTATCTCGGGTGGTCTGCTCACCCAGGATCCGGATACTTACCAGGCAGAGGGTGATAAGCCGGAGAACTGGGAGCTGGCCACCGGCGAGGCATTGAATGCTGAAGAGCTGGCTGAGCTCGAGTTTGCATGGCGCTCCGTCCGCGCTGTGAAGTCCAACGCCATCCTGCTGTCCAAGAACAACGCCACCGTCGGCGTCGGCATGGGCCAGGTCAACCGCGTGGACTCCGCAAAGCTCGCCGTTGAGCGCGCAAATACGCTTGCCGACGGAGAAAACCGTACTCAGGGGGCCTACGCTGCGTCCGATGCCTTCTTCCCGTTCGCTGACGGTCTGCAGGTCCTGATTGATGCCGGTGTGAAGGCAGTTGTCCAGCCAGGTGGTTCCATCCGTGACGAAGAGGTCATAGCTGCTGCCAAGGAAGCTGGCGTCACCATGTACATGACAGGTACTCGTCACTTCTTCCACTAATTCCTTACTGGATTAGGGGCTAACCGCCGCGGTGCTAACTGTCACCTCGGCGGTTTTTCTCTACCCGGACGTGTGGGGACCTGTGGGCGAGGATGTGTGTCTGTTGTCGAGCCGTGGTCTATGTGAACACTCGCTGAGGGCTGGCGCTGGTGAGAATTATGCAGACGAAATGGCTTCAATGCGTTTAACATAAGGGCTTATGTCACGTAGAACCGAAGCGCGACGGCGTCGAGAAGCAGAGATTCTCTCCGCTGCTGCTGCGATCCTGGCCGACCGGGGGTTTCATCAGACTCGGTTGGAGGATGTTGGCTCCGCTGTCGGCATTTCTGGCCCAGCTCTTTACCGTTACTTCAGCGGCAAGGAAGAGCTGTTGGCGCAGATCCTCATCGATATTTCTATCCGACTTGTCGATGGTGCGCGAGCAGTTCTCGATCGAGCAAAGAGCAATGATTGGGAGCCAGAGGAGACTCTTCGGGGCCTCCTTGCGCATCACGTGCATTTTGCAGTCACGGAGCCCGATCGCATTCGTGTCCAAGAGCGCGAAGGGGGAAATCTGGCGCCAGAGCAGAGCGCAAAAGTGCGTTCCTTGCAGCGTCTTTACATGGTCTTATGGGTGGACGCTCTGCGTGAACTACAGCCCGAACTCACCTCCGACGAGGCGCAGCTTAAAGTCCAGCTCACCGCTGGGTTGATTAACTCTTCCAGGCATGTGCTCAAATGGGCGGGCCCCGAGGCGACAAGGGAAAATGCCTTTGAGATGGCCCTCGCTGCGCTGGGCATTAACAACCAATAATCCGTATTCATTCTTCTGCCGTCTGGCCTCACTGTGCTCAGCAGTGTGAGGTCAGGCGGCTTTGTTGTGCGGTGCAGGGCGCTCACATTCAGTTGAATTCACCCCCGAAACAGATTTCTAGGGGAAACATAAATCTCTATTGGAAACATGTTGCGACCTCGGGGAGAGGTGTGTATTTCAAGCTGCATAAAAGACTTCCGGGGGTGAAAGTGTGGTCTAAGAAACAAAATTTGTTGTGAGGTGACTGGGGTCACATTAATCTTTTCGTCAAGAAAGTTAATAGTCATTAACGGAAAGTATTTCGCCCATGACTCACGCTCCAGCATTGACCAACCGACAGCGCCACGAAGAGCTCGTCGCAGAGCTCAAAGAGCTGCTTAGCACAACAGCACGCGGTGGTTCCGAACGTGCCCGTGCTCGCCATATTTCCCGCGGTAAGCTGCTGCCACGTCAGCGCATCAACCAACTGCTTGACCCCGGCAGCCCTTTCCTTGAGGTCGCACCGCTAGCGGCCCACGAAATGTATGGCGGCAAGGTTCCGGCTGCTGGCGTCATCGCCGGCATTGGCATCATCGAAGGTCGTCGCTGCCTGGTTGTAGCCAATGACGCAACCGTTTCCGGCGGAACGTACTACCCGTTGACTGTCAAGAAGCACCTGCGCGCACAGGAGATTGCCAGCCTTAACCACTTGCCGTGCATTTACCTGGTCGACTCCGGCGGGGCCATGCTTCTCAACCAGGATGAAGTTTTCCCTGATCGCGATCATTTCGGTCGCATTTTCTACAACCAGGCCAACCTTTCCGCTCGCGGGATTCCGCAGATTGCCGCCGTGATGGGATCCTGTACCGCCGGTGGCGCCTATGTGCCGGCGATGAGCGATGAAGCGGTCATTGTGAAAAACCAGGGCACCATCTTCCTGGCAGGCCCGCCACTGGTTAAGGCTGCAACTGGTGAAGATGTCACACCAGAGGAACTCGGTGGCGGCGAACTGCACTCCAAGACCTCCGGCGTTACTGACCACCTCGCGGTTAACGATGCCGACGCACTGCGTCGTGTCCGCGATATCGTCGCAACGCTCCCCAAGGACCCGGAAGTTCCGTGGGACACAGAATCCACCGTCTCGCCGACTCGCAACCAGACCGATCTTTACGATGTCGTCCCCGTCGATGCCAAAGTGCCTTACGACGTTCACGAGGTTATTGAAATTATTGTGGATGGAGGTCAATACCAGGAGTTTAAGGCCGAATTTGGTACGACCCTGGTCACTGCTTTCGCCCGCATCCACGGCCACCGCGTCGGCATTATCGCCAACAACGGCATTCTCTTCGCGGAATCTGCGCAGAAGGGCGCGCACTTCATCGAGCTGTGTGATCAGCGCGGCATCCCACTGGTATTCCTGCAGAACACCACGGGCTTCATGGTTGGTCGCGAATACGAGGCCGGCGGTATCGCAAAGCACGGCGCCAAGATGGTCAACGCCGTGGCTACCACCCGCGTGCCCAAGTTCACCGTAGTCATCGGTGGTGCCTTCGGCGCCGGCAACTACTCCATGTGCGGTCGCGCATATTCGCCGCGCTTCCTCTGGATGTGGCCGAATGCTCGCATTTCCGTCATGGGCGGTCCACAGGCGGCGATGACGCTGTCGACGGTTCGTCGCAACCAGATTGAACGCTCAGGTGAGAGCTGGTCGCAGGAAGAGCAGGAGGAGTTTGAAGCTCCGATCCGCGAGCAGTTTGAGCGCCAGTCGCACTGCTATTACTCATCGGCTCGCCTGTGGGATGACGGTGTCATCGATCCCGCAGATACCCGCCGAATTCTTGGCATGGCCCTCGATGTGGCAAGTGGCGCGCCCCTGGATGAACAGGGCTTCGGCGTCTTCCGCATGTAGTAACCAGCTAAAAACTCTCGACACCGCATTTTCTGGAAAGGAAACACAGGGCACATGACAGCGCACAACACGCAGCCCCACGCAGCTGGCGGCAGCCTGAGTACCGTATTGGTCGCAAACCGCGGGGAGATTGCCTGCCGCATTATTCGAACCCTTCGTGACAACGGAATTCGCTCCGTCGCGGTCTACTCGGATGCCGATGCCGACGCCCCTCACGTCCGCATGGCGGATATGGCCATCCACATTGGCCCATCTCCGGCACGTGAGTCCTACCTGGTTATCGACAAGATTATCGATGCCGCTCGCCGCTGCGACGCAGACGGAATCCACCCCGGTTACGGCTTTCTGTCTGAAAACGCAGACTTCGCGACCGCCTGTGAGGAAGCAGGTATTGAATTCATTGGCCCACCGGCCAGTGCCATCAACACCATGGGTGACAAAATCTCCGCCCGCGCTGCCGTCGAAGCCCGCGATGTTCCCACCGTGCCGGGTCTGTCTCGCCCCGGGCTTAGCGACGAGGACCTCATTGAGGCAGCCCCATCGATTGGCTTTCCGGTACTGATTAAGCCGTCGGCAGGCGGTGGCGGCAAGGGGATGCACCGCGTGGAAAACGCTGCTGACCTGCCGGCTGCGCTCGCGACGGCCCGTCGTGAAGCGGCGGGTGCCTTCGGCGATGACTCCCTGTTCATCGAGCACTTCGTCGACACCCCGCGGCATATCGAGGTGCAGATTCTCGCAGATAAACACGGCAATGTAATCCACTTGGGCGAGCGTGAGTGCTCGCTGCAGCGACGCCATCAGAAGGTCATCGAGGAAGCACCGAGCCCTCTGCTGGATGAGGAAACGCGCAGCGCAATTGGTGAAGCGGCCTGTGACGCGGCCCGCTCGGTCGGCTACGTCGGCGCGGGCACGGTGGAGTTCATTGTGCCGGCGAAGGACCCGTCGTCGTTCTTCTTCATGGAGATGAATACGCGCCTGCAGGTTGAGCACCCCGTGACTGAGCAGGTCACCGGCCTGGATCTGGTGGCGCTGCAGGTTGACATTGCCTCGGGACGCCCACTGCCGGTTGCTCAGGAAGATGTAACTCTCACCGGTCACTCGATTGAAGCTCGCGTGTATGCCGAAGACCCGGCGGCGGGATTCCTGCCCACCGGTGGCACGGTCACACGTGTCGTCGAGCCGAGCGGGGCGGGAATCCGGGTGGATTCCGGCATTGTCGACGGTTCCGAGGTCTCATCTCTCTATGACCCGATGTTGATGAAGATCATCTCCCATGGGGAAAACCGTGAGCAGGCGCTCGAGCGGTTGGACCGAGCGCTCGGAGACACCGTTGTCGCAGGTGTCGGAGTCAATATCGACTTTTGTCGCTACCTGCTGAACGTCCCCGAGGTTCGCGCCGGCGATCTTGATACCGGTCTGCTCGACCGCGTGGCGGAAGGCTTCGCCACCTCCGAAACACCGGACGATGTCTACCTCGCCGCTGCGATGGACTGGCTGACTTCCCGCTTTGAACAAGCCACCGACTCACCGTGGCTGACCCCGGATGGCTGGCGTGCCAGTGCGCCTGCCGCGCAGCGCATTCGCTTTGGGGCAGGGGAGGACTCGCGTCTGATCTCGATTGTGGGCACCCCGGCGAGTGCTGACGTCGTTGTCGGTGACGTAGTCGCAGGTCTGTCGGCCGAAGCGGAGAACGAAGATATCGACGTTCCAGAACCGCGAAATTACAAAGTTTCGGTCTTTCGCGACGGGGAACATCTGCGCATCGTCCGCGACGGAGTCGCACAGCACTTCCTGGTCGAGACCATCGACAATGCGGGGTCGGCGAACCACGAAGAGTACGTCGTCGCCGGTGCCCACGGCACCTGGGTATTGCCCCGCACCGAGGTAGTCACCACCGGTGCCGAAGCCGATGCAGGCGGCTCTGGCGTCATCCAAGCTCCGATGCCCGGCGCGATTATCGCGTTGGCGGTGGAGGAGGGAGCCCGCGTCGAAGCTGGTGAGGCTCTGTTGGTCATGGAGGCCATGAAGATGGAGCACACTCTCACTGCCGAAATTGCAGGTGAGGTTAGCTTCACCGTCGCGCCGGGCGATCAGGTCGCCGGTGACCAGCAGCTGGCCGTCATCACCGTGGCCGAAGCCGAAGAATAAAAGCCCACACAAAACGCACCAATCAGGTCCTACACCTACAAAATCTTTAAGGAGCACTCATCATGTCCGAAAGCACCAAGATTGCAACCGCCATCCTCGACGACGAATACGTGGAACTGCAGAAAGTAGTTCGCGAATTTGCCAACGAAGTTGTCGATCCGGTTTCCGCCGAGCACGACCGCAACCACACCTTCCCGTACGAGATTGTCTCGCAGATGGGAGAAATGGGCCTGTTCGGTCTGCCATTCCCTGAGGAAGTCGGTGGAATGGGCGGCGACTACCTGTCCTTCGGTATCGCTCTGGAGGAGCTGGCTAAGGTCGATCAGTCGGTCGCTATCACCCTGGAAGCGGGCGTTGGCCTAGGTGCCATGCCGATCTTCCACTTCGGCAATGACAAGCAGAAGGAGACCTACCTGCCCGAGCTGACTGCTGGTAAGAAGCTCGCCGGTTTTGGTCTCACCGAGCCGGATGCAGGTTCCGACGCCGGTGCCACCCGCACCAACGCCCGTGAAGACGGCGATGATTTCGTCATCAACGGTGCCAAGCAGTTCATCACCAACTCCGGCACGGATATTACTTCGCTGGTTACTGTCACCGCAGTCACCGGCCAGAAGGACGATGGAAAGAAGGAGATTTCTACCATCATCGTCCCGAGTGGCACGGAGGGCTTTGTCGCGGAACCGGCTTACGACAAGGTCGGTTGGAATGCCTCCGACACCCACCCACTGACCTTCACCGATGTCCGCGTCCCCCAGGAGAACCTGCTGGGCACCCGTGGACGCGGCTTCGCTAACTTCCTGTCCATCTTGGCGGAGGGCCGAGTCGCGATTGCAGCGCTTGCCACCGGTGCCGCCCAGGGCTGTGTCGATGAGTCGGTCCGTCACGCCAAGGAACGTCAGTCCATGGGCCGTGCAATTGGCGAGTATCAGGCTGTTTCCTTCAAGATCGCACGAATGGAAGCGCGTGCGCATGCCGCACGCATGGCGTGGTACGACGCAGCCGCAAAGATGGCCGCGGGCGCAGATTTCCGTCGTGAAGCGTACATCGCCAAGATGATCGCCTCCGAGGCAGCGATGGACAACGCGCGCGACGCGACACAGATTTTCGGTGGCTACGGATTCATGAACGAGTACCGCGTGGCACGTCACTACCGCGACTCCAAGATTCTGGAGATTGGCGAGGGCACCACCGAAGTTCAGCTCATGCTGATCGCACGTGGATTGGGGCTGTAAAAATGGCTGACAACAACGCAACCGAAGTCACCCACGACGTCGTCCAGCGCGGACTGTGGTTCGAAGAGTACGAGGTCGGCGCGCGCTACCTGCACCGTCCGGGGCGAACCGTCACTGAAACCGATGACGTCCTCTTCACGACGCTGACCATGAACACCCAGCCACTGCATCTGGATGCGCACTGGTCGAGCCAGCAGCCGGGATTCGGCGGCGAGCGTCTGGTCAACTCCATGTGGACGCTGTCGACGGTTGTCGGGCTGTCCGTCGGGCAGCTGACGCTCGGCACCATCGTCGCCAACCTCGGCTTCACCGAAGTGGCGTTTCCCGCACCGATGTTCCACGGCGACACCCTGTATGCAGAGACCGTCTGCCGTAACAAGCGTCGGTCCAAGTCTCGCCCCAACCAGGGCATTGTCGAGCTCGAGCACATCGGTCGCAATCAGGACGGCACGATCGTCTGCCGCGCCGTCCGGTCCACGCTCGTCCAATGCGCACCGACTTCGCTTGACGACGGCTCCGAGAACGCAGCTTCAGCGGGGAAGTGAGTGGCTCATGTCTACGCATAAATCCTGGCAGCCGCTGGGCCCTGCAATTCTGTTTGCGCCGGCAGACAGGCCGGAACGATTCGCTAAAGCTGCTGACCGTGCCGACATGGTGATTCTGGACCTGGAGGACGGCTGTCGCGCAGAAAACCGTGAGGCTGCCCGCGAGGATATCGCCTCCTGTGACCTCGACCCGGCCCGCACGATTGTGCGTGTCAATCCACCGGAGGTTGAGGACTACGCAGC
Source organism: Corynebacterium sp. LK10 (assembly GCF_008042455.1). Classification (NCBI taxonomy): domain Bacteria; kingdom Bacillati; phylum Actinomycetota; class Actinomycetes; order Mycobacteriales; family Corynebacteriaceae; genus Corynebacterium; species Corynebacterium sp. LK10. The sequence continues at coordinate 281,907 of NZ_NOVT01000017.1, forward strand.
GGATATTGACATGCTGCGTGGCACCGCTTTCCGCCAGGTGATGCTGCCCAAGGCTTCCTCGGCTCAGCAAGTGGATGAGTTGGTAGCGGCACTGGGGGAGAAGACCCAGGTCATTGCCCTTATTGAAACTCCGCTTGGGGTCATGCGCGCCGAAGAGCTGGCGCAGGCCGATGGTGTCGTTGCACTGTTCTGGGGCGCAGAGGACCTGGTGGCGGGATTGGCGGGAACGTCATCACGCTTTAGCGAAGCAGAGGCTGCACTCGCGCCGGGCCGTATCCATGCGGGTAGCTACCGCAGTGTGGCGGTACATACCCGCAGCCACGTTCACCTGGCTGCAGCGGCGCACGGTAAGGCCAGTCTGGATTCCATCTACGTCAATATCTCCGACGCAAATGGGCTAGCTGCGGAGGCCGCAGATGCCGCTGCGTTGGGATTTGCCGCCACCGTCTGTATCCACCCCGGTCAGGTCCCGACAATCCGCAAGGCTTACCGCCCCAGCGACGAGGAGATTGATTGGGCGCGTCGGCTCTTGGCGGAAGCGGAAAAGAACACCGGTGCCTTCAGCTTTGACGGCCAGATGGTGGATGCGCCGCTCTTCCGTCAAGCAGAAGCCATTGCTCGGCGAGCTGCTGTAACCGGTTAGTCCCACGGCCGGTAACGACCACTGATTTATCCCCCTAAAGAACACATTTTCCTCTCACACACTCCGCACTCTGCGGAGTCACTTAAACCAAGGAGATCTCCCCATGACCGCGACATTGAAGAACCACGCAGAACAGCGCACTGCTGATCCTTCGAAGCTGCCGGAGGGCTTCACCACTGTGCCGGCACCATACGGCAAGGATGTTGTCGATGCCGATGGCAACAAGATGAGCCACGTGTTCGGCGCCGGTGTCGAGCAAGGCGCCGCTCCACTTCGCGATGAGACCCTCGGTGAGAACCTGCGTGCGATTGTGGAGAAATTTCCTTCCCGCGACGCCGTCGTTGACGTCTACGCGGATGTCTCCTTTACCTTTGAGCGTTTCTATAACCGGGTTCTGCGCCTGGCCAGCGCTTTCATCCGGGAGGGCTACCGTCCAGGAGACCGCATCGGCATTTGGTCCACCAACCGCTGGGAGTGGACCGTGGTGCAGTACGCCTGCCACCACATCGGCCTGGTGCTGGTCAACATCAACCCGGCTTACCGCCAGCACGAACTGAACTACGTGCTGGAAAAGGCAGGTGTGCGTATGGTGTTTGCCGCTCGCCGCTACAAGGACTCCGATTACCGAACCATGCTGATTGAGGCCTCCAAGCAGCGCGGTGTGCGCTTGGACAAGGTCATTTACTTCGGTTCGTCCGAATGGTACGAGCACATGCACAGCGAAATCGACGACCTGAGCGAGTACACCTCCCAGCTGAAGCCGGATGATCCAATCAACATCCAGTTCACCTCGGGCACGACAGGCTTTCCCAAGGGCGCTACGCTAACGCACCGCAACCTGCTGAACAATGGATACTTCATCGGTGAGCTGTTGGGCTACACCGAGACCGACCGCATCTGTGTGCCGGTGCCGTTCTTCCACACCTTCGGCATGGTGATTGGCACCTTCGCCGCCTTCACCCACGGTGCCGCTATTGTCATCCCGGCCCCGTCGTTTAAGGCGCGTGAAACACTCAAGGCTGTGCACTCGGCCAAGGCCACCAGCCTCTACGGCGTGCCGACGATGTTCATCAATGAGCTTGAAGAAGCTCATGATCAGGAGGAATACGGATCCCCCTACGACCTGTCGCTCCTGCGCACAGGAGTGATGGCAGGTACCTCGTGCCCGTCGAAGACCATGCGTGATGTGATGGATAAACTCAATATGCGCGAGATTGCCATCTGTTACGGCATGACGGAGACCTCGCCGGTGTCCTTCCAGACCCGCGCAGATTCTCCTCTGGAAAAGCGCGTCAACACCGTCGGCCAGATTATGCCGCACTTGGAAGCCCGCATCATTTGTGAAGAAACGGGTGAGACGCTGCCGCGAGGCGAACAGGGCGAGGTTGTCGTTCGCGGTTACTCCGTTATGAAGGAGTACTGGGAGCACCCGGAAAAGACCGCCGAGGCCATCGACGCCGACGGTTGGATGCACACCGGCGACTTGGGTGTGCTTGACGACGAGGGCTACCTGTCCATCACCGGACGTATTAAGGACATGCTCATCCGTGGCGGTGAGAACATCTACCCGCGCGAAATTGAAGAGTTCCTGTTCACCCACCCGGCTGTCGTCGATGCGCAGGTCATCGGTGTGCCGGATGACAAGTACGGCGAAGAGATTATGGCATGGGTAATTCTGCACGACGATGTGGAAGACTTCACCGCTGACGATGTGGCGGCCTTTGCCCACGGCAAGCTGTCGCGTCACAAGATTCCGCGCTACGTCCACGTCGTCGAGGAGTTCCCGATGACCGCGTCGGGCAAGGTCCGCAAGGTCGAGATGCGTGAGATGGCTCCGCGAATCCTGGGCTGGGTGTAGAAGAATGTCAAAAACAACTGATCAGACCGGCCGTGAGCTTGTCGCAGGCCTTGTCACTGATGGAATGACCCTGGCAGTTGGCGGCTTTGGCCTGTGTGGTGTGCCATATACCCTCATCGAAGGCGTGCGCGACTCCGGGGCAAAAGACCTCACCATCGTGTCCAACAACATGGGCATTGACGGTACTGGGCTCGGCATTCTGTTGGAGAACAAACAGGTGGCAAAGGTAGTGGCCTCCTACGTCGGCGAGAACAAGGAGTTTGCCCGCCAGTACCTCGAAGGAGAAATCGAGGTGGAGTTCACCCCTCAGGGAACTCTGGCTGAGCGGCTTCGCGCAGGGGGCGCAGGTATTCCGGCGTTCTACACCGCAACCGGCGTCGGCACGCTCGTTGCAGAGGGCAAGCCCCACGCCGACTTCGACGGGCAGACCTACGTGCAGGAGCGTGGCATCGTTGCCGACATTGGCCTGGTGCACGCCTACCACGGCGATATCGACGGCAACCTTGTCTATCGCCGGACCGCGCAGAACTTCAACCCACTGTGTGCAGCATCCGGCAGGGTGACCGTTGCGGAGGTGGAGCACTTGCTTGGCCGCGGTGAGATCGACCCGGATCTGGTGATGACTCCGGGTGTGCATATCCAGCACATCGTCCGCGGTGACGGCCGCGAGAAGCTCATTGAAAAGCGCACAACTCGGCAACGCAATACCGATTCCAGCCACGATGCCGGTGACGCGGCAGCAGGGGAGGAGATTTAAATGGCACCTGCGAAGACAATTATGGACAAGGGCTGGAGCCGTGACGAGATGGCACAGCAGGCCGCCGAAGAGCTGCGCGATGGCGACTATGTGAATCTGGGTATCGGCATTCCGACACTGGTGGCAAACCATATTCCCGAAGGTGTGCGTGTTCTGCTGCAGAGTGAAAACGGAATTTTGGGAATGGGCGCCTTCCCATATGAAGGTGAAGAGGACGCCGACCTTATCAATGCGGGTAAGCAGACCGTGACATTGGTGCCGGGCGCGGCAATCTTCGACTCCGCCACCAGCTTCGGCATGATTCGCGGCGGTGCTGTGAAAATGGCCGTGTTGGGCGCAATGGAGGTTAGCCAGTGCGGTGACCTGGCCAACTGGATGATTCCGGGAAAGATGGTAAAGGGCATGGGCGGCGCGATGGACTTAGTCGCTGGTACCCCTCGAGTGGTGGTTTTGACCGATCACGTTTCCAAAGATGGCAAACCAAAATTGGTAAAAGCCTGCGAACTGCCCCTCACAGGTGCAAAAGTAGTGAAAAGGATTATTAGCAACCTGGGAAGCTTCGATGTCGCTGATGATCACCTGGTGCTACGCAGGCTGGCACCTGGAGTGACGCTAGCCGATATCGAGGCCAACACCGAAGCCGCATACGTGGTTGACCTCGAGAATTAAATACGCAGCAATCATGGTCAGTCCACACTCATCAGTTTTGACTTAGGAGAATCCATCCATGAGTAACCTTCCAGCTCCCAGCCCGAATGATGTCGTTATCCTCGCTGGTGCCCGCACCCCGCAGGGCAAGCTGCTCGGTCAGCTGGCACCGCTTACTTCCGTCGAACTTGGCGCTCATGCTGTCAAGCACGCTGTCCAGCGTTCCGGTGTTGCCCCGGAAGAGGTTCAGCACGTCGTTCTGGGCCAGGTGATTCTCGCAGGTGCTGGCCAGAACCCGGCTCGACAGGTCGCCATTAAGGCGGGTCTGCCATGGAATACGACTGCTGAGATCGTTAACAAGGTCTGCCTCTCGGGCCTAAACGCTGTCATTCACGCCGCTCGCTTGATTCGTCTCGGTGATGCAGACGTCGTTGTTGCAGGTGGTCAGGAGTCCATGACGCACGCTCCGCACGTTGCACGCGGTGTTCGTCAGGGCAAGTCCTTCGGTGCGCTGAAGCTGGAGGACACCTTGGAGCGCGACGGTCTGGTCGACTCCTTCGATGGTGTGTCCATGGGTACGCTTACCGACGGTCCGAACAGCGACCTCGGCATTAGCCGCGAGCAGCAGGACGAGGTTGCGGCCGCTTCTCACCAGCGTGCGGCTAAGGCGCAGGAAGACGGTATTTTCGCGCAGGAAATCGCTCCAATCGAGATTCCGCAGCGCAAGGGTGACCCGGTAGTTGTCGACACCGACCAGGGCATTCGCCCGGAGACCACGGTGGAGACCCTGGCTAAGCTGCGCCCGGTCTTCCTGAAGGAAAACGGCACCATCACTGCCGGTAACTCCTCGCCGATTTCCGACGGTGCCGCAGCAGTTGTGCTGGCATCGCGTGCTTACGCAGAAAAGCACGGACTGGACTACCTCGCAGTTGTGGGCAAGGCTGGCCAGACCGCAGGTCCGGATAACTCCCTGCACGCTCAGCCTGCGGACTCTTTGAAGGAGGCCCTGCGTCGCGCTGAGTGGGACGCGCAGGAGCTCGACTTCATCGAGATCAACGAGGCATTTGGTGCGGTGGCCGTCAAGTCCCTGCGTGAGCTGGACTACCCGCTGGAGAAGACCAACATCCACGGTGGCGCGATTGCCCTCGGCCATCCGATTGGCTGCTCTGGTGCCCGCCTGACTCTGACCGCTGCGATGGAGCTGAACCGTCGCGGTTCGGGTCGCGCTGGTGTGTCCCTGTGCGGTGGCGGCGGTCAGGGCGATGCGCTGCTGCTGTACCGCGACTAATCGCGAAAGGCTGAAAAACTCAGCAAGCCCGCGTTGTGGTTTCCACTCTATGGATGCCACAACGCGGGTTTTGTTGTCTCCTGGGGGAGCCCCTGCGCGAAGGTGATTCGAGTTTTCAATTAGGTTAGGAGCTATGACAGGCTTTAGCTCCCTCGATGGTGAACAGACCTTCCCTTGGCTTCCCTCTGGCCCGGCGCTACTCTTCGCCCCGGCTGACCGTCCGGAACGTTTCCAGAAAGCTGCTGAACGATCGGACATGGTCATCATTGACCTGGAAGACGGCGCTGCCGTTGACAATCACGAGCAGGCACGTGCGAACATCATCAACAATCCGCTCGACCCGGAGACGACTATTCTTCGGATCACCGGTCCCGGGACTCCGACCTTCGCGGAGGATGTCGCCTTTGCCCGTGCATGTGATTACGACATCGTCATGGTGCCCAAGATTCGAGACTCCATCCCCGCAGAGCTCGAGGGGTTGAAGATCATCGCGATGATTGAAACCCCGCAGGCCATGATTAATATCCAGCAGATTGCCACGCACCCGGACGTTGTGGGTCTGTTCTGGGGTGCCGAAGACCTGACCGCCGAACTCGGCGGGGTGTCCTCGCGGCAGAGTGTGGATGAAAACCCACGTCGCCACTACCGAGACCCGCAGCGTCTGGCGCGAGCACTTGTTCAGGTCCATGCAGCTGCAGCGGGCATTGCCGCCATTGATGCCATTCACGCTGATTTCCGGGATGAGCGTGGCCAGTATCTCGAGACACTCGACGCAGTGGGGTGCGGATTCCTGGCTACTGCCTGTATTCACCCGGCGATGGTGCCACCGGTGCGTAAGGCATACAAGCCGTCGGACGCAACGCTGGCCCGCGCCCGGGAGATTGTCAAGCACGCTGGAACGCATACCGGCGCCTTCCAGCTCGATGGTGAAATGATTGACGCGCCCGTCGTAAAGCAAGCCGTGGCAGCGCTCGCGCGAGCGGGAATTACGGAGTAACTAGCGGCGAGATTTCGCCAGGTTCTCGGTGACCTTCCGATCGATGCGGCCGAAGTTGTAGTACGCCGCACAAGCGCCTTCGGGGGAGACCATGCAGGTGCCGATGGGGGTCGCCGGGGTGCAGGCAGTGCCGAAGACCGCGCACTGCCAGGGCTTGATGTGGCCGGTGAGCACAGAACCGCATTCGCAGGTCACGGGATCTGGGATACGGCGCCCCGGCACCTGGAAACGACGCTCGGCGTCGAATGCCGCGTATTCCTCAGAGATGCCGAGGCCGGAGTTTTCAATCCAGCCGAGGCCACGCCACTCGAAGGTGTCGCGGAGAGAAAAGACGCGGTCCATAAGTTTCTGCGCGGTGGTGTTGCCGGAGGAGCGAACGACGCGCGCGTACTGGTTGTCCACCCGCGACTTACCGGCAGCAACGTCGCCGCTGACGAATTGATCCAGCAGCATGACGACGGCCTGGAGCACATCCAATGGCTCAAAACCGGTGACCGCCACTGGCAGATTAAACTCGCGCGGCAGGAACTCAAAGGCGTCCGTGCCGGTGGTTGTAGCCACGTGACCTGGGCCGATGAAACCATCGACCTTGGTTTCGCCGCCGTTGACGATGGCGCGCAGTGGCGGCTCGATGAGTACGTGGTTGGAAAATACGGAGAAGTTTTCCACCCCCTGCCGGCGCGCGGCCTCAACGGTCACGGCAGTCGACGGGGCGGTTGTCTCAAACCCGACGGCGAAGAAAACGACCTGCTTATCGGGGTTATCGGTGGCAATCTTCAGCGCGTCGAGAGGCGAGTAGACAAAGCGCACATTGGCGCCGCGCGCACGTGCCTGCATCAGCGACGTTTCGGACCCCGGAACACGCATCATGTCGCCGAAGGTCGTGAAAATGACGTCTTCTTGCTGTGCCAGCCAAATGGCATCGTCGACGCGGCCCATGGGGATGACGCAGACGGGGCAGCCGGGCCCGTGGATCAGCTCGATGTTCTCGGGTAGGAGGTTTTCCAAGCCGTAACGGTAAATGGTGTGCGTGTGCCCGCCACAGACTTCCATCAGCGCGATGGGCTTTTCCAGCTTGGTGGCCTCGCGTTCAATGCGTGCGAGCAGCTTCTTCGCAGCGGCGGGGTCGCGGAATTCGTCAACGTATTTCATGGTGCCGTCCAGCCCCTCAGTTGATCTGTGACGATGAGAAGGATTCCAGCTCATCCTCGTAAGTGTCGCCGCCTAGCTGTTTGATTTGCTGGAGCGAAAGTCTGGCTTCTTCCTCGTCGATCTTGCTCATGGCGAAACCGACATGTACGAGAACCCAGTCACCGGCGGTGAGGTTCTCGTCAACAAGTAAATCGGTGGAAATCATGCGTGCGACGCCACCAATTTCCACTGTTGCACGGGCAGCATCGTGGACTTCTGTGATGACGGCAGGGACACCAAGACACATACGCTTCTCCTCGTTTGCAATACTTATCGAGACTACCATCAGAGGCAGCGAACCTCGTTTTCGAAGGACGAGTGACGCAAGCAGTTTTGTCCGCCACCAGCTGTGAAGTTAGGGATAGTGAGCATGCAGCCGAAGAATCGTCTGAACACCAACGAAGCCAAGGTAAACACCAATATTGGTCGCGTTCGGGCACGTCCGTTCAGGCTTCTCGACGATTACGTCACCTTGCAACACGGCTCCGGTGGAAAGGCCTCCGCAGCTCTGGTTGAACAGGTCTTTTTCGACGCCTATGGCAATGAAATTTTAGGGCAGGGTGGCGACTCCGGGCTGTTCGCTGCCGAAGCCGTCGTCGAGGCTGCGGCAGCTTCTGCACATGGTGGGGCGCGGTTGGCAATGTCCACCGACTCCTATGTGGTCAATCCCATCGAGTTCCCGGGCGGCGACATCGGGGATTTGGCCGTCAACGGCACGATTAACGATCTGGCGGTAGCTGGAGCCAGGCCCCTGGCGCTGACCGCATCGTTCATTCTGGAAGAGGGGCTGGAGATTGCGACTCTGCGCCGCATTGTGGCGAGTATGCGCGTCGCTGCCGATGCCGCAGGGGTGAGCATCGTCGCCGGCGACACCAAGGTTGTGCCGAAGGGCGCAGGTGACCAGGTCTACATCACCACGGCCGGGATGGGCGTGGTCCGCGGCGACTACGCCGGTGCCGCTACGAAAGGATCTGTCTACGCAAACATCGAGGCCGGAGACCGCATCCTCGTCTCCGGTCCAATCGCCGATCACGGCATGGCCGTCATGCTCGCCCGCGGCGACTTGGCTCTGGCCGCGCCTATCGAGTCCGATACCCGTGCCGTCAACGGCCTGGTCGAGGCACTACTTGAAGCTGCCCCCGGCACTCGCTGGATGCGCGATGCCACTCGTGGCGGCCTCGGCACGGTCGCCAACGAGCTCGCCCGTGGCACCGGTCTTGGTGTCGTACTTGACGACGATTCCATTGCGGTCCGTGAAATGACCCGTGGCGCCTGTGACATGCTCGGCATAGATCCGCTCTACGTCGCCAATGAAGGCACCTTCGTCGCCGTTGTCCCCGCCGGGCAATCCGAGGCAGCGCTCAGTGCGCTCCACGCAGCCGGGGCTTCCGAGGCTTGTGATATCGGCTCCATCGAGGACGAGCCCGCCGCTTCCGTGGTACTGGTCACCGGATTCGGTGGCACCCGCATGGTGGACATGTTGGTCGGCGACCCGCTGCCGCGCATCTGCTAGACATCCATGCCCGTTGCCGCCAGCAGGCGGCCGGCCACCGCCTGACCAAGACTCAATCCGCCATCGCCCGGCGGCACAATTTGATGCTGCAACAGAGTAATGCCCTCAGCTGCAACTTCGCGCCGCAGCAGCTCCATCAACAGCGCATTATTCGCGCAACCCCCGCTGACGCCGACAACATCGGTGCCGGCTTCCTCCGCAGCCTGCACCAATCGCTTGCCGACGACACCCGCGACCCCACCGTGAAACACAAATGCGGCCTGCTCAGCGTCAGGCGAAGCTACCGCTTCCCGAATGACGTCCTGGAAGGGCACTGGCTTGGTCTCTGAACTGACCGCTCCAAGCGCTTCCGCATGTGACCTCACGTAGCGAGTCGCCGCTGCCTCCAACTCCATGGCCGCTTGCGCCTCGTAGCTGATGGCTCCGCCACCGCGCCAGCGAGGAAGCAGCAGTGCTGCGGCGGCATCGAATATGCGGCCGAGAGATGAAGTTTGCACTGTGCCAACTCCCGTCGCCAACTGGCTTTTAACCAGGGCTACTTCGCGCTCGTTGGAGAGGTTGCGCACAAGGTGGTCGTCGTTAAGCTCCCATGCGTGAGTGAGACCGAGGGCGAGCCGCCACGGGTGTGTGACGGCGCGATCTCCGCCGACCAACGGGAAAGTGGGGCAGTGCCAGGTGCGTTCCCAGTTTGCGGAACTGCGACTGAGCGTGAGGATCTCGCCGCCCCAGATGGTGCCATCAGTGCCGTAGCCGGTGCCGTCGAGGGTGGCGACGACGGCGCGACCCGCATTGGGGGAGAGGAGACGGTGCTCCGCGAGTAGGGAGAGCGCGTGTGCGAAGTGGTGCTGAACTGCGAGGAGTTCGATGTCGTGCTCGGCGGCGAAGCGTTCGGCGAAGGCGGTAGTGGCGTAGCCCGGATGAAGATCGCAGACGACAAGATCCGGGGTCGCATCGCGCATGGAAAGGAGCTGGTCAACTGCTCTCTGGTAGGCCTTCTGGCTGGCCCACGAACCCATGTCGCCAATGTGCGCGGAGACGTGAGCGAGGTCCCCATGCGCGATAGCGAAAGTGTTCTTCAGCTCTCCGCCGGTCGCGAAAATGGTGGGTTGGGACGTGTTCCGGGCGCTGGTGCCAGGGCCAGTGTCAGTGCCAGGGCCAGGGCCAGTGTGGCTACGAGAATCGGTGGGCGTGATTGAAACGGGGACGGGAGCGAAGCCGCGGGACCGGCGTGATGGGGCGGTGCCGATGAAAACCGAATCTTCAACGGGTACGTGGATTTCGCGGTCGTGGAGGATGAAAGCGTCGGCGATGTGACCGAGTTTCTTCAGCGCATCGACATTGTCGGTACACACGGGCTCGCCACTGAGGTTGCCGCTGGTGACCACGAGCGGGCGATCGCAAAGCAGCAGGTGAATGCCTGAGTACGGAAGCATAATCCCGAAGCTGTCGAGGCCCGGTGCGATGAGATTGGAAAGCGGCCCCGACCGCTGCTTCGGTGCAATCACAATCGGTGCCTCAGGGGAGTCGAGGAAACGCTTCTCCTGCTCAGTTAACTCAACCAGTTGGGCAGCAGTGTCAACAGTGGGGGCCATTACCGCCAACGGTTTGTCGGGTCGACGTTTGCGCATCCGTAGTTTCTCGCAGGCAGCGTCATTGGTGGCATCGCAGACCAGGTGAAAACCACCAATACCTTTGACGGCGAGCAGGGCGCCGTCGTCAAGCAGTGCGTGTGCGCGACGAAAGAGCGCGAGAACCTCCTCGCGGGAGGTGGCGGTGGTGGTGCCGCCTGCATCGTGCCAGCTCAGACGCGGGCCACAGTCGAAGCAGCTGATTGGCTGAGCGTGATAGCGGCGGTCGGTGGGGTCGGTGTACTCGCGCTCGCACGGGGTGCACATCGGAAAGGCCGCCATAGTGGTGCGCGGGCGGTCGTAGGGCAGTTCAGTGATGATGGACAGGCGCGGTCCGCAGTTGGTGCAGGAGATGAAAGGGTAGAGGTAGCGCGGGTTGGTAGGGTCGAAAAACTCACGGCGGCAGTCCGGGCACAGTGCAGTGTCGGGCGGAAGCAGTGCGCGGCCGGAGTAGCTGTGGCGAGAGGGCACGATGGTGAACTCGCGCTCATGGCCCAGTGCCGCGATGTGCTCGGCGGAGTGATTGATGATGCGGGCAAGCGCCGGCAGTTCGGTGAAAAGCTGGCTGCGGAAGGCAGCGAGGGCGTCCGACGTGCCTTCTACCTCGATGAATACGCCCTGCTCATCGTTGCCACAGAAGCCGACGAGACCCGCGCGCCGGGCGATGGTGGCGACAAAAGGGCGGAATCCGACCCCCTGGACGATACCTTCGATACGCCAGCGAATGCGTTGAATGCTCGTACCCATCCCCGCCCCGGTCGCGCCTGCCTTTTCCATGCATTCAACTTTACGTAAGCGGCTCGGGTCCGTTCGCACTGCTAGTTTGGAGATTGTGCACGAAGTAGCGTTGAGCATGCAGTTAGCGAAGGTTGTCACGAGAGCAGCCGAAGGTCGAACTGTACGCACTGTGCACCTGCGGATAGGCGCTCTACGGCAGGTTGTGCCAGAAACCCTTTCATACGCGTGGGATTTCGTCAGTCGCGATACCGGTTTGGGGGACGCGAAATTGGATATTGACTGGGTACCTGCGGTTGTCGAATGCGCGCACGGGCATCGCGAACAGGTGGGGCCACTCGACGGCCTGCTGTGCCCCACGTGTGGAAAGCCGGGACGCGTAATCTCGGGGGAAGAGTTCACAATCGTCGACATCGACGTCGACACGCACAAGTAGGAAAGACGGTTTTATCATGGGACGTTTCCACCGGCATGACGGCGATGACGCACACCACCATCACCACCATCATCATGACCACGACCATGACCACCATCACGGCCATGACCACGTTCATCTCGCCGATCCCGATGACACTAGCCACGGCGACCACTCGGGTTATGAAACCGGCGTGGAACGCGTGACCATCCTCGAGGACATCTTCAGCGAGAACGACCACCGCGCGGAGCATAATCGCGAGCTGCTTGCTGAGCATGGCGTGGAATCCATCAACCTGATGAGCTCCCCGGGTTCAGGCAAGACTGCGCTGTTGGAGAAGACACTGGCGGCTGCGCAGGGAAAGCTGCGCGTCGGCATTATCGAGGGCGATATTGAGACGGCTCTCGATGCCGACCGCCTGGAGGGTTACGGGGCACAGATTTCGCTGCTGAACACGGGCAACGGATTCGGTGGTGAATGCCACTTGGACGCCCCGATGGTCTCCCGCGCGCTCGAGGGGCTGGATCTGTCCACGCTTGACCTGGTCATGATTGAAAATGTGGGAAACCTTGTCTGTCCGGCTGAGTTTGAGGTCGGTGAGACTCGCAAGGCAATGGTCTACTCCATCACCGAGGGGGAGGATAAGCCGGTCAAGTACCCGGTGATGTTCCGCTCTGTACAGGTGGTGGTTATCAACAAGATGGACCTTGCCCCGTACCTTGACTTCGACATGGAGCTCTTCCGCGCCAACCTGGAAAAGGTCAATCCAGGCGTGAAGGTGATTGAGGTCTCCGCTAAGACCGGGGAGGGCATCGACGAATGGCTCCGTTGGGTCAACCCTGCGCTGGTTGATTAAGCGCGCGCCGGGGGCCGTCGTGAAGCAATGGGGGGCGTCACGGCATGCTTGACGACGGCCCCGTTACCCCCCCCTCGCTTCGCTCCACCTTAGTGGGGGATAGGTGATATCCCGCTGTAATCTGCGGCGGTTTTTCACGTTCACTACCTGTACCTGGAGCTATATTTACGCAACATTTATCTTGCATATTATTTTGTTATAACCGCAGCGCAGCACCATTATTCAGGTTGTTCTTAGGTCGCTATACTTGGCCATGTATAGGCAATGGGCCTTGGTAGTTGTAAAACCTCGAAACCAATATTCCTAATAACTAAGCAGAAGGCGCAGCGAAAAAATGATTAGTGGCGCGAATTGGCAGGAAGGGACCCTCGGCGAAAACCTCGCTAGAGCTGGTGTCTCACGGCGCAGTTTCATGAAGTTTTGTGGCACTATGGCGGCAATTTTTGCCGCCGGAACTCCGAATGTCGGTGAGGCTGCGGCGCAGTCACTGACTCCCTCGGCGGAGGAAATCGCAGATAAGCTCTCGGCTGTAAAGAAGCCGAAGGTGGCTTGGCTGCAGTTGCAGGAATGTACCGGATGTATGGAATCCGTATTGCGTTCCGGAGGCACCACTGCTGAAGATGTGGTGCTGAACCTGGTTTCGATGGACTACAACGAGCTGCTCATGGCACCGTCCGGGCATGCGGCTGAAAAGGCTTTGGACGACATGAATGCCGAGGATCACATTCTGGTGGTCAATGGCTCGATTCCGACCGGCGAGAACGGTGCGTACTGCACCATTGGCGGTAAGTCGGCAGAACAGGTGCTGCTCGAGGCTGCTGAGAAGGCCACGGCAATCCTGGCCGTTGGTGCCTGCGCAGTCTGGGGTTCTGTCCAGGCTGCTAAGCCGAATCCGACCGGTGCCAAGGGTGTCGATGAGATTATCAAGGACAAGCCGGTGATTAACGTCTCTGGTTGTCCGCCGATTGGTGAGGTGATTACGGCCACCCTGACGTACGTACTCACTTATGGCAAGACACCGGAGGTCGACGCTGAGGGGCGGCCAAAGTTTGCCTATGACCAGCGTATTCACGACTCCTGCCCGCGTCGCGCGCATTACGATGCCGGTCAGTTCGTGAAAACCTTCGACGACGAAGGCGCACGAAACGGCTGGTGCCTTTACGAGGTCGGCTGTAAGGGGCCATCCACGTTTAGCCCATGCCCAATCGTGCAGTGGAACCTTAAGTCCGGTTGGCCAATTGGTGCTGGTCACCCATGTATTGGCTGTACTGAGAAGGACTTCTTCGACCAGTTCACTCCGTTCTACGACAAGCTGCCGGGAATCCCGGGTATTGGAGTGGAGTCCAGCGTGAACACGGTCGGCGTTGGACTGCTGGCTGCCACTGCCGCAGGTGCCGCGGTCCATGGCGGACTCACACTGGTGAAGGAACTGAAGATAAGGCGCTCCAACGGCGAAGAAAAGGTGTTGGCTGCGTTTGGTGGTGTGGAAGGCCGGAAGCCACCGATGGTCGACCTTCCTTCAAACGCACCAGGCACGCAGAGCGAGACAGCATCCGATTCGAAGGACAACTAAGGGGGCATAGGACATGGCTACGGAAAAAGTTGTAATCGACCCGATTACCCGAATCGAGGGACACCTTCGCATTGAGCTGGAACGCGAGGGAGACCAGATCAAAACCGCGTGGAGTGAGACTACTCAGTTCCGCGGTATCGAAACCATTGTGAAAAACCGCGATCCTCGCGATGTCTGGGCATTCGTTGGTCGTATCTGTGGTGTGTGCACGGGTACTCACTCAGTGGCGTCCATTGCCGCTGTCGAAGATGCCATTGGCTCGACACCGCCCCCGCAGGCACGTCGTATTCGCGACCTGGTGATTGGCTCGCAGGAGATTCACGACCACGTCGTGCACTTCTACCATCTTCACGGTCTGGACTGGATTGATGTCACGAAGGCTCTCGAGGCAGATCCGAAGAAGACCGTTGAGTTCGCGCAGTCGATCGGCTCGACGTGGAAGGGCAACAACGAAGAAACCTTCGCCCGGGTCAAGGAGACCGTGCAGGGCATTGTGGACTCCGGCCAGCTGTCCATCTTCACCGGCGGCTACTGGGGACATGAGGACTACCGCTTGCCACCTGAGGCCAACCTGATGGCAGTGTCGCACTACCTCGACGCCTTGGCTTTCCAGCGCTCTATCATCCGCATTAACACCGTCTTCGGCGGTAAGAACCCACACCCGAACTTCCTGGTCGGAGGCATGGCGTGCTCCATCGACCCGGAACGCTCTGAGACGGTCAACCAAGTCGGCATTGATCAGATCAAGTCCTGGATCGACGAGATCGTGGAGTTCGTCAATGACTGCTTCTACCCAGATGCAGTCGCCATCATGAGCGTTTACAAGGACTACTTCGACATCGGTCGCTCCTCCGACAGCTTCCTGGCGGTAGGCATGGCCGGCGCCACTTACTCCGGCGACCCGGCTAAGTCCCGTGTCCAGACCGTGCATCCAGACATCAAGCCCGGTGTCATTCTCGACGGTGACTACACCAAGCTCCACCCATTCCAGCCGGAAAAGATCGAGGAATTCATCAACTCCGCCTGGTATACGCAGGAAGCCGGCGATGATGTCGGCCTCAAGCCGTATGACGGCGAAACAACTGTGAACTACACCGGCCCGAAGCCGCCGTACGAGTGGTTGTCGGACAATGAAAAGTACACCTGGTCGAAGGCGCCGCGTTACGACGGTCGCGCTGTTCAAGTTGGCCCGGTTGCTCGTGTGCTGTTGGCATACCTGCAGAAGGAGCCGGAGACAATGCGCCTGGTCGACGAGGTCATGGATAAGCTCGACCTGCGCATTGAGCAGATGAACTCCACTGCGGGACGCACCTACGCACGTGCTGTGGAGTCTGTGACCACCGCCAATTACTTGGCAGATCACATTTTCCCGGAGTTCGTTGAGGCCCTGAAGAACGGCGACATCGATGTCTTCGACAACAGCCGTTGGGAGCCGACCACGTGGCCGGAAAAGTGCCAGGGCGTGGGCTTCCTCGAGGTCGCTCGTGGCATGCTCAGCCACTGGGTCAAAATTGAAAATGGCAAGGTGACCAACTACCAAGCCGTGGTTCCCACCACGTGGCTGGCCGGTGGCCGTGACCCGAAGGGGCAGCTTGGCCCATACGAGCACGCGCTGGCTGGCGATGGCACACATCCGCTGGTTGATCCCGAGCAGCCGCTTGAACCACTTCGCACGATTCATTCCTTCGATCCATGTATGGCCTGCGCAGTCCACATTTTGGATCCGGCTGGTCAGGAAATGTTTAAGGTGACGACGGCATGACACCCCCAGTGAGTGAAAATCCGGAACTGCGACTAAAAGATTCCAAGGGCAACCCCCTGGTTATTGCGGTTATTGACGCACACACCAGCCACTGGTTGTCGCCATCCGAGGTCATTCAGGCCGCAGCAATTGTCCCGGACGACTCCCGCGATCCTGTCGACCTTGCGCTAAAGGTCAGCTTGCGTCGTCGTCGTGACGATCTTTTCCACCTCGACGGCACGCCACTGATGAAACTGACCCCGGATTCCTACGACCCGGCGACGCCTGACCGCCGTTACTCCATTGCCAAGGTGCACGGCCTCAACATTGCGGATCAAACGGTCGATGTCGCCATCATGCGCGGTGAATTGAATGCGGTCGTTGAGGCATCCACGATGTCCCGTGAGGAAGGCGTTCTACTTCGTCGTAACGCGAACATGCATCATGGTCGCGGGCACCGCAGCATGGGCGTCGCGCTTGCGCCCATTGACAAAGACGGAAATATCATCGGAGAGTTCATCTTCGAAGGATTCGTGGCAATGGGGCTGCGGAAACTCGACGAGGCCATTGCGGAGAACAAGAAGGGCTCCGGTTCGTGGGTCGAGGTTCACCTGTGGGGATGGGCGCTGCGCGTTCAACATTGGTTGAACCTGGCGCTGATGTTGGTGATGACCTTTACTGGCTGGTACATCATGCAGCCCTATTTGACTGAGCGCACCTATGACGGCTCGGCCGCGGGATTCGCGATGGGATATGTCCGTTTCGCGCACTTCTTAGCCGGATTCCTATGGATCGCGGTGGGGCTATGGCGTGTCATTCTGCTGTTTGTTACCCACGACCGACAAACACGATGGCGTGCGCTATGGCCGATTTATAACAAGCAGGATGTTAAAGACCTCTGGCACACGATGCAGTACTACCTCTTCCTGCGCAAGGAAGGGCCGTTCTACTTCGCACACAATCCGCTGCAGCAGCTGGCGTACACCGGCATTTACGCGATGTGTTTCATCCAGATGCTCACAGGTTTGTCGCTATACGCGATGATGGACCAGTCCAACTGGTTCTTCCAGCTGTTGGCTATGCCCACGCACTGGATTGGCATCGGCTACTTCCGCCTGATTCACACAATCATCATGTACCTGATTTGGCTCTTCGCCATCATTCACGTCTACCTGGTTATCCGCTCTGATGCGGTACACAACCACGGTGGTCTGTCCTCGATGATTGGTGGCTCTGTCTGGCTACCGCGCGGCACGCAACCGGTTGACTCTCCACGCATTGGATAGGAGATCATTGGGTAACGATAAGGTGTCCGACGCAGTCACCGGTGCTGATGCTGGCACTCCGTTGGTGACGGTTCTTGGCATCGGCAACCCCGTCATGGGCGACGACGGCATTGGTCTCGAGCTGCTGAGGCGCCTTGCCCCAGAACTGGAATCTGCAGGCATGGGGCAGACAACGCAGGCCGGGGATTCTGCGCATCTGGTCTGGTCGCCCTCCAACCTCGATGATCCTGCGAACCTCGCCGGGCGAGGGGACGAATGGACGGGTGCGGTTGCCTACATCGATGGTGGCACCTGCGGTATGGAGTTGCTGCCCATCGTGCAGGAGGCCAAGAACCTATTGTTGCTCGACGCTCTCGCTGGTCCGGGGGATCCCGGTACCGTCGTCAAGCTCGTCGGTGACCAGATCCCTAGACTATTGGCGGCAAAGCTGTCCGCGCATCAGGTCGGCTTGCTGGATTTGCTCACCGCGGCGCGACTGCTGGGGCAGGAGCCTGAGCGCGTCGGTGTGGTGGGAGTGGTCTACGAGTCTGCCGACATGGTGGTGGGGCTCAGCAACACGGCACTTGGCGGCATTGAGGAGGCGACTGAGGTTGCGCGCGAGCTCATCGACAGCTGGCTTGCCGACGAGCGCGACAGTGACGTCTAACCCTCGCCCTCAGCGCTGACCTCAATACTGGAGATTTCAAACTCGCGGCCGTGCCGCAAATCCGCAGTTGGGGTGCCGCAGACAGGGCAGGTTAGAGCATAGAATTCATCAATTTCATGCTCAGCCTCGCAGGTGGGGCAGTAGACCGTCGAGACAATGAGCTCGGCATCTAACTCGGCGCCCTCACACTGCGTCGCGGCACTGGCCACAGGCCATGCGGCGATGAGGGAATCGTAGACGACCCCGGAGCGGTCGCCCACACGCATTGACACCTTTGTCACGGTACGTCCCGGGCAGACCTCGGCAATCTTTTCCACCACGCTGGTCAACAATCCAAGCTCATGCACAGATACCATTATGGCGAAGCACTCAGCGCGAAGGAGGCGCAGGCGGACCATGTCATCCAAATCCGTTCCGGTTACCCAGCACATCCAGCTCGATGAGCTTGTTGACCCATTCGAGGCACGACTGGATGTCTATCGCGATGACAACGGCGCCATCACACAGGTGTCCTTCGACCTTTCAGGGCTGCCGCGTATCGACGGGATGCTCGTGGGCAAGCAGGCATTAGATGTGCCAGATATCACCAAGCGGCTGTGTGGCCTGTGCCCGGTTGTGCATCATCTTGCAGGTGTACGGGCGGTGGAGGACCTCTACGGGATTTCCGATATTCCCCGCACCGCACAGTTGATTCGAGAGCTGCTGGCGGCCGGGTCGACCTTGGATAATCTAGCGACCAAGTTTGTGGCCGCCGACCGCGAGGGGGCGCGGGCAATGAAGCGTGCGGGAAAAGCTCTGATGCGTGCAGCGGGGGCACCGTCGCACTTCCCGGATGTCGCCGTCCCCGGCGGTGTGCGCGCGGCAGTGGATAAGACGCTTGTTTCTGAGGCCGAAAGTGCTCTGGAGGCGCTGGCTGAGACGGCGGTAATCAAGGAAGTGGAGCTTCTTGCCGCCCCCGATGCTTCTGGTGCTTGGACGGATACTTTTGACGGTCTCGACGTCGCAGTCGTCGACGCTGACGGTGAACTTGCTCCGCTGGGAAATTACCTGGCAGTCGCGCGGCACGACACCGATACCGCAGCGCAGATTTTCCCGGCTGCTGATTGGCCTACACGTGTTCGGGAATCCCGTCCGGGCGATGCCGCTCCCAGGCCGGTGTTTGATGCCTCGAAGGAGCTGGGCAAGGATGGTTGTGAAGGTCAGCGGGCAGATTTTTACCGGGTGGGGCCGGTCTCCAGGCAGGTTGTCGTCGATAAGCGTGGAATCAGCCCACGCGACGCCCAACGCCAGCTTCTCGCCGACACCGTGGCCTGGGCGAAGCGGGTGCTTGCCGACGGGGAGCTGCTCGGCGACCATGTGTGCAATCCGAATGCTGCGACGGCGATTGAGAATGCTGACTTTGAAGGACATCGCAGTGGTGTCGGGATGATTGACGGGCCACGTGGGCTGTTAGTGCATCGTTATACGGCAGGAGCTGACGGCATCATTACGGATTGTCAGATTATGACACCGACTGCGCAGAATGAACCCTGGCTGACGCGTATGCTTACCGAGCAGCTGTGCGGTGGCGGGGAGACTGCGGGGGTCGAGAAGTCGATTTGGGCCGCTGATCCGTGCCTACCGTGTAGTTCGGCACCTGCGGGAGTGATGACATTCACGATGCAGGAACATGCCGGTGCACCTGCGGACAATATAACAACGGATAGCCCTGGTTCGGCGGACGCCCGACTGTAGTGGAGAGGACGAAGTAACACGATGTGTCTTGGAATCCCTGCCCGGGTTTTGGCAATCGCCGATGGTCCATTGCCGATGGCGACGGTGGATATGGCGGGGCAGAAGCGGCAATGCTCGGCAATGTACGTGCCTGAGCTGGTGGCAGGTGATTGGGTGTTCGTCCAGAACGGGTTCATCATGAACGTGCTGGACGAACAGGAGGCCAAGGAGGCCTTGGCCGCAATTGAGGAATATAACCTCATCGAACATGTCGCTGAGGTCTCCCCGAAGGGACGGGCCTAGTTCACGCAGGTCACGCCGGCGGCGTCGATAGCGGGGCGATCTTCCTGCGGAATTGCCCCGCCTTCCTGGCCGATGACATCGCCATTGGAACCATCTTCGACTTCAGGCGCGGGTTCGGCACCGTCGCCCGAATCAGCGGCCATTCCCTCTGATGTCAATCCCGGGCCTTCGTAGTCACCGGCAATTGTCACTGAGATGTGGTGCGGGTCGAGGTATGGATCGTGGACAATCGGTACGCCACCGAGTGCCTCAGAGATGGCCTGCGCTGCCGGATCCTCTGGGTCAGCCGCATTGATCTGGCTGGAGGCAACGCCGGCGAACTCAGCGTTGCCGACCTCGCCCTGGGTGTAGCCCTTTTCCGTTAAGAAACCTGAGACGCCGCTGGCCAAACCTTCAATGCCTGTGGCGTTGTAAACGCTGACCGTAGTTTCAGCCGCGTTGGGGTCAGCCTTCTTTTCGTCTTCTTCCTTCGCCGGAGCTTTTTCTTCCTTGGTGCCCAGCAGGGTCTCGAAGTACTTGTGAACCTGGCCCTTATCGATTGTGACCACCGACTCGCCATAGTCACCGACACCGTCAATCGAGGTCACCGGGATAGTTTCAAACTTCACGTTGCCACCACTGAGGCCCTGCATCTGGGTGGCAAATCCGGTGACATCCCAGTTGTCGTCGAGCACCACCGAACGCTGGACGGCGTTGCCCAGTTCAGACAGCTTCGCGGGATTAGACAGCGTGCCAGCGCCGAGCAGCTTATTGGTGAACGAGGCCATGAAGACCTGCTGGCGAGTAATTCGGTCGAGGTCACCGCGGGGCAGGCCGTGGCGCTGGCGGACGAATGAGAGCGCGTCGGCACCCTTCAACGTCTGTGAGCCCGCCGGGAAGTCCGCACCAGAGAACTCGTCGTAAACAGCCTCATTCAGACATACATCGACACCGCCGATGGCGTCGGTGAGCAGGACGAAGCCGAGCAGGCCAACTTCTGCGTAGTGGTCAACGGTGATACCGCTGAGGTCGCTAATGGTCTCAATCAGAGCTCTACGTCCGGCCTCGGTCGAGCGACGCTCAATGTCTTCCGGCGAGGCCCCGCTTCCTGCGAGTTCTTCTTCCACCATCTGCTTTGTATTGCCGTAGACACCATTGATCTTTGTGTTGCCTAGGCGATTGGTGTGGACATAGGTATCGCGCGGAATGGAAATTGCCGTCGCTGAAGAACCATCGGCAGGAACACGAATCACAATAATCGTGTCTGTATTCGTGGCTTCTTCGTCGCCGGCACGCAGAAGCTCAACTTCTTCCGGAGTCAGCGGGTTGCCCTGGGCATCGGTGCGGGAGTCGGAGCCGACGAGCAGAATATCGGTTGCACCGTCCTTCTCACTGCCCAGACCGAAGTCGCCACCCGAACCCAAGTTGTCGGTGGTCCTACCGAGTGTCCACCAGCCAACTGCGGAAATAACCAGGATAATGGCCGAGAGCAGCACAAGCGCATTGCGCAGCATCGGCGGCCAAGCTTGGGCGGTACTCTCTGCAGAGGACGGTGGCGCTTGAATATCGCGTGCGTGACGCGCGCGTGGCGTGTGGCTGCTCAAACCGGGGCTCCTCTTAAACCGTTTTCGAAAATATAATTTGTGCTGCATGTCTGCGTGGGCATTCCACACATCGTGGAGAGCAGTAAGCAGCTGCGGAAACTACATAAACCTTAACCGTCCAACCGTGTGCGGTTACACCTCAACACAGTGTCAATCGTATCTACGATAGTGATAAAGAAGAATATGTCCGAAATTTCAGTCTCGCATTTCGCCACTCCTGGACCAACCCACAGCAACTCGCGGCGTCCCATTGTCGCCATAACTGGCGCGGCGGGACAGCTGGGTACTGCGCTTCAGTGTGATTCTTTCGCCGCCGATGTTGAGGTGCTCGCTCTTACGCGGGCACAGTTGGATATCACTGATTCGGCTGCTGTGGAGGCAACGCCTCTGCTTGACGACGTCGACATCATCATTAACGCGGCAGCGGCGACCGATGTCGATGGCGCAGAATCCGATCCCGGTTCGGCGCACCTTATCAATGCACTTGGACCGAAGTACTTGGCGGCTCGGGCGAAAAAAGAAGGCGCGTATCTCATTCACATCTCCACCGACTATGTCTTCGGTGATGTAGCAATCGATGAGATGACGGGGCAGCGCCGAGCGCTGCGAGTTGATGATTTCACCGCGCCTCAGACTATGTATGGACGTACCAAGTTAGTGGGGGAGAATAATGTGCGTGATTCGGGTGCGCGTTTCGCTATTTTGCGCACGGCGTGGGTCTGGTCGGGGCCCACACAGCCGGAGGCCAAGGACTTCGTTTCCACGATGATGCGTCTGGCAGAGACGGCGACTGACGACAAAGGCAATCCGGCAATTATTAAGGTCGTTGACGATCAGCACGGAAACCCCACATTTGTCGGTGATCTCGCCGGAGCTGTCTGGGAGTTGTCCGAACGTGTGTTGTCCGAACCGAGCAGCGCACCGACCGGCACCTTCCATGTCACGGGCAGCGGTGAGGCGACATGGTTCGAGGTGGCTCGCGAAGTGTTTCGGCTCACCGGTCACGATCCGCAGCGTGTGGTGGCTTGTACCAGCAGTGAGTTCCCACGTCCGGCCCCACGTCCGGCCTGGTCCGTGTTGGATGGTTCGGCATGGAGTGAGGTAGGTCTACATGCGCTTCCGGAGTGGCAGGACACTTTGCGGGCAGTCCTGACCTAGGGTCTAGGTTTGTGATTGAAACCTCGAATTCCCCGCAACCCTCGCAGCTTCCGCTCGGTGTGGTCACCGTGACCTTTTCGCCCGGTGAGCACCTGAGCAAGCTGGTGGATTCGCTGGGCCCCGCCGCCAGTGCCTCCACGCGTCTGATTATGGCCGACAACGGCTCGACGGATGGTTCCGTGGAGAAGGAAGAAGCTCGGGCCAAGGAGACCGGAGCGGATGTTCAGCTTCTGCGCACCGGCGGCAACATTGGCTATGGCGCGGCCGCCAACCGTGGCATTGCGGAGCTGGGGCGGGCTCGCCGTGCTGGTGAAATCAATCCTGATTACGTCATGCTGGTCAACCCTGACGTGGTGTTTGCCCCTGGCGCAATCGATGTTCTGTTGGAATGCGCGCAGCGCAATCCCAAAGCTGGAGCGATTGGTCCGCTGATTCGCGAGGCGGATGGCAGCGTGTACCCGTCGGCACGCGCGGTTCCTAAACTTGTCAGTGGTATCGGACACGCGCTGCTTGCCGATATCTGGCCTACTAACCCTTTCTCACGTCACTACCGGGATGACACGGATATGGATCGTGAGCGATCGGCGGGATGGTTGTCGGGTGCATGCCTGCTGCTGCGGTGGGATGCGTTCGACCAGATTGATGGCTTTGATACCCGCTACTTCATGTACATGGAGGACGTGGATTTGGGTGACCGACTGGGCAAGGCCGGTTGGAGCAATATTTTCTGTCCCCGTGCAGAGATTCGTCACGCGCAGGGCCATTCTGCCAGTAAGCACCCAGAAATTACCGTAAGGGCCCATCACGAGTCGGCATACCGTTTTATGTCAGATCGCCTGCCGGGGCCGGCGCTGGCACCTGTGCGACTGGCATTGCGTTTGGGGCTGTTCCTGCGTGGCAAAGTCATAATCGCGGTCAAAAAGCGTAGGAATTAATTAACTGTTGGAACGATCCATCGAAGAAAGTTACCGATTTCATGACTACCGAAGTTCGTCCGAGTGCTGGGCATGGCTCCGCCTTCCAGCCGGGAGCGGATGCTGCACAGCAGGCGGGAGCCACGTTGGCTGAACAGACTGACGCTGTCATTCTGGTCGGCGGGCAAGGTACGCGTTTGCGTCCCCTTACCGTGAATACGCCGAAGCCGATGCTGCCCACGGCAGGGCATCCATTCCTGGAGCATCTGCTTGGCCGCATTCGTGCAGCAGGTATGAAGCACGTGGTATTGGGCACCTCCTACCGAGCTGAAGTATTTGAAGAACACTTCGGCGACGGTTCGGATTTGGGTCTCGAAATTGAATACGTCTTTGAGGCTGAGCCGCTGGGAACCGGTGGCGGTATCCGAAACGTCCTAGACAAGCTGCGCTATGACACCGCAATGATTTTCAATGGCGATGTCCTCGGCGGTACCGACTTGCGCGCGGTGTTGGGCACCCACGCGGAGAAGGATGCGGACGTCACGATGCACCTCGTCCGTGTGCCGGATCCACGCGCGTTCGGCTGTGTTCCGACCGATGAGGATGGGCGCGTCCTGGAGTTCCTGGAGAAGACCCAGGATCCGCCGACCGATCAGATTAATGCCGGTATCTACGTGTTCCGCCGCGAGATTATCGAGTCGATTCCGGCTGGTCGCCCCATTAGCGTTGAGCGTGAAATCTTCCCAGCGCTGCTTGACCGCGGTATGAACGTCTACGGTCACGTTGATTACGCCTACTGGCGTGACATGGGGACTCCGGGTGACTTCGTCCGCGGCTCCTCTGATTTGGTCCGCGGTATCGCGCCGTCACCACTTCTAGAGGGTAAGCACGGCGAAGCGCTTGTCGACGAATCTGCGTCGGTCGGTGGCGGTGCTCTTCTCTACGGTGGCTCTGTTGTCGGCCGTGGGGCGGAGATTGGTGCGGGAGCTCGGATTGATCAATCGGTGATCTTCGACGGCGCACGCATCGGTGCCGGTGCTGTAATCGAGCGCTCTGTGATTGCCGATGGTGCCGATATTGGCCCGCGAACGGTCATCAGTGATGCCATTATCGGCGAGGGTGCCGTCGTTGGTGCGCGCTGTGAATTGATCAACGGTATCCGTGTGTGGCCGGGCGTCCAGATCCCCGATCACGGAGTACGTTTTTCGACGGATGTCTAGTCTGCAGCCTTCGGCGTGTCAGACTTTTGTCGGCAATATCTGATTAGAGTTGCCGAAGTGTCGCCAAAGTTGCTGGTGAGAGGCATGTGGTGAATGTGATTGAGTTTGGGTGGCAGGTTTAGGGTTCGGGCACCATCCTTCAACCTGAACTTAATCCCCAACGCGGGGGGAGGGGCTTCAGGGGCAATGAAAAGTATTGGGGCAAATTCTCTATTCGGCTTGACCGATGGTGGGTTACACGTGTGTAATCACAAATGTGTGTTTCGCACACTAAGCCCAATTTAAAGACCCGCAGCAACAACCATCAGGAGGCCCTCGGCATGGAAAAGTCCAGCATGTTTGATGGCGGCTCTGCTGTGGATAGTGAGACGAATGCGGGTGACATCGCTGTGAATGATAGCTCCTCTGAAAACCAGCCTCGGCCGTTGACAGAGTGGGCAGATGACCTTTCGGGGTTGTTTGAAGCCGTCGATCAGGACTGGCAGGAGCAAGCTCTGTGTGCCCAGACCGATCCAGAAGCTTTCTTCCCTGAGAAGGGTGGATCCACTCGCGAAGCAAAGCGTATTTGTCGTGCTTGTGGTGTGCGAGATGAATGCCTGGAGTTTGCTCTCGAGCATGATGAGCGCTTCGGTATTTGGGGTGGCCTCTCTGAGCGTGAGCGCCGCCGTTTGAAGCGGCAGATTGGCTAGGATCGCGCGGCTAGTTTTTCGTGTGCACGCAATGCCACAGTTTCCCCTTGGGTAATACCCTGGGGGATTTTTCGGTGAACGAGTTTTTCCTGCTCTCTAGGGTTAATAGACGAAAATATGTCCGCTCAGCATGTCGCTGGGTGGGCCCTTTTGTCGCTTAGTTCTTAATGCGAGTTACTGACTGCGTTTATGACAAAAATCGCCCGAAAAATGGCCTGAAAGTGTCATAAACTTGCACAGTTTCACATTTGCAGCCCGTATTCACGCGTGCAGCCGGTAATTTATGGGGCCTGACCAGTTACTATCTTGAGAATCACACACTGTTTGTCTATTAACCCGGTCTCTAGGGAGCTCCTTAGAAGAAAGCTTTCTACAGGAAGTTCTCGTTGAAACTAGGGTCCACCTCAACCGGATCAATGCCCAGATATACCGCCACCAGGCGGATCAGTACATATTGCAGCATCTGGTCCAGTTCCACTCGACCCGAGACACGGCGCTCAATGGGGCGGCGGAACACTACTACGCAGGGGCGGGTGGGGTTGCCTACGCGGTCAATGCCAGCGGGGATAAGCCGTCCCAGCGGTATAGGTCCGTCAGCGACAATCTCTTCCGGGAAATACATGTCCGGGCGTAACTGCATGCGAGGAATCGTGTCGATGGCGATGTCCAGGTGTGACAGTTGTCGGGACCAGCGCTGATCCAATGGGGCGTAGGCGTCAATAACCGCCTGGTCAAAAGCTTCTGAACGGCTCTTCCAACGAGGTACTTCCGGCGGCAGCAGAGGTCCCCGAGGTCCGCGACCGCGTCGCAGTGAGCGTCGCAAAGAGCGCGGAGTATAAGCCGATGAATTCATATTTGTTGAGCATAATCGGTCGGCCTGTCAACGTGGGTGAGGTCAACTTTCGGCCATGTCGCGGGTTTGCTGGGTAAGGCTGGGGTGCCCCGGGGAGCGTCGGAAAGCGAAAAACGCCCGGAGTGGGAGAAAAACTATCGAAACTTAAAGTTAGGGTCTAGACTTTGATGCCGTGAGTGTTTTTAGACGTTGTTGCCGGCCCGGCTGTGGCAAACCTGCCGTAGCTACGTTGACGTATGCCTACGCGGAGTCGACGGCTGTGGTGGGGCCGCTCGCCGCCGCGTCCGAACCGCATAGCTGGGATCTCTGTGAGAAGCACGCGCGTTCCATCACCGCACCGCTGGGTTGGGAGCTCGTGCGTTACGACGTGCCGACGCCCGCCCAGGACGATGATGATTTGACCGCATTGGCGGAAGCCGTCCGTGAAGCTGGCCGCAACGCGACTGGCCTGGTGCTGCGGGATGAGGTCGACAACCGTCCTCAGACCTACAAGATTGATTCCAGCCGTCACCCGTCGACGCGGAAATCCGCGCGCGGTCACCTGCATGTAGTTCGCGATCCGGAGGATTCGGACGACTAACGGGTCGGGCGCCGTGCCCCAGCTCATGCCATCTTGCCGCGGCATTTCTTTGTGAGAGCCTCTCTGGGGCTAGTATCATTTTTCACAAAACTGATACTTACCCAGAGAGGTTTTTCGTGGGCACTTACAATCGTTCCGATTTGGATGCCGTCATCAAGGCCTATGACGTGCGCGGTGTTGTCGGTGAGGGCATCGACGCGGATCTTGTCGGAGCCATCGGCGCCGCCTTCGGACACATCATGCGTTCAGAGGGCGCAACACGTGCCGTAGTTGGCCACGATATGCGTGAGTCCTCACCGGAGTTGGCGGCTAGTTTCGCCGACGGCGCGGCTGCACAGGGGCTCAACGTCACCCTGCTCGGCCTGACCTCTACGGACGAGCTGTATTTCGCCTCCGGAGTAAAGGAATGCCCGGGCGCGATGTTCACTGCCAGCCACAACCCAGCTGAATACAACGGCATCAAGATGTGCCGTTCGCTCGCCCGCCCGATCGGGCAGGAGACAGGGCTTGCTCAGATTAAGGATCTGCTTGTCGACGGAATCCCGGAGTACACCGGCACTCCGGGCGAAATTGATCACGAGGATGTTCTGCAGGATTACGCGGCGTTCCTCCATGGGCTGGTCGACATCCGCTCTGGCCGTCGCCTGAAGATCGCAGTCGATGCCGGTAACGGTATGGGGGGACTGACAGTCCCGGCAGTGCTCGGGGAAGACATGGATGTTGCTGACCTCTACTTTGAGCTCGACGGCAACTTCCCGAATCACGAAGCCAACCCATTGGAGCCCGC
Source organism: Corynebacterium sp. LK10 (assembly GCF_008042455.1). NCBI lineage: Bacteria > Bacillati > Actinomycetota > Actinomycetes > Mycobacteriales > Corynebacteriaceae > Corynebacterium > Corynebacterium sp. LK10. The sequence goes on from NZ_NOVT01000017.1 coordinate 309,482, forward strand.
CAACCTCGTTGACCTGCAGAAGTTCACGGTGGAGCAGGGCGCAGACATCGGTATTGCCTTCGATGGCGACGCTGACCGCTGCTTCGTCGTCGACGAGAAGGGCAACCCGGTCAGCCCATCGGCCATCTGTGCGTTGGTGGCCACCCGCTACCTGGAGCAGAACCCGGGCGCGGCTATCATCCATAACCTGATTACCTCACACGTCGTGCCGGAGATGATTGTGGAAAACGGCGGAACCCCGGTTCGTACCCGTGTTGGGCACTCCTTTATTAAGGCGCAAATGGCCGAGCACAGTGCTGTTTTTGGTGGCGAGCATTCGGCGCACTACTACTTCAAGGAATTCTTTAACGCTGACTCCGGCATGCTCGCCGCCATGCATGTCCTGGCCGCACTGGCAGAGCAGGATAAGCCACTGAGCGAATTCATGGCCGAGTACAACCGCTACGAGGCCTCCGGCGAGATTAATTCCCGCCTGGGCAGCGCAGAGGAGCAGCAGGCAAAGCAGAAGGAAATCGAGACTGCCTTTGCCGATCGCACCGAGTCCTCGGACTGGATGGATGGCCTGACCATTGAGCTGGCGGACTCCAAGGCGTGGTTCAACGTCCGGGCCTCCAATACGGAGCCGCTGCTGCGTCTGAACGTCGAGGCGCCGACGCGTGCTGAGGTCGATGCGCTTGTCGACGAAGTTCTCGGCATCATCCGCGGTTAATCAACCCCACACGCCCGTTTTCAGGCATGCTTGGGAGTATGACCTCGTCATTCGACTCCTCCCATAACCCGCGCCAAGAGGCCCTGTTCTACCGTATGGCCACTGCCGGCGCAGGTCTCAGAGCTGCTGCCTCCGCGACTCGCGGGGGAGCGTTTGCTCAACTTCCACTGCCGCGCAGCGCGGTCATCCTCGTGGGAAATCGTCGGGCGCAGCTCGCCGCCGAATCCGTGCGCGCGCTTGCCGACGACATCCGCTGCCCGGTCGTAATTGCGCGTCAGTTGCCCAGTTATGTCGGCGCCCTCGATTTGGTCATCGTCTGTGACGACAACCCCGGCAGCCCACTCGGTGCAGCTCTGGCTGAAGCTCATAGGCGAGGAGCAGCCACGGTCGTGGTGGATCCCGGTGAAGGGCCATTGCGTGCCGCAGGTAGCCCCGATACGGTTGTGGTTCCGCGCCCGGCGATGGCGGAGTCGGCGTCCTTTACCGCCTATGTCGGTGCCATCGCCAGCGCGCTCACCGAATGTGGCGCCACCGCTCTGGCTCCGGCTGGGATAGTCGAGGAAGTCGCCGATGCGGTGGACGCCGATATTGCCGCTTGTGCTCCGCAGCGAGATGAAACAGTTAACCCCGCGCGGCAGGTAGCGCAGTGGGTGGCAGGCCGCAGAATGCTTGCAGTGTCGACGACCTCGGCGCTGGCGCCGGTAGCGGAGCTGGCATCGTTACAGATGCTCGAGGCAGGCGTGGTCTCGGCAGCGTCGTCGATAAGCGAATTGTCTCTTAGCGTGGGCGCATTGCTCGCTGCAGAACCCCAGGCAAGCCGGGATATTTTCTATGACCCGTTCATTGATGGTGGGGATGAAGGGGCGACAGTGCTACCGTTGGGGGCGATTGTTTTAGCTGCGCCGAACAATGTGAGCCACTACCGGGACCACTACGGCGAAGCTGGATGGGCTCGTGTGGAGTGCCCTGCGCTCGATGCGGAGACTCATCATCCACTGGTTGAAGTATGTGTTACTGCAGCCAGAGTTGGTGCGATTGCGGCGTTTTCTGCGTAATCGCCGGGTGTCACCGAAGGCTTTTGGGGCTTCGGTGAGATTGGCGTGCTTGCGCCAGTAGTGACTATTAGAGGAGTGATACGGGCATGGAGCTGTTGGACCCCGTGCTGCAGTCGTACCCCTGGGGGTCTCGTACACATTTGGCGAGAATCACCGGTGCGGACGCTCCCACATCGAAGCCCTGGGCGGAACTGTGGTTTGGTGCGCATGCACTGGCATCGGCCACCGTAGCCGGCACGCCGCTGGATGAGCTCATTGCGCAGGATCCGGCGGCTGCGCTCGGATGCGCAATTGACACCGACAACGGCAGGCTGCCGTTCCTGTTGAAACTGCTCGCAGCCGATGAGCCGCTGTCGCTGCAGGCACACCCCACCTTGGCAGAAGCTCAGGAGGGATTTGCACGCGAAAATGCGGAGGGCATTCCGGCCACTGCACATTTCCGCAATTACCGGGACAATAACCACAAGCCAGAACTCATTGTCGCCCTGACTACCTTCGACGCGTTGGCCGGATTCCGCCCGGTGGAGCGCACGAAGGAGTTGCTCGCGGCGCTGGCGGTACCGGAGTTCGACCACTACATGGGACTGCTCGATGCCGCCGATGACGAGAGCGCTCTGCGGGCATTGTTTACAACGTGGTTGACGTTGCCCCAGGATGTCCTCGATGAGCTGGTCGAAGCCGTGGCTGCCAAGTGCGCGGATTACAGTGGCGAGGACGAGGAGTTCTCGCGAGTAGCCGAGACCACCTGCGAACTGGCTCGAAAGTATCCGGGGGACCCGGGAGTCCTGGGCTCGATGCTGCTTAATCGCCTTCGCTTACAGCCGGGCGAAGCCATCTACCTTGGTGCGGGACAGCTGCATGCTTACCTCAATGGCATGGGCGTGGAAATCATGGCCAACTCCGACAACGTGCTGCGCGGAGGCCTGACCTCTAAGCATGTCGATGTCGTAGAGCTACTGCGCGTGCTCTCTTTCCGCCCGCTGCCAGATCCGGTGCTGCAGTCGCGGCTGACCGATGATGGCTGGAATGACTATGACGCGCCGGTGCGCGAGTTCCGCCTTCGTTCGCGGGATCTGGAGCCGGGCGAACATGTTCTGCTCGACGAAGATTCCGCCACGGTTGTGTTGTCTACAGCGGGCACGGTTACGTTGCGTCACGACGACTCCGTGGTTGAGGTTCCCAGCGGCCATGCGGCCTGGGTTCCGGCTGTCGACGCAGCCGATATTGAGCTGACTGCGCGCCAAGACGGGGCAACCGTCTTTGTCGCGACCGTCCCGCGGGTGGGTTAGTCCTCGTCGTTATCGAAGAGATTTCCCAGGAATCCGGAGTCCTTCGGCTTTTCCGGGATTGGGGAAATCTTGCTATTGCTAGCCCCATTGCCGCCAGTGGTGTCCTTCTCCGTCGAAGGGGTCTGGTCCTTCGGAGGTGTCGGCTCCTTCGGGGATGTCGGCTCCTTCGAAGGAGTCTTCTGAGGAGTCTCGGACGGAGTTGTGGTTTGCGTACCCGACTGGGACTGCGCCTGCGATGAAGGCGGCTTCGGCTCAGCTGCTGCACCACCATCGCCTTCCGGAAGACTGTCGTTCGGCTTTTCCGAGTTATCTTCCGGTAGCAGTGGCACCGGCTTGCTGGGCGTCGGCGAAGAAACGTCGTCAGAGGTGGGCTCTGTGGTCTCCGTGGTCGTCGGAGGTGTCGATGTCGTCGACGTCGGAGTTGTCGCACTTGAGCTTGTGGAAGTCGGGGGGATGTACGCCTGCGGTGGCAGGTACGGATCCTCAACGATCTCGGTGCTCGATGACGTGGTCGGACGAGATACTAGACTGTCGTTCGTCTCAGTCAGCGAGGAATCTGAATTCGGTTCAGTGGTCTGCTGCAGCTCGGCATCACTAGGAACTGGAGGCAGTGGAGCAGAGGTCTCCATTTCCGACTGAGAGCCGGCGTTTTCCGGATTTGCACCCTTGGCGGCATTGCTATCGGAGCAGCCTACGAGCGAAGCGCTCAGGGGAAGGGCTGCAAGCAGAAGAGCTCCAAAAGCCTTCTTCACCATGGTAGGTACTCCTTTCGTGTCATGCGTGAGGTCGCCCTGTAACGAAAAAGATAACAGTTGCATTACGAGGTCTGGGAACTAACTTAACATGCCCGTTATCTTCTCTCTAGGGTGAAAATTGTGTTGAAGGGATTAAATATGTCTCTCGAACTGTAAAAGTGACGAAAAGTCGGGTAGAACTTCGGTAAGGCCACATGCGGTTCTCCGGCTAGCGGTACGTGCAGGCGACAGCTTTTAGGTCGGCGGCCAGATTACCGTGGGCTCGTCGAAAAGCGCTCTTTGGAAAGCGCTCGTCGATAGGCGAAAACTGGCTATTGGTTCGAAGCGCGAAAGGAGCGTGGCCACCTATCATGTCCATCTGGGATACCGAGATTTTTGGTAGCGATTCGGTCATTGAACTCTTCGATGAGGTTCAGGATCTCGACTCACAGGATCGTGTTGGTGCATTGATTGATGCTGGCCGCATTGGGGTGGATTCCGAAAATAGCGATGAGAAAGCATGCGCACTCGCGGCGGCTGTGATCATTGCAATTTGGAATGGTGCGCCATTTAGCGGCGGTGACATTGTGGAGGACTACAGCTTCATCCGGGAGGGAATCTCCGAGGCGCACGGCAGCGAGGAAGATGCGTTGGCTATCGCATCCGAGGTCTTCGATAGTCTTCTGGGGGAACTCAGTGAGTCTGACCAGGCGGCGCTGGAAAACTGCGTCGAAGCGGTAGAGTAACTCTCGCGTCCCCAGTAGTAATTCTTTAAGAAGAATCTCACGTCAAAGAATCTAGAGAAAGCGTTACATGTCCTCGAAGAACATTGATTTCAAGGTTGCAGACCTCTCCCTGGCTGAGGCCGGTCGTCACCAGATTCGTCTGGCTGAGCACGAGATGCCAGGTCTAATGGCGCTGCGCGAAGAGTACGCGGAGCAGCAGCCACTGGCCGGTGCCCGTATTTCCGGCTCCATTCACATGACGGTTCAAACCGCAGTGCTCATCGAGACGTTGACGGCGCTGGGCGCACAGGTCCGCTGGGCCTCGTGCAACATCTTCTCCACTCAGGATGAGGCCGCTGCGGCAGTCGTCGTTGGGCGAAACGGCACTCCGGAGGACCCGCAGGGTGTTCCGGTTTTCGCTTGGAAGGGCGAGACACTGGAAGAGTACTGGTGGTGCCTCGACCGCATCTTCGACTGGGGCGATGAAGATGCCAACATGATTCTGGACGACGGCGGCGACGCCACCATGGCTGTCATTAAGGGCATGGAATTCGAGGATGCTGGCCTGGTGCCGCCTGCAGAAGAGTCGGATTCGGATGAGTTTATTGCCTTCAAGGACATGCTTCGCGCCAGCCTGGAGAAGGATGCCGGCCGTTGGCACCGAATTGCAGAGTCGGTCAAGGGTGTCACAGAGGAGACCACCACTGGTGTCCACCGCCTCTACCACTTCGCAGAGCAGGGAGTGCTGCCATTCCCGGCCATGAACGTCAACGATGCGGTCACCAAGTCCAAGTTCGATAACAAGTACGGCACCCGTCACAGCCTTCTGGACGGCATCAACCGCGGTACCGACATGCTGGTTGGCGGCAAGAACGTACTGGTCTGTGGCTACGGTGACGTGGGTAAGGGATGCGCAGAGGCACTGGCTGGCCAGGGCGCTCGCGTTCAGGTCACCGAGGCCGACCCGATTAACGCATTGCAGGCATTGATGGACGGTTTCGACGTTGTCGCTACTGAGAGCGTCATCGCAGATGTCGACATTGTCATCACCGCCACAGGCAACAAGGACGTCATTACTTTCGAGCACATGCAGCAGATGAAGAACCACGCGCTGCTGGGCAACATCGGGCACTTCGACAACGAGATTGACATGCATAGCCTGCACCATCGCGATGATGTCCGTCGTGTGGAGATCAAGCCGCAGGTCACCGAGTACATCTTTCCGCATGCAGACGGCGAAGAGCGCTCTCTGATCGTGCTTTCCGAGGGGCGTTTGCTCAACCTGGGCAATGCCACCGGACATCCGTCCTTCGTAATGTCGAACTCCTTCGCCGACCAGACAATCGCGCAGATTGAGCTCTACTGCAACGGTGATAAGTACGACAACTCTGTCCATCGTCTGCCGAAGATTCTGGATGAGAAGGTCGCTCGCATTCACGTCGAGGCACTTGGCGGCGAGCTCACCCGGCTGTCCAAGGAACAGGCCGAATACATCGGCGTTGATGTCGAGGGCCCGTATAAGCCAGAGCACTACCGCTACTAGTTCTAAGCAAGGCTAGGCCGTAGCCATGTGTGCGAGGAGAAAAATTTGATTATCGCAGTCGAAGGAATCGACGGTGCTGGCAAGAACACGCTTGTCACAGCTGTTACCAATCAACTCCGAAGTCAAGGGCACTCCGTTTCATCGATGACCTTTCCGGCGTACCGGCAGACAATCTTCGCTGATTTCGCCGATCAAGCCTTGCACGGTCAGCTCGGCGACACTGCGGACTCCGCCTGGGCAATGGCACTCCTGTTCGCTCTGGACCGCAAAGAACGTCGTCAAGCGATTGTTGATGCAGCGCGCGAGAACGATGTTCTGATTATCGACCGCTACGTCGCGTCCAACGCGGCCTACTCCCTGGCTCGCACACAGGATTCGGCGATCGTTGAGTGGATTGAGAAGACCGAATTCGGAGATTTCCAGCTTCCGCTTCCCGACGTTCAGGTCTGTCTGGCCACGTCGGTGGGAGTGGCAGCCGACCGCGCACGCAATCGGGAAGCCGCTGATGTGCAGCGAACTAGGGATACCTACGAAAAGGACTCGGGTTTGCAGGAGCGCACGCTGGCGGCGTACCAGAAGTTCGCGGGGGGCTCGTGGCAGTCACCATGGTTGATGCTTACGGGGGATGATGGGGCGGACCGTCTTGTGGAATGGATCAGTGCACGCCTGCGCTAGCCACCTCAACCGGAAACTACAGAACTAGATAGCTTTACGTTTAGAATATGACGCATGAGCTCAAAAATCCTGGTTGTTGATGATGATCCGGCCATCGCCGAAATGCTCACGATGGTGATGGAGCGCGAGGGCTTCGACACAGTAGTAGTCGACGATGGCCTCGAAGCTGTCAAGGCAGCAGAGCGGGAGAATCCAGATTTGATTCTGCTGGATCTCATGTTGCCGGGCATGGGTGGTGTCGATGTCTGTCGCACTGTGCGAGAGACATCGGCGGTGCCGATCATCATGTTGACTGCGAAGACCGACACGGTCGATGTGGTCCTCGGCCTGGAATCCGGTGCGGATGACTATGTCACGAAGCCCTTTAAGCCGAAGGAGCTCGTGGCGCGTGTGCGCGCTCGGCTGCGTCGTCAAGAGGACAGCCCGAGTGAGACCCTCGAGGTCGGCGACCTGACTATCGACGTGCCCGGTCACGCCGTGTTCCGCGATGGCAAGGAGATTTCTCTGACCCCGTTGGAGTTTGACCTATTGCACACTCTTGCTTCCCGTCCGAAGCAGGTCTTTTCCCGTGATGAGTTGTTGGAAAAGGTCTGGGGATATCAGCACACCTCGGATACCCGACTCGTCAACGTTCACGTTCAGCGTCTGCGCTCGAAGATTGAATTGGATCCGGAAAACCCCCAGATTGTGCTGACCGTCCGCGGTGTCGGGTACAAGACGGGTGACTAATCAAGGTCAGTCAGCTTTAGTGGGAGCCGATTCTTGCGTCGATTAATAACGAAGCTTCGAGACTTCACCAACAGGGGAGTGACCTGGGCGGTTACGCTCTGGCGCACGTCTATCCAAGCGCGCATTCTGACCTCTGTGGTGGTACTGAGCGCGATGGTGATTGCGGTACTCGGTTTCGCGCTGGCGACTATTGTTACCCAGCGGCTTATCGACGCAAAGGTTACCGCTGCCGACGAGGAAATTGACCGTGCTCGCGCGGTGGTGGAGCAGGCGATTGAGAACTCTTCGTCCAACGAGCTGCAAGCTCTTCTCAACGTGGGGCGCGATGCCCTTGTGAACCGTGCAGCCGGTTCCGGTGCTGCGCCACTGACAAGTTATGAACCGCTGCTCGTGGCGCCGGTGCCACGAGGCACGGTGTTGGCTTCATCGCCGATTAAGGCCGATGTTCCAGAACGATTGCATGAAGTAGTCCGACAAGGGCAAATTGCGTATCAGGTACGCCAAGTCACTGATAACCGCGGCGATACGTACTCGGCGTTAATTATCGGTAGCCCTACTTCTACCTCGGTTGATGGGCTCGAGCTCTATCTGGTCACCTCTATGGCTGCAGAGGAATCGACTATTAAGTTGGTTCGTGGTCTCCTCGCCGGTGCGACAGTAGTCATCATGGCGCTTCTCGGCGGTATTACTTGGTTCTTCTCCAATCAGGTGACGACACCAGTGCGTTCCGCCGCCCAGATTGCCCAGCGCTTTGCCGACGGCCACTTGCGCGAACGCATGGTCGTGCAGGGTGAAGATGACATGGCGCGACTGGCCATGAGCTTTAACAAGATGGCCGAATCGCTGTCGACGCAGATTAGACAGCTGGAGGAATACGGCAGTCTGCAGCGACAGTTCACCTCCGATGTCTCGCATGAGTTGAGGACGCCTCTGACCACGGTGCGTATGGCCGCCGACCTTATTGCTGACGGCGCTGAGGACCTCGATCCGGCGACTCGCCGCGCAGCTGAGCTGATGAATGAGGAGCTTGAGCGTTTTGAGATGCTTCTCAATGACCTGCTTGAGATCTCACGCCACGATGCCGGCGTTGCTGATCTGTCCGCAGAAAAGGTCGATGTCCGTCGCTGCGTGGATGCTGCCTATCAGCAGGTAACGGTCGTGGCTAAGGAGACCGGTACACCCATCCGCTTCCACCTGCCCGATGAACCGGTAATGGCAACAGTCGACTCGCGTCGTATCGAGCGCGTGCTACGCAACCTTATGGCCAACGCTGTTGACCACAGTGAGGGCAATCCGGTGGATGTCACAGTGCGGGCGAGCAATTCCGCGGTCTCGTTTACGGTCGTTGACCACGGTGTGGGGCTAAAGCCGGAACAGCAAGAGCTGGTGTTTAACCGGTTCTGGCGCGCTGACCCCTCGCGTGTCCGACGCACCGGCGGGACCGGACTTGGCTTGGCGATCGCGCGTGAGGACGCACAATTGCATGGTGGGGAACTGGAGGCATTTGGCGTGCCGACGGTCGGTAGCTGTTTCCGCCTGACTGTGCCACTGGAGCCTGATGCGAGCTTCGGTGAGCATCCGCTCGGCCTGGAAGTTCCGCCGCTGCCCGATCAGATTCCGCATCAGCAGGAAATTGGTGCACGGGAGTTGGAATCGGATTCGATTGCACCGCAAGTCAAGAGCCAGGATCAGGGTAAGGGGCAGCCGACTAGCGATAGCGAATCCCGACAGGCACGAGAGGAGGATATTTAAATGACGGCGCAGCAACAGTCAAAGGCTCGTCGCGTCCTGCGTAAGACAGTGGCGCTTAGCTCAGTGATCATTTTGGGCACGGCCGCAGGATGTACCACCATTCCGAGAAACACCAGCCCCCAGGTGCTGCGTCCGTTTGAGCCGCCCCAAGTTCGTATTGAAGTTCCTCAGCCACGACCGAATGTCAATGCAGACATTGTCCTGCGCGACTTTTTCGCCGCGGCCGCGCATCCGGTTGATGATTTTCAAGCTATGCGTGCCTTCATGACCCCGGAACTTGCGGCCAGTTGGAAACCGCAGGATAGTGCCCGCATTCTCGACGGTGTCAACCTCATCGCCCAGAGGGATGAAGGAGGATCGCGACAGTCCTTCGTTGCCCGAGGTCGCAGCGTTGGTCAATTCGGTACTGATGGTGCGTATGAGCCCCAGTCCGGTGACTATGAGGAAACCGTGGAGATGAAGCTTGGTTCGGATGGGCAGTGGCGCATTTCCTCGCTGCCCGACGGTGTTGTCATGGAGCGTCAGGCATTCCTGGAAAACAATGTGCCTCGCAATATCTATTTCCTCGATCCGGCGGGTAATCATTTGGTCACAGATCGTCGTTGGCTCTATCGTGGCGTCACCGATGGCGCGACCAATCTGTTGACGAAGCTGAAGAACGGCCCATCAGCACCACTGCGGCCGGGCGTCACCACCGTGCTCAAGCCCAATGCCTCAATTGCGGTGGAAGCAGGACCTGTGTCCAACGCGGACGGTCGCAGGGTCGAAATCACCGGATTGGGTGATGTTTCCGAGGAACTGCGTGTCATGCTCGCGGCGCAGATTATCTGGACTCTCGACTCGGCAGATTTCCGTGGTCCGTGGATCCTCATGGCCGACGGCGAACCACTAGTTGCCAGCCACGACGAGCCGTGGACGAAGGACACCGACACAATCCAGCTCTACGACCCGAATCATCTACCGGCTGATAACGCACCGTTACGGACGGTCGACCGCAGCGGTATCTACGAGATCGCTGACGGCCACGCCACACCTGTGGGACGCGGCTGGACCGCCAGCGGCAGCACCGCGGTGTTCTCCGCGGCAGTGGGCACCAACCCCAACGGCAGCGAGCTCATTGCCGCCGTGTTCCGCTCGGCCGTGGATGGTCGTGCTGGGTCGTATGACCTCGGGGAGTCCACATTGATGCTCGGCGGAATACAAGATCAGCCGGTTCCTGTGCTGACTGGCGAGAGTCTCACCCGTCCGACATGGTCTCCAGACGCCGAGGCGGTCTGGACAGTGAAGGACGGTACAACCGTCGTACGCCTGGTTCGGCAGTCGACGTCATCTCGGATTCAGCAGGAGGAGGTTGATACCTCTGAGCTCAATCACCTTCTTGACGGCGGCGCAGGCACGGGGCGCCCGAGCGCCGGTATTTCTGAATTCCGCGTCGATTCTTCAGGCACGCAGGTAGCGATGATTATCGCTGGTGAAGTCTATATCGCCACCATCGAAAGGCATGACGATAAACCGTGGAAGTTGACGCACCCGCGTGCTCTGCCGCTCCCTGAAAACGTTTCCCCGGTGTCGCTGACGTGGTCGCCGAATCAAACGGTCACGGTGGGCGGTTACAGCGGGGACACCCCGATGTGGAGCGCCTTCCCGGACGGTGCGACCAGCTCTGTTCTGCCGAAGCTCAACCTGACACCGCCAATTCCTGTGGTTACCGCGACCTCGTCGAAGCGTTACGCATTAGATGCCACCGGTGTTATGGAGCTGATCTCCAGCGAGGGGCAGCAGCAGTTCTGGCGCCAGGTTCCGGGTGCGCGTGGTCGAATGGCTCCGGTGTCTGTGGAATAAGCGCAAATCGGGGAGGGGATTAATGGCGCAGGGGAGGTCATCGCAGGAATTTCTGCGCGTGCTTTACGACGTTACCCGCGATGCAATCGGCCTCGTGATACCGGAAACCTGTCCGGTGTGCGGCTGCTCCGGGACGCTGTGTCGCGATTGCAAGGACGATCTTCAGCAACCTCCAGTGCGGTTTTCACCGCGGGCTGCGTTACGCGCAGCAGCGTGGACCTGCGGTCCGTACTCGGGTGCGAGGAGACATCTCATTTTGTCGGCCAAAGAACGGGGCAGTGGTGAAGCCAGACGAATCATGGGGGCCGTGTTCGCCGCTGCGGTACGAAGGCTAGCCTCTGATGGCCATATAATGCCCCCGGAAATTACCCCCGTCATTTTGATTCCCGCGCCGACAAGATCGTCATCCCGTCGACAACGGGGTGGGGACCCGGTAACAATTGCCTGCGACTTTGCTTGCAGTCAGCTCCCCTCCAGTTCGGTATTGCCCCTGGTGCGCATTGGCGGGCGCACGCGGGATTCCGCGGAGCTGGGGGCTTCTCAACGCAGACGAAATCTTTCTGGCCACATTGTGCCGCTGACGCAATTCAAGCGCGGAATTAGCGACAAGCTGCGACAACGCTGTGCGCAGGCGACAGTAATTCTGGTTGATGATGTGGCCACTACTGGTGCCACTGCAGCGGAAACCGAGTTGGTGGCAGCGTCATTGGGGATTCGCATCGACATGGTGTTGGTGCTCGCCCGGGCGTAGACGCAGGGGTGTCGTCGGCAAGCGAAAAATAAACGAGGGGAACGTGGCATTGGTTACCCCCGGAACTGTATCCTGGGGGTGCAGAAAGACTCGTCACCGTAGACGCCGTGAGTAATCCCGCTCACGGAAGGGCGGTGGCCATACCGGGAGGTAGGTAGCAAGTGTCCACCCCTGCTGACAACAACGAGGTACTCAGCCCGAACGCTCAGGTGACCATCACCGGGCGCAATGTTGAGGTTCCAGAGCACTTCGCAGATCGTGTTAAGGCGAAGCTGGCGAAGATTGAGCGCCTCGACCCGACTTTGACCTTCTTCCACGTGGAGCTCCAGCACGAGCCGAATCCGCGCCGTGCAGACCGCTCTGACCGTATTCAGATCACCGCTACTGGCAAGGGTCACCTGGCTCGTGCGGAAGCCAAGGAAGATAGCTTCTACGCTGCACTGGAGTCTGCTCTGGGCAAGATGGAGCGCTCCCTGCGTAAGGTGAAGGCTCGCCGCAAGATTAGCCGTTCTGGCCACCGTGCACCGATGTCCGTCGGCGAGGCAACTGCTTCGCTGGTTGCAGAGGCTGAGGCAGCGGCTCCGGAAAAGGCTGATCCGTACGAGGATCTGGTCGAGGACGTGACCCCGGGTCAGGTTGTGCGTACCAAGCAGCACTCCGCAACTCCGATGACGGTGGAAGATGCTTTGTCTGAGATGGAGCTCGTCGGTCACGACTTCTACCTCTTCGTTAACGAGGCAACCTCTCGTCCGTCCGTGGTCTACCGTCGTCACGCATACGACTACGGTCTGATTGAGCTGGCAGACGAAGACGAGAAGTAAGTCTTCACCAAAAAGAGCACGCAATACCGCGCAGAGCTGTGTATTGGTAAGTAATTGCTCACATGAGCCCGTCTTCTCTTAGAAGGGAAGGCGGGTTCGTCGTATAATCAACCGTTGCACATTAAAGTTCGACGTGAATCGGCCGGAAAGGTCCCAATTTAGTGTTTTCGCTCAGCAAGTTGCTCCGCATTGGTGAAGGCCGCGCTGTCAAGAGGCTTGGCAATATTGCAGATCAGGTCATCGCCAAGGAAGACGAGTACGCAGCTCTTTCAGACGATGAACTCCGTGCCAAGACCGAGGAGTTTAAGAAGCAGCTGGCTGACGGTGCCGATGTAGACGATTTGCTTCTGGATGCTTTCGCCACGGCGCGCGAGGCATCCTGGCGCGTGCTGGGGCAGAAGCACTACCGCGTCCAGGTTATGGGCGGTGCGGCACTGCACTTCGGCAACGTTGCCGAGATGGGTACTGGTGAAGGTAAGACCCTGACCTGTGTGCTGCCCGCATACCTCAATGCGTTGGCAGGCAAGGGTGTTCATGTCGTTACGGTTAATGACTACCTGGCTAAGCGTGACGCGGAGTGGATGGGTCGAGTCCACCGCTTCCTGGGGCTTGAGACTTCCGTGATTCTCTCTGAGCTCAGTCCGGACCAGCGCCGCAAGGCCTATGCTGCCGACATCACCTACGGCACGAACAACGAGTTCGGCTTTGACTACCTGCGCGATAACATGGCGCATTCGCTCGACGATTTGGTGCAGCGTGGGCACCACTTTGCCATCGTCGATGAGGTTGACTCGATTCTGATTGACGAGGCCCGTACCCCGTTAATCATTTCCGGTCCGGCAGATGGCGATCCGCACTGGTACCTGGCGTTCTCCAAGATTGTGCCGCGTATGAAGCGCGACATTCACTACGAAGTCGATGAGCGTAAGCGCACCATCGGTATTCGTGAAGAGGGCGTTGAATTCGTTGAGGATCAGCTGGGTATTGCCAACCTGTATGCTCCGGAAAACTCCTCGCTGGTCAGCTACCTGAACAATGCCCTGAAGGCCAAGGAGCTGTTCACCCGCGACAAGGATTACATTATCCGCAATGGTGAGATCCTCATTGTCGATGAGTTCACCGGTCGCGTGCTGGCAGGCCGTCGCTATAACGAGGGCATGCACCAGGCAATTGAGGCCAAGGAAGGGGTGGAGATTAAAAACGAGAACCAGACGCTGGCAACCGTTACGCTCCAGAACTACTTCCGCCTCTACGACAAGCTGTCCGGTATGACCGGTACGGCTGAGACCGAAGCGGCTGAGCTGCACCAGATTTACAAGCTGAATGTCATGTCGATTCCGCCGAATCGCCCGAAGCAGCGTGAGGATCTGCCCGACCTGATTTACAAAACGCAGGAGGCAAAGTTTGCCGCTGTTGTCGAGGACATCCGCGAATGCCATGAAAAGGGCCAGCCAGTTCTCGTTGGTACGACGTCAGTTGAGAAATCCGAGTACCTTTCCAAGCTCCTGCAGCGCGAAGGTATTCCTCACTCTGTGCTGAACGCTAAGCACCACGAGAAGGAAGCTGAGATTGTCGCAGTGGCGGGTCGTCTCGGAGGCGTTACCGTGGCAACTAACATGGCCGGTCGTGGTACTGACATTGTGCTGGGCGGTAACCCGGACATCATCGCTGACCTGAATCTGCGCTCTCGTGGTCTGGACCCGGTGGAAACTCCGGAAGAGTACGAAGAGGCGTGGGACGCTGAGATTGAGCGTGTTCGTCAGCAGTCGAAGGAAGAAGCTGACAAGGTACGTGAGGCCGGTGGCCTCTACGTCCTGGGTACTGAGCGTCATGAGTCACGCCGCATTGACAACCAGTTGCGTGGTCGTACCGGTCGTCAGGGTGACCCGGGTGTTACCCGCTTCTACCTGTCCATGCGCGATGATCTCATGGTTCGCTTCAACGGTCAGCGCATGGAAGCGCTGATGAACACTCTGAATGTCCCGGATGACGTTCCTATCGACTCCAAGGTTGTCTCCAACTCCATTAAGAGCGTCCAGGCTCAGGTGGAAAGCCAGAACTTCGAAATCCGTAAGAATGTTCTGAAGTATGACGAGGTTATGAACCAGCAGCGTAAGGTCATCTACGCTGAGCGCCGTCGCATCCTCGAAGGTGAGGATTTGAAGACTCAGGTCCGTGACATGCAGGACGACGTAGTCGATGCGTATGTCAACGGTGCCACCGCTGACGGTTACGTGGAGGATTGGGACCTCGACGAGCTGTGGAATGCCCTTGAGCAGCTCTATAGCCCGACGTTTACCGCGCAAGAGCTCATTGATGGCTCTGACTTCGGTACCCCGGGTGACCTCTCGGCCGATGAGCTGTCCAAGGCTCTGCACGCGGACATCTCGGCCAGCTACGACCAGCTTGAGGATGCGGTCTCCGCAATTGGCGGCGACGACCAGATGCGCAACATCGAGCGCTTCACCATCCTGAACGTCATGGACCAGAAGTGGCGCGAGCACCTCTACGAGATGGACTACCTCAAGGAGGGCATTGGCTTGCGCGCCATGGCCCAGGCTGACCCGCTGGTGGAGTACCAGCGTGAGGGCTACGACATGTTCACCGCGATGATGGACGGCATCAAGGAAGAATCGGTTCGTCAGCTGTTCCTAATCCGTAAGCAGGTTATGCCCGCAGTGGAAAACACTGAGGGACAGGAGAATCAGGCTCCAGCTCTGCCGACGGAAGCTGCTGAGCAAAATCAGCAGATGACCTACTCCGGTCCCAGCGAGGACGGCAGTGCAGAGCAGCAGCGCGTGGATCAAGAGTCTGAGGGCAACCGAGCGCAGCGTCGGAAGGCGGCTCGCAAGCGCCGTCGCTAAGCACTAAAGCACCCGAAACGCGGTCATGGTCCATGGCCGCGTTTTTGCTGTTCCGCGGCGGAAAGTGCCCGTGAACGCGCGAACGCGCGGACCGACACGGCAACTACCCAGGAACTCGACCTTCTTGCCGTCCGCGGAAGCGCTGGCGTGAAAGGATTGCAACGCGACACCCTTGAGGCTGGTGTTCTTCGACAGCGTGAGTATCGCAGCGTGAATAATCGGGTCGATATTGATGCGACGTAGATCGTTGACTCGCCTGCGACCCGCGATGATGTCGAAGACGCGGCGAGTAATCGTGCCAAGCTCCTGTCTCAGATTCTGTTCACAGTGCTGGACGACGTGCGGTGTTTGCGGCGTCTTTTTTGCAGCAGGAGCGGCCGCGACGGGCGGTAATGCCGTCATGACAGCGGCTCCGGTGGCAGCCGAGCATCCGCTGTAGGTCGGTGCCACTTTTGCGGTTTGAGAGGCGGCGGCATTAGCTGACTGGCCGAGTTGAATTGTGTGGAGAAGCGAAAAGCCCGTTGCCGGTTCAATGGATTCCCTGCCACTGGAGCGGTGCTCAGCGGCGTGCGACAGCGCGTAAGGCATCGGTGTCTGAGATTTTGGTACGTGAGACGTTGGTGCCATGGATTAATCCCCCTAAAAACTCTCCATTGGCAAGTTCCCCCTTGCTGAAGACCATTGTCCTACAAGTGCTTTAAGTGTGCAGCTTGTGAAGGGGAATTCACGGCCGGCGTGGGGGGATTGTGGAGAAGGCGCAGTCGCGAAATGGGCTGAGTGTTTCGCTGTTAATGGTCCTATCGGTTTCCGTCAAGGCCGTTCTGGTCGTCTACAAATGGGCGTAACGAACAGCCAATTAACACGCTGAACTGGAAAAAAGGCAAACGTGCAGGTCATGCGATAAACTACAGGCCATGCGCGGAATGATTATCGATTACTGTGGTGTCCTTGACGGCACGGATGAAGACCAGGCACGTTGGCGTAATTTGCTGGTAGAGGCGCGTGCAAATGGTGTTGGCCTGGCAGTCCTGTCGAATGACCCAGGTGGCCCATCGGCGGATCCGATTCGCAAGCTCGAAGATGAGGGCCTGGTAGACGCAGTTGTGCTCTCTGGTGAAATTGGCCATGAGAAGCCTTCGGCAGAGGCTTTTAATGCAGCCGCTGCGGCTATTGAACTGCCGGCACGGGACTGCGTGTTGGTAGATGATTCGATTGAGAACATCCATGCGGCCGTCTCTAACGGCATGGTGGGAGTCTTCTATCAGCAGTTCGACCGCGCAGTGGTCGAGATTGCCGGTCTGCTGGGTCTCGAGGGCGAGTTCTAATGCGCGTCTATATCCCAGCGACTTTCTCCATGCTTGAGGCGCTTAAGGAGGATGAGCTCTTCCACGCCCGCGGTGGTTGGGGCTTTGCTGTCACTGAAGCGCTGCGCGATTTCTTTACTGAGGGCGATGATGAGGAACTGGCAGACGTAGCCTTTGATGAGGCTGCGCGTGCGTCGCTCCGTCTGCTCGATGCCGCAGAAGAGAAGTTCCCGCACCGTCGAGTGGTCATTTCCGTTGATGTGGAGGCGGAGCCGCAGTCGGATATGGGAGATGCTGTGGTTAAGGTCGGCGGCCCAATTTCGCTTGCCGACGTTGCAGCTCTCCACATTGATGTGGAAGAGGCGGAAAGCAAGGTTGAGGCTGCGATTGATGCCGTCGATAAGGCAGATCTCGGTGACGAGGATGCGGAGCTCACTGTCGGCGATGCGCTGGAGATCCCGCTGGCGTGGTACGACGTAGCTGAGCTCGGCATGGTGGTCGACTTCCTGTAGTAGCGCGTGCTCGGCGTTAAAGAAGGGGACTGGGTTTAGGAACCCAGCCCCTTTTTTGTATGGCACAAGTGTTTTCAGTGGGGGTATAAAAGACGGGATTGTTTTGTGTGGATAAGCTCCATGTCAAAGGGGGTGTTTCGCACGGGAGTGGGGGTAATGACAATTTCGCTATTTGTGTCAAAATCATTTGTTTCTCTTGACCAATAACTTACCGCTCCGTAGTCTACGTCTAAGTAACCTACGGACACGTAATAATGAATCGGGTGGGGCATGCCTACTGATGAACAGCGTTATTACTTGTTCGCCCGTGACAGTCAGGAGGGCCAAAAATGGGGCTTAAGACCAAAGTTTCCCGGGTATTCAAGCATTTATCCACGCCACTTTTGCCCGATGATTACACGCATTTGCTAAATCCGCTGTGGTCAAGTCGCGAGCTGCGCGGTCAGATTGAGGCCATCAATCCCACATCTCCTACTTCAGCAGAGTTGATAATCCGTCCGGGTTGGGGGATGCCAACAGACTTCAAGCCAGGCCAGTTCATCGGACTTGGCGTAGAGGTCAAGGGGAAATACCTGTGGCGTTCCTACTCGCTGACAAATGCGCCGCGGCCTCATGACGGGCTGCTGACTATCAACATCCGTGCGCTAAACGACGGCTATGTGTCCCAACACCTCGTCGCCAATGTCAAGCCGGGTACTGTCGTCCGCCTGGCTGCCCCGGCTGGGGATTTCCATCTTCCGGAGCCGCTCCCAGCCCGCATTGCGTTTGTTACCGCAGGCTCCGGCGTAACTCCGGTGATTTCCATGCTGCGTGATCTTTCAGCTCGCAATGCCTCAGTGGAAGTCGAGCACATTCACTCCTACCGCGGCGAGGCAGAAGCTGTGTTTGTCAATGAGCTTCGCGAGCTGGAACAGTGCAGCGCTACTAGCGCGTTGAAGTATCGCCTGCATGCCCGGAATACGGAGACGCAGCCGCGGATTGACGCTGCGGCGGTTACCGACATCATTGCTGACTTTGGAGCGCTGGCATCGTCGGCAAGCGCCTACGCCTGTGGTCCGGTTGAACTGCTGAAAAACCTTGAGCCGGAGTTTCCCGGGCTGCGGACGGAACGTTTCACCGTTGACCGCTCGGCGGCAGGGGAGG
Organism: Corynebacterium sp. LK10; assembly: GCF_008042455.1. Taxonomy (NCBI): domain Bacteria; kingdom Bacillati; phylum Actinomycetota; class Actinomycetes; order Mycobacteriales; family Corynebacteriaceae; genus Corynebacterium; species Corynebacterium sp. LK10. The sequence continues at coordinate 327,930 of NZ_NOVT01000017.1, forward strand.
TCGGCGGCACGGTGAGTTTAGGCAGCCGAGGCGATATCGACGTAGACGGTGCAACCACCATCCTGGAGGCGGCCGAGAGCGTCGGGGTTGACCTGCCGTACGGCTGTCGGATGGGAATTTGTGCGACGTGCGTGCAGCAGCTCTCCGACGGCGCAGCGCGGGACATCCGCACCGGTGCGACGTTTGTGGCGGGGGAGCGGGTCCGAACGTGCGTCTGTGCGCCGGCGGGGCACGCGCGTATCGAACTGTAAGTTCGCCCCACATCTATCTCAACCTGTATTAACCAGGAGAAACTACCTAAAGGAGTTGGGACCCTTCCCATGGCAATTTCTGATATCGCATCGTATGCGCACTTGAGCGAAGAAGACGTCGCAGAGATTGGGCGTCGATTTGCGGAAATCGAAAAGCAACACCGCGATTCGCTGGGGCAGAAGGATGCTCGCTACATCCGCACGCTCATCCGCATTCAACGCACCCTTGAGGTGACTGGTCGAGGTCTGCTGATGGTACCGACAGCCGGCATGGCCCTGAACAAACTAGGGATGCTGCCGAAGTCGTGGAAGAACACCGCGCACTGGGGTTTCAAATGGGCGGGTGCCTCAGCGCTGGGGCTGGCAAAGATTTTGGAAAACCTCGAAATCGGCCACAACACCATGCACGGTCAGTGGGACTGGATGAATGACCCCGAGATTCACTCGGCCACCTGGGAGTGGGACAATTCCTGCCCATCCAGCGGGTGGAAGCACTCCCACAACTTTGTCCACCACAAGTACACCAACGTGCTCGGTATGGACAACGATGTAGGATATGGCATTCTCCGGGTGACTCGTGACCGCCGTTGGAAGCCATCGACGCTGCTGCAGCCGGTGACAAACGTGGTGTTGGCCAGCCTTTTCCAATGGGCAGTGGCCTTCTATGACGTCGAGCTCGGGCGCGTGTTCGCCGGCAAGAAATCCTGGGATGAGGCCCGACCGCAGCTCATGGAGGTGCTCAACAAGTCGGGGCGCCAGGTGCTCAAGGACTACGTTCTCTTCCCGGCGATGGCGGGTCCGCGTTACCGTGAGGTGGCCTTTGCGAACATGATGGCCAACCTCGCCCGTAATCTTTGGGCCTACGCGGTCATCTTCTGCGGACACTTTCCGGATGATGCCGAGACTTTCACCAAGGAGCAGTACAACACCGAGGACAAGAGTGAGTGGTATTTGCGCCAAATGCTGGGCTCGGCGAACTTCCACGGTGGGCTGGCGCTGTCGGTGCTCTCAGGAAATCTGAATTACCAGATTGAGCACCACCTGTTCCCGGACATGCCGTCCAACAGGCTCGCGCAGATTTCGAAGCAGGTTCAGCAGATCTGCCGGGAATACGACCTGCCATACAACACGGGGTCGTTCCCGAAGCAGTTCTTCCAGGTCCAGCGCACGCTGCTGAAGTTGTCGCTGCCGGATCGTTTCTTAGTCGCTGACCCGGACAACGCCCCAGAGGTACGTTCGGAGACGGCGTTCAAGAAGTATCCGCAGGTTGAAGCGGAGCTCCAGTCCAGTTCCCCGCAACGCAAGGGCTTAGCGACGGGCCTGCGAATGCTCCGCCGTCTTCGCCCAGGTGTCCGGGAAATTGTCCGGGCCTACACCGGTCGCTCGACGCACACTGCTGCGCGCGGTTAGCCCTCGGCCCGCTTGCGAACCGCAGCCGCGACTGCTGGTTCGCGGTTCCATGGCATTGATTGCTTGTGGGGGAGCCGTAGCCAGGCGCGAATCATGGTCACGGTCAGCGTCGCAGTTGCACCAGCGAGGAAGAGTGCTAAGTAAGCCGAGGAATTCTGGCCGGTGAACTCCACGGTCACGATCAGTGCGAAAAGTGGGGCTGCCATGGACGCCGACAGGAAGGCCGCCGCGCCGAGAATCGCAAAGTCGCTCAGCGGAACTGAGGGCATCAATGGCTGTACGAAGCAGCCGACGATGAAACCGCTGAGCGCGCCAAGGGCAAAGCCGGGAGTCAAGAGACCACCGACGGCACCAGAACGGAAAGTAACGAGAACCGCGATAGCTTTCGCAATCAGCAGGATGACTGCAAAACCCAGCAGCGGGCGGTCCATGAGAACTGTGGTCGCAGCGATACGGCCATTGCCCAATACTTCTGGAACCCACAGTGAAATCACACCAACCAGTGTGAATGCGAGGGGGATGGCCCAGGCAGAGTGCCAGCCAGTCGGTGCTGTGTCCGACATTCGAGAGCTGAGAATGCGAAATGCGTAGCCAATGGCACCGCAGATAACACCGATGAGCAGTGCTGCCCCGAGGTTGCCCCAGCCGTCTGAGAGATTAATTGGGCTGTAGAGCGGGCTACTGCCGACCACGATGCCCGACGTCACCGTGGCGATGGCTGAACACGCCAGCACCACCATCACCGCGGTAATGCTCAGTGAGCCCAGCAGAATCTCCAACGAGAAAACCGCTCCAGCCAACGGGATGTGATAAATCGCCCCCAGGCCGGCACCGGCTGCTGCTGCGACCAGAATACGGCGGTGTAGCGGATCGATGCGCAGTCGATGCGACATCTGCGAGGCCACCATTGCACCGAGCTCACGCGGGGCATTCTCGCGTCCCATGGATGCACCTGCAGCGACAGTCGCCATCTGCAAAAACACATTGACAAGAGTTGACCACACAGGCATGGGGCGGCCGTGCATGCCCGCTTCAACGCTTTCAACAGGCTTCGCCTTTGTGCGAAGAGCTGCCCAGATTGGTCCTGCAATCAGCCCCGCCAACACAATTCCGACAAAGCGCTGTAAACCAGTGGTGCCATCGGTTACGACCGCTACGTCACCCTCGTGCTGCCCGTAGACCGCGTACTCGATGCCGTGCATGATCAGCGCGAGCCCGGCAGCTCCGAGCCCCGTCGCAAGACCCACGATAAGCGTGTAGATGCACAGCCGAATCCAACTGCCGGGAGCGGGGTAGAGTCCGGAGCCCGCTTTGTCCGACTCAGCACCAGCCGCGGCTTCAGAGGGCGTCTCCACAGAATCGGTGTGGCTAGTCTCTTTCAATGTCCAGCTCCCAGTCCTCGTTGTCGCTGATGGCGCTCAACAGGCGACGCACGGCCATCGCTCGACGGTGCTGAACTCCCTCCAGCTTGTCGAGGGCGCACTCTGGATCCGCGGGCGGCCCCAAATGGGTGCAACCACGTGGGCATTCATCTGTCGCTGCCTGGATATCTGGAAACGCCGCCAGCAGCGTCTCCGGTGTCACATGAGCCAGACCAAAGGAACGAATGCCCGGGGTATCAATAATCCACGACGCCGCATCGTCATCGCTTTCCGACGGCAACATCAGCGCCACCGACTGCGTGGAGGTATGGCGGCCCTTACCCACACCACTAACTTCGCCGGTCTCACGGTTGGCTTCGGGAACAATCCGGTTGACGAGGGTCGATTTCCCCACGCCGGAATGCCCAACCAAAGCTGTCACTCGTCCTGGGGCATCGATGAGTTCTGACAGAGGAGCCAAGTCATCATTAATACCGCAGACAACGACATCCACTCCGAGTGCCGAGAACTCCCCGGCAAATTCCTCTGGGTCGGCCAGATCGGATTTAGTCAGACAGAGCACGGGGCGGACACCGCCGGCGTAGGCCGCGACCAGCGCGCGTTCGACAAAACCGGTGCGAGGTTCAGGATCGGCGACTGCGCACACAATGAGCAGCAGGCTGGCATTGGCCACGACGATGCGCTCATACGGGTCATTGTCATCGGCGGTGCGACGCAAAACCGTGCTGCGCTCTGCCAGCTTGACGATGCGGGCCAGTGTGCCCGCACGGCCGCTGACATCGCCTACGACACCGACACGGTCACCGACAACGATATTGGTGCGGCCGAGCTCGCGGGCACGCATGCATGTCACTGCAACATCAGGGTTGTTATCGAGGACTACACCCCAACGACCACGATCCTTGGTCACCACCATGCCCCAGTGGGCATCGGCGTGGCGGGGGCGATCCTTCGTCCGTGGTCGCGACCCTTTACCGGGGCGGATGCGTACATCGGACTCGTCCCATTGCCGTCCACGCCTGCGTGCCGCCACTGTTATTTCCCTGCCTCGGTTCCGTTGTCCACACCATCAATTCGAGCTTCGACTGACTTTTCCAACGAACTAGGGCTGGGGGAGGCCAGTCCGAGCATCTCCAGCCAGCGCAGATCGAATCCAGGCATGGTCTTAGCAGTGGTACCGATATTTTCGACTTCCACGCCCTCCGTGCGCAGGCCAACAATGGCACCAGCGGTGGCCATTCGATGGTCGGCGTAGCTGTGCCAGAGACCACCGTGGAGCGGAACGGGGTCGATCGCAATGCCGTCGTCAAGCTCGGTCGCGCGACCGCCGAGACGGTTGATTTCCGTGGTGAGCGCGGCGAGACGGTTGGTTTCGTGACCGCGCAGGTGTGCGATACCCGTCAGCTCGGTGCGGGTAGTGGCCAAGGCGGCGATGGCCGCGACGGTGGGGGTCAGCTCGCCAACCTCGGACATGTCCATCGTGATTCCGCGCAGCTCCGACGGCTTTGGGCCCACGACGGTGAGGCTGGTGTGGCCACCTTCGTGACGGTTGAACGTCACGGTAGCGCCCATAGCGGTGAGGATCTCGCGGATGCGGTCGCCCGGCTGCGTGGTGTGCTCTGGCCAGTCGGGCACGGTGACGCTGCCACCAGTGACAGCCGCAGCGGCCAGGAAGGCGGCGGCGTTGGACAGATCAGGCTCGACCTGCCAAATACGACCCATCATTTCGGTCGGGTGAATGGTGAACGTTGTGCGTGGTCCCTCAGGTGTGTCGGCCGTGGTCTCCTCGACCTGCACACCGGCCTCGCGAAGCATGTCCAGGGTCATGTCAATGTGCGGGCGGGAAGGAATCTCACCGGTCGGGCGAAGTACCAGGCCACGGCCGTAGCGCGGTGCTGACAGCAACAGACCAGAGACGAACTGGCTCGAAGCCGAAGCGTCAATTTCCACTTCGCCGCCGATGTCCGGCAGATCTTGCTCTTGAACCGAGTCACCGAGGCGGTTGCCCTGATTCGGACCCTGCGGATTGACCGTGAAGGGAAGCCCATTGCCCGCGATGTTCACACCGAGGCTGCGCAGGGCATCCAGCACGGCCGACATCGGGCGAGCCTTGGCTTCTACGTCGCCTTCGAAGAACACCGACCCCTGCGCAAGAGCTGCGATAGGTGGCACGAAGCGCATAACCGTACCTGCGAGACCACATTCCACGACACCACCGCGAAGCATGCGTGGAGTGACGCGGAGCGTGTGGTTCGGGGCACCCGAATATGTCGAGTCGGCACTGATGTCAGTTCCCAGAGCCTGCAGTGCGCGAATCATAAGATCGGTATCGCGAGAGCGCAGAGCACCATGGATAACCGATGGTGTCGAAGATATCGCCGCGATGACAAGGGCACGGTTCGTAATCGACTTCGAGCCGGCAATCTGCACCGTGGCACTAAAAGGCTGTCGACCGGCCTCGGCACCGTCGACACTTACAGTAGGGGCGGACCAATTCTGATTTTGGGAACACACACAACCAATTATGGAACACTTTCACTCCATACCTCGACTAGAGGGGGAGTCAACGGCACAATCAGTTGGTATGTGTGGTCGTTTCGTCAATTTCACAGTCGCCGAAGAACTGCTCAGCACCACGGCTGAGATTCCCGGTTTGGCGCCCGTGCGTGCCGACGGCCCGTTGCCCACCTCCCGCTACAACATCGGACCGACCATGCCAATAGTTGCTCTTGCCCGCGAGCACCCCGGCCGCACAGGAACCATTGCTGCCACCGTGCGCTGGGGTTTAATTCCGCAGTGGGCCCGCGAAGTGCCAACAACACCTTTCTTCAATGCTCGTGCGGAAACCTGGCAGTCCAAACCGACTTTCCGGGACAGCCTGCCCTGCGCAATCCCCATGAACGGTTGGTACGAGTGGAAGAATCGCCAGCCCTACTTCGTCAGCTTCAGCGATGACGCACCGCTTTTCACCGTCGCGGGGCTGTGGGCGCGCTGGGGCGATATCGTCTCCGCCACAATTCTCACCACCGACGCCGTGAGACAGCTCGCGGATCTTCATCATCGTATGCCGCGCGTGCTTGCCGACGACGAAGTCAGTGACTGGTTGGATCTCTCGGCCTGGGCAGCAGACGGAGATGTTGGCATGACCAGCGCAGAAGTGGTGGACAAGCTGACCATCCGACCGGTCAACCGCGCCGTCGGCAATGTTGCGAATGAAGGATCGCACCTGCTGAATGGGCCCGATGGAGCAGCACCCGGCCACAACGAGGAGCTGTTTTAAGGCCGTATCAGCGGGGAGGTTGCAGGAGTAGCCGCAGGGTTAGCGGGCGATGTCGGCGACCGTGGCGTCGCAAAGCGAAACCAGATCAGCGGGTGACAGTTCGATGTCCCACCCGCGGCGACCACCGGAGACGAACACGGTGTCGGCGAGAGTAGCGGTCTCATCAATGACGGTGGGGAGCTTGCGGCGACCGCCAAGCGGGGAGATGCCGCCGGGAACGTAGCCGGTGGCAAGTGACGCGTCATGGGGGTCGGCCATCGTGGCCTTGGAAGCCCCGACAGCCGCGGCGGCGGCCTTGAGGTTGAGCATTCCGGTGGCGGGGACGACGGCGATGGCCAGCCCAGTGAGTTTGCCGGATAGCTCGATAATGAGAGTTTTGAAGATGCGTTCGGGCTCGACACCGAGATGCTCTAGTAGCCAAGAGGCGGCCTCTTCGCCGAAGTTGTCGCTGCCGTGGGGGAATTGGTGAACGTGGAAGTCGATTCCGGCGTTCTGACAGACGGCGATTGCCGGGGTGGCGGCAGCGGATTTCTTGGCGGACTTCTTCGACATAGTTTCCCATCGTTGCACACCAGTGCAGCTAAGCGACGAAATGCCTGGTGACGGGGGTCTGGCCGACTCGTGGGTGCGGATGTTTTAGGATAGGTAGCATGTCAGGTGATCAGACAGGAACATCGGCCATCCGGACTGATGAGTCGGATGAGGAGCTTGCGCAGCGCTTTGAGCGTGACGCCATGCCGCTTTTGGATCAGCTCTATGGAGCGGCGCTGCGGATGACGCGCAACCCCGCCGATGCCGAAGACCTGGTGCAGGAGACCTATATCAAGGCTTTTCAGGGCTTCCGCTCCTACAAACCGGGCACGAATCTGAAAGCGTGGCTCTACCGCATTCTGACGAATGCGTACATCAACAACTACCGCAAGGCGCAGCGTCGTCCTGCCGAGTACGCCACCGATGACATCACGGATTCACAGATCGCGGAAACCGCGTCGCACACTTCGATAGGGCTGCGCTCTGCTGAGGTTGAAGCGCTGGAAAAGCTTCCTGACGAGGAAATTCGTGACGCTTTGATGAGCCTCAAAGAGGACTACCGGATGGTGGTCTACTACGCCGATGTCGAGGGATTGCCCTACAAGGAAATCGCCGAAATCATGGGCACACCCATCGGAACTGTGATGAGTCGGCTCCACCGTGGAAGAAAACAGCTCCGAGACGCGTTGCACAACGTAGCCGTGGAACGTGGATTCTTGAAAGAAGAGAAGGGAGATTCTCCGCGATGAGCCGAGAGTCGAGCCAAGATATGGAGCAGACGCCAGAGCGCGGGCACGCCTGTGAAGATGCTTTCTGTCAGGATGTCCACTCGCGCCTACACGCATTTTTGGATGGAGAGTGTGATTCGGAGGAACGCCGCTTTCTCGAGGAACACATTCACAAATGCCCTCAGTGCTTGGAAGAGTTCGGTTCCGAGCAAGCTATACGACGGCTGCTACGCCGGTGCTGCCAGCAACCTGCCCCTGAGGACCTCCGTCAGCGCATTACCACTCGGATTCGCGTGTCCTATACGCGGGTGGAGTACCGCAGGTAGCTGCTGGCGGCTAGGTTTTGGTGCGTCATCTTTTGGCGCGTATTCCTTTGATGCTTAATGCGATGTTGCGTAATACGGTAATGCGGTAATGCGTAATGGGAAAATCCCAGGTCACGGTGATGTGGCCTGGGATATTTTTGTGGAGCTATTTGTGGAGCTAAGGGGAATCGAACCCCTGACCTTCGCATTGCGAACGCGACGCTCTACCAACTGAGCTATAGCCCCATTGCTTTCGAGCAACCTAGCTGGAGCTGCTGTAAAAGCTCTGTTTTCAGACGTTACTCCGGTGGGGTTTGGGCTCCAAACTCGCTGGTAAGGTTCTGGCGGATGGTTAATCCGGAAAGCGAGGATGCGGTATCGACGAGGCATCGAAAAGGTGTTGAAAGTGACTAGGTTTATGACAAAAAATCGCGGGTGAATTCAATTCATGTGTCATAAACCTAGTCACTTTCAGACCTGCTACCCGTTGAGGTATCCGCTGGAGGCATAAAAAACTCCACCCCGTCCCTCGGTGCAATACCGAGTTGTGCTGGAGTGGAGTGAGATGTCTTAGCCGGTGATGGCTAAGACTGCTGCAACTAAGGGCAACTTAGCTGTTCGGACGCTTGCCGTGGTTAGCCTTGTTCTTACGGCGGTCCTTGCGCTTACGGCCACGCTTGCTCATAGCTGGGCTCTCTTTCTATCGGGTTAAACAGGTATCAACCGGTATAGATTACACGGTACGAGGGTAAGTCCTTTAATTAGACCGTGGTGCTGGTGCGAGTGCGACGGGTGCGGCCGCGGTTGCGACGGCGCTTCAGTGCGCGACGCTCATCCTCGCTCATGCCGCCCCAGACACCTGCATCCTGGCCGGTCTCAAGTGCCCAGGCCAGGCACTGAGCAGTAACGGGGCAACGGTTGCAAACGACCTTGGCCTTAGCAATCTGGGCGAGAGCCGGGCCGGAGTTACCGACCGGGAAGAACAGCTCCGGATCCTCTTCACGACAAACGGCCTTGTGACGCCAATCCATGACAAACTCCTAAAACATTACGAGCCCGGGTGAGGGCAGGGTTAAATTTCCTTGCGGGAAGGCAGCTCCGGAAATGGATTTCGTCAGACACGACAAATCGCCGTATCTCAACGAAGGTTGGGGTTCATTCCCGGTTGCCCAGGGGTATTAGGCATCTTGGGAGGGGCCACCTGTTCCATCGCCTATACGGCGTGAAAGGTAGTGGGGACTCACCAAAGAGTTTGCGCCTAAAAAGGCGAGACTTGCATGGTTACACAACCAGTGAACTGCGTGCCTGTCTCGCTGACGATTTACATGTTTTCACGACTGGGACGGTTCGTAAAGAGCAAAATGAATAAAAGTGCCAAACCTCACAGAAAAGTGAAGTTTTGGTTAAAACGCCAGGTCAAAACTAGCCCTTTGTGGGGGTAAAATTAGTTTTGGTAATTGCAGTAGTGAGGGTGTATGGCGCATTTTTGTTGGCTTGTCAGTAAACAGTTGCAGTTTAAGCCGGGTTTGCCTCGGTCTTTTGGCTAGTACTGAACAGTCGGCGTGTGCGATCCATGACCTTTTTGGTCACCACAACGAGCAAGCGCTCGTCCACGGGGCGGGTAGCGACTTTCTTGGTGAACTGGTCCTCGGTGTAATCGTCGGCACGCGCCACAAAATTGATAGCGCCTTGCTTAACACGGATGTTGAGGGACTCACACTGATTGATGTACTCGCCGTCCAACTGGAGACGAAGTGGGGCAGTAGCGGTGAGCTCGATGTGCTGGGCGTTGTCGACGCGTCGTTCGCGGGCTTCGACGTGGAAGGGGGAACGCAGTCGGGTGAAGAAACCGGCCAAATTGGCTGCGGCGACAAGTCCCGTCACTCCCCTCAGGGAAGTGAAGCCATAAAAGCCCAGGCCTCTGCGTAGGGACACAGTGGGGTTGGTGACGATGGGGAGGTCGCCGAGGAATGTCCAGGGATTGGAGTTGGACACCACGGCCATTGCGAGATCACGGCCAAACTCCGTGCCGTCGATAGTTGCGGTGATTTGTGGCGGGCTTTTGCGCAACTGATTCCATGCGGTGAAAATTGCCGGCAAATAGCGCACGGCTTTGGCGCGGGTACCGTTTTGTCGGAGCTGTTCCATGGTGGAAATGACTTCCGCATCGATGCCGATACCGGCATTGACCACGAAGCATCGCTCCGCTGCATGTCCAACGCTGATAGTGCTGCGGGTTCGGGAGCGCAGCAGACTTGCGATGTACCACGCGGCATCTACGGGGTCGCGGGGAATACCCAACGCACCTGCCAAAACGTTGGCGCTGCCGGTGGGAATTGTCGCGATGACAGGCAGGTCAGTGGCAGGCAGTGCGGAGAATGGGTTGGAGTTCATGAGCCCATTGACAATCTCGTTAATGGTTCCGTCGCCGCCGAGAGAAATAATGACGTCGTAATCGCGAACCGTTTTACCCGCCACCATTTCCGCAGCATGGCCAGGGTAGGCGGTAAACATGGATGTCAAGCGAATCCCCTCGACCGAGCGAAGCGCCCGCACAACGCCGGGCATACGTCGAGCAGTGTTACTGGTCGAATTTGGATTGGAGATTAGCAACGCACGCACAGGCACCAAGAATAGTGCATGAGCAGACTTGTGATGGGCGCATTAGCCGGTATGCCTCCAGGGTGTATTCATCGGTTCGCACCGGGCTAACATGTAGGGCGTGAGTAACCAGAAAAACAGCAGCAATGCGCCCAAATCGCGTACTACCGACCAGCTTGCGGCAGCCGACGGGCCGATCGCCGCACCTCAGGTTGTTATGGTCGGTGCGTGGATTGGTGTCGCCGAATGTGCCCTCGGTCTGGGCTACGGGATTTTCCTTCTCATTCGTGATTTGATGGGGTACCGCGACGAGGCCGCGGTCATTTCCGGTTGGGGTACCGCGCTGTGGTTCCTTCTCATTTTCGGCGCTGTTCTCGCTGGTGCGATTATGTTGCTGCGTGGCGCCCGATGGGGGCGCGGGCCGATTATTATGCTCAACCTCTGCTTGCTGGGCGTGGCCTATTACATGTTCCGCTCGAGCGCTTTTCTGCTTGCTCTACCGACGGCGGCAGCTTCAATTGCTGCGCTGGCCTGTATGTTTAGTCCGAAGGCGATTGATTGGGCTGCCCGCTCTTTCTAAGCTTCGATGGCGAACGCGTCGACTGACTCACCGCGCTGAACTAGTAGCGTGTCACCGACAACCGCAAGGCGCACGGGCACTTCCGGCTTGTCCGCATTATTTGCATGAGTGGACTTCGCAGCTGCAGGCAACGGGAGTGTGCCGATAATCTCGAGAGTCTTGGCATTCAATACCGCGACTCCGTCAGCGACTGGCATGAAAACATGCTCACCCCATGGAGCTGGGGTTCCTGTGGCCTCAGGAAACTCGAAATCCGGCGCCAGGGTGCTCGGGCGGAAGCCCAGTAAACCACGCGGCGACCACCACGTCATGTGATGGGGAAGATCCGTTGTAAAAGGCGCACGCGGGGCATCGCCGTTGGAGTTAGCTTCCGCCGGTGCTGGGCGCAGGGTAGTCTCATCCAGCGCCAATTCAGTCAGCATCGTGCCGTCCATACGAAAAACTCGGATGCGATTGTCTGACAGTACCGCCGCCGTGTCCTGGCCAATCGATACCAGTGACATATCTGCAGTTACCGGACCAAGGTCAATATCGCTCTTGACCTCCGGTTTCCGAGACTCCTCCGGATTTGCCGCCTGCATGACCAGGCGTCCGTGACCATCGCAGTTGTTTACGAGGGCCAGCAGCTCCACGCGCGTGAGCGCACTGATAATCGAACACTCCGGATGCGGCTGCATCTTCGGTTCTGGAGACGCTGGAATCTTGCCGTACTCGACTACTCGGACCAGGTCAGAGCGCCACAGCTCCAGGAATCCAGAGTCGTAGACACCCGCGTATGAGTTCGAGCGCACGGCGGCAGGGCTGTCAGCCGCAATCGATTTACGGGTCGCGACATACTGCCCCGAGTCGGGCTTGAGTGCAACGGTCTCACCGCAGCCAGCTGCCCCACGAAAAGTCGCGAAAACTTGGCCATCACTGCCCGAGAGCGCACAAAGCGGAATATCTCGTCGATAGTGCCAGCGCTCCGTGCCGTCGTTAAGCGAGATAGCACGCACGCCCCGGTCCTCAGCAACGATGAGGGAGTTGTCCATCACCAGTGGCGCCGGGGAGATGGTGTGCGTGCTTGTGCTTGCCGACGATTCGGTGGACCACACCGGCCGGAGAGTATGTGGCATTGCCTCCGGATCGTTCGCGGCCGGGGCTTGCGCTGTGCTGCTCGTCGGTGCCGTGGATTCAGTGCGATTGACTTTACGAGCCGGAGAAGCGACCCATGTCCAACCGACGACTAGCACTACGGCGATGATGAGAACTACTGATGCGATTCGATTGCGACGCAGTCGGGTCTCTGCAGTGGTGGACTCAGCGTTGGCTTGTGGTGACTGCAGCACGGTTGGAATGTCCTGTCGACGAGTGGTCGTGGAGTGGAGTGAGGTGGGGGGAGTCGGTACGCGCAGCGGCCTAGCTGCGACGATGAGAATTGGAGTGGCCGTCCCGCCTTGAGCTTCGTCCTTGGCCGCGATTGCGATGATGAGACTGTGAGCGGTTGTTGCGGGGGCCTCTTCCGCCACGCCCGCGAGGTGGCCGGGAACCCAATACCGGGCGGGCTGGCCCGACTTTCTCATCGATCCCCTCGGGGATGTCTAGAGCTTCGGCGAGCTCGGGGGAGGTGGAAAACCACGTCGGAATCTCGGCCATGTCCAGGTCGAGAGCATCAGAAATAGCCTTCCACTTTGTGGTCTCATCCCAGCCGACGAGCGTAACGGCGACACCGCTGTGTCCCGCGCGGCCGGTGCGGCCGATGCGGTGGACATAGGTCATTTCGTCATCGGGAACCTGGTGGTTGATGACGTGGGTGACATCGTCGATATCGATACCGCGAGCCGCGACATCGGTTGCGACCAGGACGTCGACGTCGCCATTGCGGAACGCAGTCAGCGAGCGCTCACGTGCAGGCTGGCCCATATCGCCGTGGACGGCAGTGACCAGGAAGCCGCGCTCGCCGAGCTGCTCAGCAACGGAGGCGGCGCCGCGCTTCGTACGAGCAAAAATGATGGTGCGACCACGACCGTTGGCTTGCAGGATGCGGGCGATGACCGAGACCTTATCCATCTGGTGCGATTGGAAAACAATCTGTTTAGTGGTCTCGTGGACTGTGGCCTCTTCCTCGCCTGATTCAGCACGGATGTGCACCGGGCGATTCATAAAGGTACGTGCGAGAGTCAGAATTGGGCCCGGCATTGTTGCCGAGAAGAGCATGGTCTGACGTTCATCTGGCACCGCAGCCAGAATCTTCTCGATGTCCGGCAGGAAGCCCAAGTCGAGCATTTCGTCGGCCTCGTCGAGAACCAAAATCTTTACGCCTGACAGCTCTAGATTATTGCGCTGGTAAAGATCGATGAGACGGCCGGGAGTACCGACGATGATGTCCACACCGCGGTCTAGCTGTTCAATCTGTTCCTCATAGGGGCGGCCACCGTAAATAGTGCACACACGCAGATTGGTTGAGTGCGCAGCGCGGGCCAAATCCTCGCCGACCTGCACACATAGCTCACGGGTGGGGACGATGATGATTGCGCGGGCAGTGCCATCCGGTTCTGGAATGCGGGCGTCATCAAAGACGCGGTCAATAAGGGGGACACCAAAACCAAGAGTTTTTCCCATGCCAGTACGGGCTTGGCCGATAATGTCCGTGCCGTCGAGCGCCAAGGGCAGCGTCAGTTCCTGGATTGCAAATGTGCGGGTGATTCCTTCGTCGGCGAGTGCGTCGCAGATTTCCGCGGCGACCCCCAATTCGACGAATGTCGGGGACTGGGACTCTGCCACGGCGACTCCTTTGCTGTTTGTAACCTCACGTGACACGACGGCTTAATCGGTCTCTCTAATCCTAGCCGCTTTGGGAATGGTTATGATGTCACCTATGGACATCACTATTGGATTTGCAGACAATACGCGTGAGCTGAACATTGAAAACGTCGCTGGTGGTGAGGAGGTCAAGGCTGCGATCTCCCAGAAGCTGGCTGCTGGCGAAGGTGTGATTGAGCTCAGCGACGGCGCTGGTCAGGAGTACCTGATTAATGCTGACAAGGTCGCCTACGTCCGTACCGGTAATAACGCAGACCGTAAGGTTGGCTTCTTCGCCTAATGACGCAAGAACCCTTTCTCGTACGCATTGCAAGGAGTTGGGGGTGGCGAGCCTATGCCATCCCTGTACTTGTGGTGCTCACAGTCATCATTCTCTTCGACATCTTCACTGCTGAAGATGATTCTTCAGGTTCCGGCACTGGCACTATCGCCTCGCAGAGTGGCAATGGTCGCCCTGGTCCGGTGCCCGGTGAGGGATACGGTGATGGTTACGAGGGAGGGCAGTTGCCACCCGGTCCGGCCTTTGCCACGGAACCCTCGGGAAATTTTAAAGATGTCACCGTGGCGCATCCCCGTGTTGGGGAGGGGCGCGACAATGCGGTCAGGTATTCCGTGGAAATTGAAGACAACATTGATGTTCCTTCGATTGGTGGCGAGCGCGCCTTTGCAGAGACGGTGAACTCGATTCTGGCCGATCCACGTGGCTGGACAGCTAATCCAGATTTTTCTTTCGAGGCAGTGCCTCGCGACCAGGATCCGACGATTGTCGTGCAGCTTTCCGCGACTGGAACCGCACATCAGCTGTGCGGCAACACCTTGGGAATGGAGACCTCCTGTTACCTGTCTGGGCAGCGGGAAGGTGAGCCTGGGCGCGTGGTCGTCAGTATCGCCCGGTGGGTTCGAGGTGCCCTGCCTTTTGAGGGGGACCTGGGATTGTATCGCCAATACCTTATTAATCACGAGGTTGGTCACGGACTTGGGTACGCGGTTCACGAGCCCTGTCCGAGGGACGGCGGTATCGCGCCAATCATGATGCAGCAGACCCTGAGCGTGTCGAACGATGAACTGCACAAAATCGACAGCAGCGAGGTCTATCAGGTCGATGGTAAGACGTGTTCTGTCAACGGCTGGCCGTACCCATTTGGGGCGGACGACGATACGGCCGCACCGACTCAGAAAGCAAGGTAGTAGCAGATTATGATCGCCACTCCTCCCGACCGTGTTTTAGAGGCCTTTGGTGCCGAGGGCGAGCCGCATCGTGCCGGGCGAGCTTGGGACAATGGCTGGGTCTACGACGATTCCATTGTCCTTTCGCCGGTACATAATTCGGCGCAGGCGCTGTGGTCTGCAAAGGTTCGCAGTGCGCTAGATGTCGATGGCGTCCGAGTGGCGAAATCCGTGCGTACCAGTGACGGCCGCTTGGTTATTGCTGGGTGGCAGGCTCGTCATTTCATCCCGGGGGGATTCGCGCCACGTGCCGATGAAACCATTGTGGCCGCTGGTCGCGTGGAAGAGTCGCTTGCCAGTATTGAACGGCCACAGTTCCTCCTTGATAAGGAGCCCGATTACTTCGTCATGTGTAATCGCGCAGCTTGGGACTCTGACCCAATCGGCATCCTCGAGCAGCTTCTCGACGCGGATAGCGTCCCCCGCGCCGATTGTGCCGAGGCTCTCACGATCTCCGGTGATCTTCTCCAGCTGCGGGCAGAGATGGTTGTGCCAACGGAGCTTCTGCAGGTCTGTCACGCAGACCTCGTCGGCACGCTGCTTTACGACGACACGGCCGCCCCGGTTCTCACCGATATCGTGCCAGCGTGGCATGTCCGTGGTTGGACAGCTGCCTTGGCGGCAGTGGATTGTCTGTCCATGATGGGGGCTGATGAGGAGCTACTGCGGCGCTTCGATCACCTGCCGGATTTCGGTCAGTTGCTCGTTCGTGCGATGTGTTATCGACTTTTTGTCCACGCTGTTAGTCCAGAATCGCAGCCGGGTGCGTATCGCGGTCTGTTCCGCGCGGCTTCGCTAGTTCGCGCGTTTGTGTCTAAGTAACGCCGGGCAGTATTTACAGGCGTTTTTTGGGCGGGGGTAGTTTTCTCCCTATTTCGAATGGGTGTTCGAGTGTTGGTCCGGGGGTTGTGCCACAATGGTGCACATGAACGTAGATGGAATGCCGAAGGTTCGGTTCGTCCAGGAGGAACCTCCTCGTCGTCGGCAGTGGTTGGGTACTGCGGTAGAGGCGCTCTTCCCTTCCCATAATCAGGCGCTCGTGGTAGAGAACAAGCTTGTAAACCAGCCTGTTGTGCGTGTTTTAGGAGGTCCAGGAACCGGTAAGAGTTCGCTGCTGGCAGATCTCGCGGTGGACTACATGCAGGCGGGCATTCCGGCGGACAGCATTTTGGTGGTGTCACAGTCAAAAGAGGCCGCCGCGGAATTGAGGCGGGATATTGACAGGCGTTTTGCCTCTGAACTGGGGGAAGGCGGTTCGGTCGGGGCAGGTCAAGGTGGCATGGTGCGTGCCGTGCATTCGCTTGCCTATGCAGTAGTACGTGATGCCGCCGTCAGTCGGGGAGAGCCTGAACCATCGTTGACCACTGGTGCACGCCAAGATGCTGTCGTGCGGCAACTTTTGGCCGGTCATGCGGAAGATGGTGGTGCGTATTGGCCAGAGCGGTTGCGCCCGGCTCTTCCGTTAGTCGGTTTTTCCCGTGCGGTTCGTGACTTTCTGCTGCGTGCAGCTGAGCGGGGGATTGATGCCCCGAGGCTTCAGCAGCTCGGCGTGGACTATGGCATTGAGTCGTGGTGTGCGGCTGGCAAGTTTATGGCGGAGTATCAGCAGACTATGCGGTTGGCGTGGGAGCCCAGCCTGAACGCTGCAGAGATTGTCTCTGCGGCATTGATGGAGCTGGATACAGACGCGCAAGCACTGGCTCGGTGGGGAAAGTCGGTGGTGCTGGTCGATGATGCTGAACACCTATCCCCGGAAGCTGCGCGTCTTGTGGATCGGTTTGTGTCGCAGGCGGCCGTAGCCGTCATTACTGGTGATGAAGATCAATCGGTATTCCATTTCCGCGGTGCTAATAATGACTATCTCCGGGGGACTGGTGAGGTCGAGTACAAGGCAATCCACTTGCAGCAGTCTTACCGCTGTAACGCTGATATCGCGGATTTAGTCAACGCAGTTTCTCAGCGCTTGCCTAAGGCTCCTGCATACCGTGGCATTGTTGGTTCAGTTGGAACACAAGAAGCTAGTGAATCCGACGTTGGAAACAACAGCGAGACCGTCGCAGCGGAAAACTCGTACGCAGCGAAAAGTGCAGTAAAAATAGCTATTCATCCCTCTGAACGTGCACAGCGAGCCACAGCCGCGGACTACTTCCGGCGCCTTCATATTGACGAGGGGGTGGCATGGAAGGATATGGCGGTCATTGTCCGGTCCGGCGCAGGGGAGTCCTCTCTGTTCCGTGCATTGTCGCGTGCGGGGGTGCCTGTGCAGATTGACCCAACGGACATCGTGCTAAGTCATCAGCGATTGGTGCGAGCGCTGATGGTGGCGTTGCGGGCAACTATGAACCAGCTCGATGACGTGGAGTGGGACGAGTTCCTCTCCGGCCCACTGGTCAACATGGATCCGATTGTCAAAGAGCGTCTGCTGCGCGGAATCCGAAAGGCCGACCTGTTCGGCGGGGCCGCGATGACTCAGCTCATCGGAATCTTGAAAGCAGATGGACTCACAACAGAGCAGCTGGAGCTTATTGAGTCTCTGTCGCAGCGTGAACGTCAGGCGCTGCAGGCGCCGCTGGATCTATTGAGCGCAGCGCGTGAAGCGTTGCGTGATGGTGTGGAAGCAACTTTGTGGGCAATTTGGCAGTCCACTGGTTTGGCAGACCATCTGGTGGCGACATCGTTGCGCGGCGGTACAGCTGGAGCATCGGCTGACCGCGACCTGGATGCTGTGATGGCACTGTTCGACTTTGCTGGTGACCGTGTGGAGCTGAATCCAAAGCTGACGGTTGACGGTTTTATCGCTTCTGTGGAAGAACAGGAGCTGCCCATCGGCGCACGTGACCGTAGCGGGGTAGAGCGCGACGCCGTGCGCATTCTCTCAGCGCATGCGGCTCTGGGCAGGCAGTGGAAGGCAGTAGCAGTTGTCGGAGTACAGGAAGGCCAGTGGCCCAGCCTCGGTGTGACTGGCTCGGTGATGAAGCAGAACGAGTTCATCGGTCTCGTCGACCACGGGATTGCACCGCGGGAGTACATCAATTCCATGGCGGATGCGCTAGCGGAGGAACGTCGTTTGCTGCACGTCGCGGTATCACGGGCTAGCGACAGGGTACTGCTGACCGCAGTCGATTCTCCTGATGATGTTGGAGTTCCCAGTCCGTTTGTTATCGAGCTCGTTGAAAAGCTCGGTAATTCGGCGACGGAGCTGGCGAAGCAGTCAGAAGCCTCTTCGGCTGCGAACGGAGTCGGGGCTACGGCTAATGAAGCAGACACCGGCAATCCGGATGTTGCAGAGGCAGAAGATTCCAAATGGGCCGGTGAAGGCCTGCCACGGGTGCTCTCTGTGGAGTCACTGCTGGCAGAACTGCGTGCAGCCGTTGTAGACGATGCGGAGACTGAGACGCGGCGTCGACAAGCTGCACGTCAACTCGCGCGATTGGCGCAGGTTGAGGTTGCTGGCGCACATCCAGACACCTGGTGGGGGCTCCGTGCACCGTCGACCTCGAAGCCGGTAAATGACAAGAAGCCGATGAGAATCAACCCTTCCAAGGTGGAAGCAGCCCTGAGTTGCCCGCTGAAGGCCATGCTGGATAAATTAGCACCGACATCGGCCATGTATTTAGGCTCTCTACTTCATCAGGCGGTAGAAGCCGTAGCCAAGGGAGTGACTGTGCCTGAGGCGCAGTCCGAAATCCGGCGTGTGTTTGGTGACCTGTCCGATGATCCGGAGTGGCGTAAGCGTACTGAGGAAGACACCTGGTTGACAGCGCTGGAGGATTGGCAGCGGTGGATTGAGACTAAGAAAGATATCGGGACCGAGGTTCCGGTAAAAGTCACCATCAACGATGACATCGTGATTGTCGGACGAATCGACCGATTGATTGAAGACGCTGATGGCGCAGTTCAAATCGTCGATATTAAAACCGGTAAGACAGCGCCCTCCGGTAAAGAAGTAGAAGGACACGCACAGCTAGCTACATATCAGCTGGCGTTGTCGAAGGGGAAGCTCGTTGAAAGCGGAGCTGGGCTTGCTGTGGACAACGGCGAAGGCATTGAACAATCAGGGGCGTACCTGGTATTTCCGCGAAAGTCACACAATAAGACCATTATCACTAGCCGAGAACAGTCAAAGCTCACGGAAGACAAGTTGGCTGACTGGGAGCGTCGTGTGGAGCAGGTAGCACGTGCGACGTCTGGCCCGCGTGCCTTGGCGCTCGCTGGTGAGCATTGCAAGTTCTGCACGCTTTCGAAGGCGTGCCCGGCAGCAGAAGGGAATCGGTAGTCATGTCGGAGGAACGAACCATCATTGATCCCGTCACCCTGTCGGAGATGATGGGCCAGGACTTTCCGCCCACACCGCAACAAGCGGCGGTAATCGGTGCACCGATGGAACCAATGCTTGTTGTCGCCGGTGCCGGTGCTGGTAAAACAGCGACAATGGCTGCCCGTGTCGTGTGGTTGGTCGCCAATGGCTTTATCCGCCCAGAAGAAGTTCTAGGTTTGACCTTCACCAGGAAGGCAGCGCGCGAGCTCGGCGTCCGTATCCGCCAACAGCTCAATGCGCTCGCTTCCTCTCCCGCATTTCGTGCACAGGCTTCACCAGAGGTATTAGCAAGCCTCGAGGTCATTGCCCCAACCACGCTTACTTACGATGCCTATGCCTCTGAAGTCGTGAGCAATTATGGTCTTTTGCTGCCGACGGAGCCGGGGGTCACCATTATGGATGGCGCGACGCAGTGGCAGTTGGCTTGGGAAACCGCTCGTAATGTGAAGGAAATTGATGTCGATATTGCACCATCGACGCTGGCCAGTCGCATTATTGAGCTGGGGGCGAACATCGACTCAAACCTTTCTTCACCGCAGGCGATTCGCGAGGAAACCGAAGCATTCATCAGCAATATTGAGCAGACCCCGCAGAAGGGTAAACGCGAGGGGCTAATTGGCGATCTACAGGGCATCGTCGATAAGCAGCGAGAGAGATTAGAGATTTTGCCGCTGGTAGAACAGGTTCGAGCTCGGTGCAATGAAGAAAATGTCGCCACCTTCGGTATGCAGATGGCTCGTGCGGCCCGACTAGCCACCGACTTCGCGGAAGTCGGAGAGGAGGAGCGGCGTCGCTTTAAGATCATCATGCTCGACGAGTACCAGGACACGTCGCACACACAGCGGCTGTTCCTGCGTGCGCTGTTCTCCGGTGGTTGTGTCACCGCTGTCGGTGATCCGATGCAGGCAATTTATGGCTGGCGAGGAGCAACTGCCGAAAACCTTGTGCAGTTTGTCAATGATTTTCCGCGGTCGGATGGGCAGCCAGCGGAGAAAAAGCAACTGACCATTTCCTGGCGAAATCCGCAGTCAGTGCTGCAGCTTGCTAACGCAGTCTCCGACCGTGCTTTCGCGGGGCAGGCTCGTACGGTAGAGGCACTGGATGCCGGTCCAAAAGCAGGTCAGGGCGAAGTGCAGCTTGCTTTCACCGCAACCGGTGAGGAAGAAGTTGCATACATCGCAGATTGCATGGAGGCGCAATTACGCGAATGTGAAGCAGCTGGCAACAAGCTCGATGCCGCCATCCTGGTTCGGACAAATGCTGAATCGGCTGTCTATTTAGATGCACTGTCCGAGCGGGGTGTGCCTGCAATCATTGTGGGACTCGCTGGATTGCTGCATTTGCCCGAGGTCATGGATATCACCTCGGTGATGAAGATATTGGTCGAGCCCAGTTCAGACCAGGATGCTCTGCGTCTGCTGCTCAGCCCACAGTTCAATTTGGGTGCCGCAGACGTGGAGGCACTTCGCACTCGTGTAGACCAGCTGGCAATGGCAGGCAAGGACGAGTTGGCTCGAAAGAAGGGCAACGTCGAAGAGACTTCAGACTCCTCACCGCTTTCCCAGCTCGCTCGCCAGTATGACAAGCTCGTGGAAGATGCCGAAGCAGCATCGTCCGCGGTGGGGCTGGGGCACGCCATCGCCGACCCGGATATTCGTTTTTACGACGGCACCCCGCTGGCGCGCGGCAGTGTGGAAAAAAATGGGCGGTTGGTCTGCAGCGAGTCACTGAACTACACAGATGAAGCAATGGCGCGCATCGCACAGTTGGGTGCAAGCCTACGAAAACTACGTCGGTTCTCGCTGAATAAGCCTCTGCCGGAACTGGTCGAGGACATCGCTACTGAGTTTGGAATTCGCGTAGAAGCAGCGGCTGGACAGTACGGTTCCGCTACCGCGATAACCAGGCCGACGACTGCGCATCTGGATAGGTTTGTCGATATCGCTGCGACGTATTCGCAAAATATCTCGGACGATGTGACAGGGTTTTTGAACTATCTGGAATTCGCTGTTGAACACGATGATGGTTTGGAACGGGCACCTATGAACATGCCGGAAAACTGCGTCCAAATCATGACTATGCACAAGTCAAAGGGCTTGGAGTGGGAAACGGTTGCTGTTCCGGGCATCACCACCAGCAAATTCGACAAAGTTGATTTGTCATCGTGGCTCACCAATTCAGTTCAACTTCCTCCTGGTGCAATTACCCAAGTGGATCCGTTAACGGCTAGTGCAGAAACAACAGAGGATGCAACACAGCTTGCAGCAGGCGATTGGGCTCCGGTCGCTGATTCTGTCGATAGCAATGCCCCCGAACTGGACATATCAGGCGCAGATAACCAGACCGACCTCAACAAGGTGATCAAAGCCTACAAGGAAGAGCTGCGAGAAGTGGAGAGGGAAGAAAAGCAGCGCCTCTTCTACGTTGCCATGACTCGCTCTGCAAAAAAGCTCATTGTTACTGCAAGCAGGCGGCCTAATCCGAGCTTGAAGAATCCCACTGACGTGTCGGCAGACTTCGGAGCCATCGCCACGCAATTCAGTGACTATGTGGTGTCGTGGACAGATGGGGAGGACCCTGAGGTAGAGGACACCGAAGTCGATTTGGACTGCGACACTGCGGTTGATGGGGTGGTCTGGCCCGTCGATACCCTGGGGGACCGCCGAGATAGTGTGCAGCGAGCAGCCGAAAATGTCATGCGCTACATGGGCGAACACCAGGATGAGCGCCCCATTGCAGGTGACCTGTCTGAGGTATGGGAAACGGAAACGACCATTCTCGTGGATGAAATCCTTCGGGCTAAGGCCGCGGAGATTCATCTACCAATGCCGACAAGCATGTCCACTAGCGAATACCAAGCCATGATTGCGGATCCGGTCGCGTTTGCTCGTCGGAAAGCACGCCCGGTGCCGTTTAAGCCAAACCGATTCGCACGCCGAGGTACGGCATTCCACGCTTGGTTGGAGAATCGCTTCGGTGCACACAGCCTGCTGGACGATGAGGATCTCTTCGGGGATCAACTGGATGACTTCCTCGGCACAGAACAAGTCGCGTCCGAACGCGAACTGGAGAAATTGAAGGCGAACTTCGAGGCATCTGAGTGGGCTGACCGCACGCCAGTGCATGTGGAAGTGCCGTTTGAAATTGCCATTGGGCAACGGCGGGTCGTCGGCCGAATCGACGCGGTGTTTAAGGACAACGGGAAGTGGAGCGTCATTGACTGGAAGACAGGCCAGATGCCGCGCGGAAAGGAAAGGGAAGTAGCGGCGCTACAGCTGGCGATTTACCGCTTGGCGTGGTCGGATAGGCTGCGTGAGATGGGAGTGGAAACGGCCCCCGAAGACATTGAAGCCGGATTCTTCTATGTTTCGGCAGGACGAACGCTAATACCAGATGAAGCGCTACTGCCAAGCAGGATAGAGTTGGACAGGAAAATGCGCGAGCTGATTGGATAATCATCTACGTATGTAACTGCCGCGTGGCCGTGGCCAGTTATCCAGGTGAAAGCTGCAGTTTGTATGCGCTATTTTTCACCGGGAGGAGTTTTCATGAAAGGCAGGCGAGGAGCGGTTGCGTAATCCAATTCGGAAATCTTCGGGATACGAAACCGGGCTCAATGATCTTCCCGGGCATGCACTGCTGGGAGTCATTGGTCTGCCTGAGTCCGCGCCGAAGAATCCTTGGCGGCTAATCATACGTCGTTTGAACTACGCCGTGTTTTTGCTGCTGGTTGCATCCGTCGTGGTCTACTACGACCACGACGGATACACGGAGCCTCTCACCTTCATCGATGCGGTGTATTACTCGGCTGTCAGCCTGTCGACGACGGGCTACGGTGACATCACGCCGGTGACTCAGAGGGCTCGATTACTCAATATTTTGATCATTACGCCACTGCGTGTGGCCTTCCTTGCTCTCTTGGTCGGTACTACTCTGACCGTTTTGACCCAAGAGTCTCGGAAAACCCTGCAAATTCAGCGCTGGAGGAGACAGTTGCGCAACCACACCGTCGTTATCGGATACGGCACCAAGGGTCGTTCTGCCATTGCAGCTCTTCTCGCGGACGGCGTAGATCCGGCAGAAATCGTTGTCATTGATACGGACAAGGAAGCACTCGACCACGCTTCGAATCAAGGCTTGGCGACGGTGCATGGGTCGGCTACTAAATCTGATGTGCTGAAGTTAGCTGGTATTCAGCGTGCCCGCTCTATAGTCGTTGCACCGAACAAAGATGACACAGCGGTGCTGGTCACGTTGTCTGTCCGCGAGTTGGCACCGGGTGCCTCAATTGTGGCTTCAGTGCGTGAATCAGAAAACCGCCACTTGTTGACGCAGTCAGGTGCGGACCAAGTGGTCATTTCTTCTGAAACCGCCGGCCGAATGCTGGGGCTGGCCACAGTGACTCCTTCGGTGGTGGAGATGATGGAAGACCTCCTGAGCCCGGATGAAGGATTCTCTGTTGCAGAGAGGCTCGTCACCGAAGAGGAAATCGGTGCCAGCCCACGGCACCTCGCGGATATTGCACTCGGTGTGGTGCGCTCGGGTGAGCTGTACCGAATTGATTCACCGGAGTGTGAATCGGTGGAGCCAGGCGACCGGCTGCTGTACGTCCGCCGTGTCTACAGCAATGACGAATAGCACTCGACAAGTTTGAAAATGGGGTCTAACAACTTTTGACTTACTCAGAGGCGGATGTGAACGAGCCGGAATATCTAGCTGGGCTGGATCCAGATCAGCGCGAGGCAGCCACGGCTCCGATGGGGCCGGTGTGCATTCTTGCCGGAGCCGGTACAGGTAAGACCCGAACAATTACTCATCGCATCAAGTACCTCATTGACCAGGGGTTTGTGCAGCCGCAAAAGGTATTAGCGGTGACATTTACCTCGCGTGCCGCAG
Organism: Corynebacterium sp. LK10; assembly: GCF_008042455.1. Classification (NCBI taxonomy): domain Bacteria; kingdom Bacillati; phylum Actinomycetota; class Actinomycetes; order Mycobacteriales; family Corynebacteriaceae; genus Corynebacterium; species Corynebacterium sp. LK10. The sequence goes on from NZ_NOVT01000017.1 coordinate 352,241, forward strand.
GGGAGATGCGCGACCGCCTGGCAAAGATGGGAACGCCTGGAGTCCAGGCGCGCACTTTCCACTCGGCATCACTTCGCCAGCTGCGCTACTTCTGGCCCCAAGTCGCCGGTGATATGCCCTGGCAGCTGTTGGATGACAAGAAATTCCGTGTTGTCGCCCAAGCAGTACGTCGAGTGGGCTTGGACACCTCTAAGGAAACAATCCGAGATGTCATGGGCGAGATTGAGTGGGCTAAGGCCACTCTGGCCGGTGCGGATCAGTACCAAGCCGCGCTGCGGGAGCATGGGCGCACGGCGCCTCTGTCTGCGGAGAAAATTGTCGATTGCTATCGCGCTTACGAGGACATAAAAACCACCCCGGACGGGCTATTGCTCGACTTCGACGACCTACTCATTCACACCGCCGGTGCGATGGAGAATTCCCGTGCAGTGGCGGAGGAATTCCGCAACCAGTATCGGTGCTTCGTCGTCGATGAGTACCAGGATGTCACCCCGTTACAGCAGCGAGTTCTCAACGCCTGGCTGGGAGACCGTGACAACCTGACAGTTGTCGGGGACGCCAACCAGACGATTTACTCTTTCACAGGCGCGACTCCGCAATACCTGATGAACTTCTCTCGGGACTACCCGGAAGCCACAGTGGTCCGCCTGCAGCGGGACTACCGATCGACCCCACAGGTCGTCGAGCTGGCTAACAATGTCATCGGCCGTGCGCAGGGCCGTATCGCCGGCTCGCGGCTGAAGCTGATTGGGCAGCGTGAAGACGGCCCGGAGCCGACTTTCAATCAGTACGACGATGAGCCGATGGAAGCTCGCGCGACCGCGCGCAGCATCAAGCGACTTATCGACGCGGGTACGCCGGCATCGGAGATTGCCGTTTTGTACCGGATTAACGCACAGTCCGCAGTTTTTGAGCAGGCTTTGTCCGAGGTAGGAGTCGCCTACCAGGTTCGTGGCGGGGACGGTTTCTACCAGCGTCCCGAGATCCGCGATGCCATCGCAGCACTTGTGCGAGTTTCCCGTTCCTCACGGACTGTTCCGACATTGCAGGGCACGAATCTGTTGGATTTGGTCAAGCAGGTTTTCGCGGGTCTTGGCATGACTGACCAAGAGCCGGAAGGCACTGGTGCCAGGGAACGTTGGCAGTCACTGCGCGCCCTATTCGACCTGTGTAAGGACATCGTTCATGCCAACACCGAGGTCAATATCCAGGCGCTCCTCGGCCAATTGCACACTCGGCAGCAGGCCAAGCATCCGCCGACGCTGGATGGCGTGACGTTGGCTAGCCTGCATGCAGCCAAGGGGCTGGAGTGGGATGCGGTGTTCCTTGTTGGGCTTACCGACGGTTCGCTGCCTATCCAACATTCGCTGAATAAATTCGACCGATCTCCTGCACAGGGAGCGGAAGCCATCGAGGAAGAGCGCCGTCTGTTCTATGTCGGCATTACTCGAGCCCGTGAACATCTGGAGCTATCTTGGTCATTGTCGAGGACAGAAGGAGGCCGCAGGTCACGTCGCCGCACACGATTCCTCGATGAACTCGACATTGATGTCTCTGACTACTCGGCGGAGGCACAGCGAAGCTCAAGGGGCTCTAGTTCCCGTGGTAAGCGTCAGCAGTCCAAACAGTGCAAGGGCTGCACTAAGCCATTGCACACCGATGCGGAGCGGATCTCAGGGCGCTGTGAAGAGTGCCCGGTCAGTGCGGATCCTGCGCTACTGGAAGCATTGCGTGCATGGCGCCTGGAAATGTCGAGAGAAATGACTGTCCCCGCATTCGTGATCTTCTCCGATGCGACCCTTCTGGCCATCGGTGAGCAGCAACCGACTACGCCGGAGGAACTTCTGCAGATTCCCGGAATTGGAGAAGCGAAGCTCAATCATTTCGGCGAAGGCATCTTGGGAATCGTCAATTCTTTTGTGAATTCCTAGTCAGATTCTGCTCAAGGCACTTCGAATTACATGAACTGCATCTGCGAGTTGCCATGACCACACACTGGGCACTGCGGGTGGGGAGCAACCGTAGTGCGGGTGATATCGAGGCTTTCCAGATCTATGCGCACCTCTGTCGCACATAGATCTGAGAGGTCCGGTCGCCGCAGCTGTCCAACCAACAGCGGCACCGCTGTGTTCAGCCATTCCGGTGCGGTTACGGGCGTAAAAGTGCGAAGCTGCAGCGCAATCAGTGCCCGGACGGGGTCGCGGTCTCGTCGATAAGCTTCGAAACACATCGAGCAGGGCCCTTGACCTGGCTGAACAAGCGGCCCAAGAATCAGTGCTCCATCGCGGAAATGTGTGTGCAGATGCTCAATTCCACGATGAAACAGAGCGCGAACCAAGGGCATGCTCGGTACTTCCATGCCCGTGACCACCGCGAGCCCGATGTCTTCCGGCGTGGATTGAGATATTTTCAGCGTCGCATTGCGGGTAGGCGACATTGCCGTCGTCCAACTACCACAACCCGTGCGACGAAGCTCTTTTAAAAGTCCAGTGCGCAAACTGTCCCGACCGATTAGCGTAATTCTCCGTCGTGTCGGTGGTTTTTGAACCAGTGCTGCTCGGTGAAGGTCGGAGATAAGTGCTGTAATGAACTGTGGTGACAGTTTGTCGTGGCTGTCAGCAAAGGCCTCGCTTAAGGTGCTACCTCTATGAGCTGCAAGAAGTGCCGAGAAGACAGGCCCCGGCGGGGTGCCGTCGGAAAGCGGCAGAATCATGCTGCGCTCCGGTTCCACGCCGAACTGAATCCGCGCGCCTGGGCGCATGATAATCGGTATCTCCGGCCGCAGCGCGTAGTCCGTCGTAGGCGCGGCAAGCGTTTGTGCTGCGGGTGCGTCCGAACCTATTTCGTCAGCCGTACCATCCCGCCCCCGAGACGTATCCCTGTATTCCCCCATAAAAATATCTTTTACCCCGGGGCCAGCTTTTACGCAATCGCAGGGCAGAGCATATACGCTTAAAAAGCATGAGCACCAAGCGACCTGAGTACGGCCCGGATGTTGAGGTTCGGCGCTCGAAGCGCCGCCGCCGTACTGTGTCAGCCCGTGCGGAGGGAAACCGAATCATTGTCATGGTTCCGGACGACCTCAGCGCCGCTGCGGAAAAACAGCAGGTCAATGAAATTGTGGCGCGAGTGCGGAAGAAAGTTGGCAGCAACCTGGATAATTCCGAGCTGGAGCGCCGCGCGCGGCTGCTCTCGCGTACGGTGCTGGAAGATCGCCCGCGGTTTGAGTCAATCAAATGGGTCAAGAACATGTCGCGCAGGTGGGCATCGGTCACCGGCGGCGTCGATAGTCCGGGGCGTATTCGCATTTCGCACAGGCTTGCCGACGTCCCGGGGTACGTCCTCGACGATGTCATTGTGCACGAACTGGTGCACACTTTCGTCGACGGGGGTCATACCGAAGAGTTCTGGTATTGGGCGGCAAAAGCCCCGTACCACGAACGGGCACGGGGCTATTTAGAGGCGTATCAGCGCTGGGGAACCCAGAGCTAACTAGCTACTTATCGTCATCGGTGTCGCCAGAATTGTCCTCGTCGGTGTCACTGTCCTTGCCCTCAGCCGCGCGTTTTTCGGCTTCTTTGCGCAGCTGCTCTTCAAGCTCTGCGATCGGGTCGAAGTCATCGTTGTCCGAGCCACCAAGAACCGAGTCAATAAAGGCCGCGGGTTCATCCAAATCTTCTGCTACGGGCAGGAAGTCCGGGTGATCCCAGACCTTGTCACGTCGCTCGATGCCCACAGCGGTGGTCAGGCGGTGCCACAAGTTGGTTGCCTCACGCACCTTGGGGGAGCCGAGGTCAATGCCGGTGGCCTTCTCCAGCGCCTGCTCAGCACCTTCGGTGGCGCGGCGACGACGCCAGGCTTCATCCAATTGTGCGGCACCCGGTAGACGCTCACCGAGGGCATCGGTGACAACCATGTCCACCCACCCCTCGACCAGTGCTAGCAGCGTCTGGAAACGAGTACGAGCATTCTCGTTACGAGAACGAATCTTCGGGCTCAGATCCATATTTTGCAGCTGACTCATAGCCTCCTGCATACGCTGCGGATCCTGCATGTTCTCAATATCCAGACCGCGGGCGGCCTCTTCAATCGCGGAGTAGTCGATGACGATGCCAGCGGCGTACTCCTCGACAGAGGAAATCATGCGTTCAGCCAGCCATGGCACGCGGTCGTAAAGACGTTGGTGTGCAGCTTCGCGGGCAGTGGCGTAGATAAACAGATCGCGCGCTGGAACCTCGAGTTCCTCTGCGAGAGCAACTAGATGTGTTGGCAGCAGTACCGCCGCACCAGTGGTGTGTAGCGGCAGCCCGAGGTCAGAACCAGTCAGGCTCGTCTGTGCCAATTCAGCCAGCGCATTCCCTAGCTGAGTACCGAAACTCATCGAGTTCATCTGGCGCATGATGCCCAGCATCGGGCCCATCATCTCGCGAGCTTCCTCTGGAACGCCCTCGAGGGAGGCATCACTCATGCGGCTGGCGACGGGATCGACAAGGCGAGTCCATGTCGACTTGGTGTTCTCCAACCACTGCAGGCTATTCCACGCTTCTACGCGGTTGACACCAGCGGGAAGGGAGGTGACGTCATCTAGCCACAGTTCGGCCAGGCGCAAGGAATCAGTCAGCGCCTCGCGGGCCGAGTCCTTCACCGGAGCTGGGTTACCAAGACGGGTCCGCGCAACGCGCTCGGCCGCGTCGTAGTTGACAGGGCCAGAGTTAGACTCCTGGAATCGCTGCCCCATGCCGGAGAACATCTCGCCGAACTGGTTGAGAATATCGCCCAAGTTCGGCTGTTCTCCTTTGCCAGAGGAGCCGCTGCCGGGCTGCCCGGGGCCGCCGAAACCGAAGCCACCGGCGCCGCCCATGCCACCGAAGGGAAACCCGAAGAAACCGAAAGGACCGCCCTGGCCGCCCTGACCGCCCTGGCCGGAGTCATTGTTGCCAGCGTCGTCACGATCGTCATCATTGTCGTTCGGACCAAAGCCAAATCCGTTAGAACTCATGCTCCCACCGTACCGGGCAATGACCCGCGTGAGTACTTAAAAGCACCACTTTATTGGCAACTTCGCGCCCAGCGAACAGACACGGACAAGATTCATCAGGTGTCCAGTAGGCAGATAGCGAGAATGTAGGGTGTTATTTGTGAATCGTCGTACCCAAACTCTTGTTGCGGGCGCTGTGCCCATCGCCGCGTTGGCAACTGTGCTTTCGCTGCCAACGCTGACAGTGCCCTATGCCGCGCAGGGGCCTGGCCCGGTCTTCGACGTCCTCAGCGATGTCGAGGGAAAGAGCATTATCTCAGTCAGCGGCAGTGCTGCGGACTCCGAACGCTCTAAGGGCACGCTGGATATGACAACCGTCGCAGTCAGGCATAACCTGACATTGCCGCAGGTCATTGGCCTGTGGTTCGATCGTGACAACGATATCGTCCCCATTGAGGCGGTATTCCCTCCGGGCCAGAGCCAGGACGAGGTGGAAGAGGAGAACAAGGCTGCATTCACCGAGTCGGAGGCCAACGCCACCTCCGCTGCGCTAGCCCATCTCGGGTTGCCGATGGAAGTCACCGTCGCCTACACAGTGCCGGATAGTCCTGTCGATGGGCGACTGCATGAAGACGATGTGATTCTCGCCGTGGATGGGGTGGCCGTAAGCAAGCCTGAGCAAGTCAAGGCGATCATTGCCGGACGCAACCCGGGCGATACTGTCACGTTGAGGGTCAAGTCTGCGACCGTCGACAAGCAGAAGACTGCTAAGGGCGAGGACTCTGACCCCGAGAAAGCCGTCGATATTTCTGTGACACTGGCGGAAAACCCGCATCAGAAGAATGCCGCGCTGCTCGGCGTTGGGATGGGGGCGCAATCCGCGGACGACACCAAGGTTGAGTACCAGCTCAGCGGCATTGGAGGTCCGTCGGCGGGTCTCATGATGACGCTCGGAGTGATTGACAAGCTGAGTCCAGGCGATCTGACCGAGGGGCAGGACCTCGCTGGCACCGGCACTATTGACGCTGCCGGCAACGTGGGCGAAATCGGTGGCATTACACACAAAATCTCGGCCGCCCGAGATGAGGGCGCCGAGATGTTCTTCGTGCCGGAAGGCAATTGCGCAGAAGCGGTGACTGCCGACCGAGGCGATATGAAATTGGTAAAGGTCTCTGTGCTTGACGACGCGCTTGCGGCAATCGAAAAGCCGGAGACCGCGCAGACCTGCTCGTAGTTTTTGCCGTAGTCCCTACGAGCAGCTGCTAGTTTCAGCTAGTTCTTGCTGAAGGCCTCGAAGTTTTGCTGAGACTGCCATTTATCAATCTCTGCAGCCGTTGCGCGCAACTGCGGGTCAAATTTGAGGTAGGCCTTTGTCTCGCGCGCAATGAGCCCGGACAGGACAATCAGACCGATGAGGTTCGGTAGCGCCATCAGACCGTTGAGAGCCGAGGCGACGGACCAGACGGTTTCCAGATGAGTAACAGCGCCGACGAAGACTACGCAGGTGAAGACCGCACGGTAGAGACCGGTGCCGCGGCGACCGACCAGGGACTCGAAGGCGCGCTCACCGTAGTAGGACCAGCCCAGCATGGTGGAGAATGCGAAGAAGACAACCGACAGCGTGACGATTGTGCCACCCCAGTGGCCAGGCAGACCGCGGGAGAATGCCTCAGCAGTCAGAGCGCCAGTGTCGACGTTGCCATCCTGCCAAACACCGGTGCTGATGATAACCAGGCCGGTGAAGGACACGACGATGATGGTGTCAATGAAGGTCTGAGTCATGGAGACCAGACCCTGACGAACCGGGTGAGTGGTCGATGCGGCGGCAGCGGCGATAGCACCGGAACCCAGGCCCGACTCGTTGGAGAACAGGCCGCGGGCAACACCCATCTGCAGGGCGAGAATGAGCGTGGAGCCTGCGAACCCACCAACGGCCGCGGTGCCGGTGAAAGCATCGGTGAAGATGAGCTTGAAGGTCTCGGGCAGCGCCGAGACATTGGCGACGAGCACCCACACGGCCGCACCGATGTAGAGCACAATCATCATCGGCACAAAGCCGGCGGTGATGCGGCCAATCGACTTAATGCCACCCATCAGCGCCGCACCTACCAGGATGAACATGATCATGCCGGAGAGCGTCGGATCGATGTCGAAGCTGTTTTCCAGGTTCGAGGCCACGGCATTGCCCTGGGTCAGGTTGCCGATACCAAACGCTGCCAGCGCAGCAAAGACGGCGAAGAGAATACCCAGCGTCTTACCAAAACCATTCGGGATGGCCTTGCGCAGGTAGTACTGCGGGCCACCGGACTGTTCGCCAGCTGCATCGACCTGACGGTACTTCACACCCAGGAATGCCTCGGAGTACTTCGATGCCATACCTAGCAGGCCGGTCACCCACATCCAGAACAGCGCACCGGGTCCGCCCAGGCCGATCGCGGTAGCGACACCGACAATGTTGCCGACACCGACTGTTGCCGCGAGAGCCGTCGCAAGCGCCTGGCAGTTGGTGATATCTCCCTCGGCGTCTTCATCGTTACGGTCGATGAGTCCGAGGCGCAGTGCCGGGCCGAGTTTGACCAGGTGAATTGCACCCAGGCGAATGGTCAAAATGATTCCGGTGCCAATCAGCGCGGGGATCAGGAGATACGGACTCCAAATAAAACTATCCGCCGCTGAGGCAAAATCGCTGAAGCTTTCCATGCTGTGGAACTTTACTGGTAGAAAGCCTTAATCCGATCATTAAATTCTCAGAAAATGATTATTGTGCTACTAATTCGTCACAAGTGGGGGTAAACATATTCCGGCGAAAGCAAAAACTATTCCGCCAATCAGTGTGAGAGCAAGGTACCCACATGCCCTCCAAAAGTGTTGGTTCTTAAGGCGTACGATCTCTCCGGCGAGTGTGGACCACGTCGACAGGCCGCCGGCGAAGCCAATCATTACCGTCGCATAGGCCAGGGCAGGCGTCATGCCATTGCTTATCGACGTTCCCCGCGACCACACCACAGCAGCGACACCGGCGACGAAGCAGGCAATCATATTCGCGGTCCACGTTCCGGGCAGTTTGGAATCAGCCCACTTCACCGCAAGTTCGGCCAGCGCATAGCGCAGCGCTCCACCTACTGCCGCGCCAACTGCGATAGCGAGGATGGCAGAGAGTGCCGAGGAAAAAGAGCCGAGGAGATCGCCGGTCATTCCGCGACCTCCCATGTGCACTTGGTGCCCAACCAGTAGGCGAGAGGGCAGCACAGCAGGTGAATAAGTCCAACGCTCACAATCAGCACGACTGACGTGTCCGCCTGCGCCAACAAGAGAATGATAAATGCGGAGAAAGTGGTGAAACCGCCACAAAAGCCAGTACCGCAGAAAGCGGAAAGCCGAGGATTAGCAAACGCGATACTGCTGACCAGGCCGAAGAGAAAGCAGCCCAACAAGTTGATGACAGTGGTCGAAACTGCGCTAGTTCCCGAGCTCGCAATCGCATCGATTGCCGCGCCGAGCAGAAAGCGACTTACCGCGCCAATAGCGGCACCGCCGGCGACAACCAGGGCCATGAGAACCTGCGCCCGTCCTGCTGATGGCAGTTTCGCAGCGACAGATTCCTCATTCACGGTGAAAACGCTAGCACAGTGGCGAAAGGGGAGGTAGGCGCCGACAATTCGGAATCTTTCACCAGGAGGTGTTCCCGTCGGCACGCGACAATCTACCTACTGCACCCTATTGCAGGGGCGAGTTTGCCTTACCGAGTGGTTCTTGCCATGCGCGCTGACCCTAAAACGGGGACACTGGGGAAGAGGAAGCGCATTTAAGTCCGGTTTCCCCATTCCGGCCGGCTCGTCGGCGGTGAAATCGGTGGTTGCGCAGTTCGCCGATTCAGCAGGAGGATACCCACAATGGCTTATGAGCGCGCCGGGCAATTGGCCCAGCCATCCGACCTTATCGATGTCGCGGAACTGGTCACTGCTTACTACACAAAGCACCCGGATCCGAATAACCCCGACCAGAAGGTCGTCTTCGGTACTTCCGGTCACCGCGGTTCCTCCCTCGACGGCGCTTTCAACGAAGACCACATTCATGCCACCACTCAGGCCATCGTGGATTACCGCAAGGGCCAGGGCATTGAAGGCCCGCTCTACGTCGGTCGCGATACCCACGGCCTGTCCGAGCCGGCAATGATTTCCGCCCTCGAGGTGCTCACGGCCAACGGCATCACCGTGATGGTTGACGCTCAGGATCGCTACACGCCGACTCCGGCCGTCAGCCACGCGATTCTGACGTACAACCGCGACGTGGAGGGAGGTCCGACGGGGAGTAGCTCCGCGCGTGCCGACGGCATCGTGATTACCCCTTCCCACAATCCGCCACGGGATGGTGGTTTTAAGTACAACCCGCCGACTGGTGGTCCGGCGGACGCGGATGCGACGGACTGGATTGCAGCTCGTGCCAATGAATACTTGGCTAAGGGCCTGGATGGGGTTGAGCGCCAGCTGGTGGATAAGGCCGGAGACCTCGTCGTAAAGCACGACTACCTCAACGCATACGTGTCGGACCTGCCGAATGTTGTCAACCTCGACGCCATCCGTGATGCCGGCGTGCGTATCGGCGCCGACCCAATGGGTGGTGCGTCGGTGGATTACTGGGGCGCAATTGGCGATGCGCATAACCTAAACCTGACTGTGGTCAATCCGCTGGTTGATGCGACCTGGCGTTTTATGACGCTGGATACAGACGGCAAGATTCGTATGGACTGCTCCTCGCCGAATGCGATGGCGTCCTTGATTGGTAACCGCGATAAGTTCGACATCTCCACCGGCAATGACGCGGACTCCGATCGCCACGGAATTGTGACACCGGACGCGGGTCTGATGAACCCGAACCACTACCTGGCCGTTGCCATTGACTACCTCTTCGCGCACCGTCCGGGCTGGTCGCAGGAGACTGCGGTCGGTAAGACGCTGGTGTCTTCGTCGATGATTGACCGCGTCGTTGCCAATTTGGGCCGCAAGCTCGTGGAAGTTCCAGTCGGCTTCAAGTGGTTCGTCCCGGGTCTGCTCGGCGGCACCATCGGCTTCGGTGGTGAAGAATCCGCTGGTGCATCGTTCCTGCGTCACGACGGCACTGTGTGGTCTACCGATAAGGACGGCATCATCCTGGACCTCCTGGCCAGCGAGATCAAGGCTGTGACCGAGAAGACTCCATCGCAGCTCTACGCAGAACTCGCCGATAAGTACGGTGCCCCGGCTTACGCCCGCACTGATGCGGACGCAACCCGTGAGCAGAAGGCAATCCTGAAGAAGCTCTCGCCGGAGCAGGTCAAGGCCGACACCCTGGCAGGGGAGACTATCACGGCCAAACTGACTGAAGCACCGGGCAACGGCGCTGCGATTGGTGGCCTCAAGGTGGTTACGGAGAACGCTTGGTTCGCGGCGCGTCCGTCGGGCACTGAAGATAAGTACAAGATCTACGCGGAGTCCTTCAAGGGCGCAAATCATCTGGCACAGGTTCAGGCTGAGGCGCAGGACGTGGTCTCGGCAGTTCTGAACGGGTAATCGGTAACCGTTGGGCTAGCTGTAAACAGTTAGCCTGTACTAACATTTCTATGTATGAAGAATTTCGTAGGCGTGGTGGCACGATTCGGCCTGGCTGCAGTTTGGTTGTACTCGGGTCTTATCAAACTGCTGAACCCGCTGGAATCGCGTCAGGCAGTTCAAGCTTATGAGCTGCTGCCGAGCGATTTGGTGCCGATGGTAGCGGTTGGGCTGCCCGCTTTCGAAGTTATCCTCGGACTCCTGCTGGTATTGGGGCTTTTCCTGCGCCCGGTAGCGGTGTTGTCTGGCGCGCTCTTGCTGGTGTTTATCGGCGGCATTATATCGGCGTGGGCGCGCGGCCTGCAGATTGACTGCGGTTGCTTTGGTGGCGGTGGCTACGACGAGAACGCTGGCCCCGCTACGTATCTGACGGAAATCGCCCGAGATATAGGTTTTCTGGCCTTGGCTGTATTTGTGTACGTGTGGCCGTGGAAGAAGTTTGCCATTTACGCCTAGTCCGCTGGCTAGAGGGGAAGCCTAGGGGATAGGCCAGGGGAATGGGGCAAGGTGATGGGGCCTAGCGATGCGGCCTAGCAACCATTTCTGTTTTCTCAGGCGCAATTGTGTCATTGGCAAGAAAACACCGCTATCGTAAGCGGTGTGAGTCAGAAGATTAAGAATCCAAATGAAAAGGGCAGTGGCTTCGTCGTCGGCCTGATTGCTCTTCTTGCTGTCGTTGCAGTTGTTATTGGTGGCGTTATCTACATCGGCCGGTCGCAGCCGATTGAGGGACTGCCAGATGAGGACGTCGACTTCTCCGTCGCACTCGACGGCGATGTCATCCGACTGAGCAAGGACGGCGCCGAAGGGGCTAAAACAGCCACGATTTTTGAGGACTTCTCGTGCCACTACTGTGCTCAGATGAGCGAAGAGGGTCACGATGATGAGCTCAAGGCGCTAAACGACGGCAAGCTTGTCGCTGAATACCGCACGCTGAACTTCCTGGATGGTCAGGAGAAGGAGCAGCGTGACGGTCACTCCACTCGCGTCTTCGCGGTTGCCCGCAAGATTGCTGAGACCGGTGATGCTCGCGCATATTGGAACTTCCGCACAATGATGATGGCTGACCAGCAGAACTCTGTCACGTGGAGCGATGATGAGTTGGCTGACCGTCTGGAGCAGCTCGGTGTTGCTGACGAAATTGTCAGCGAAGTCCGTTCCGGCATCGACACCACCGAGGCTAAGGCAAGCGCAAATGCCAACTTCGATGACCTTGAGAAGCGCTTGGGCAAGGTTTCCTCACCGCACGTCTTTGTCGATGGCAAGGATATTCTGGAGAACATTTCCGGTGATGGCGGACTGGGGCAGTGGGTCAAGGTGGCCCTGCGCTAGGTTCCGTGCACGCTCACACGATTCATCTTCAGTTCATGTTCGGCAGATCTGCTCTAGGGCACTCGGCGAATACGTAAAAGAGTGTTCTACATGCGGATTTGGTGATACATGACAGTGCCATGTAGCCTTTGAGGAGTCCACAGCGGAGGGTGAAAGCCACTTCGATGTTGATTCTGGGGCTATGGCGCAGCTGGTAGCGCACCACACTGGCAGTGTGGGGGTCACGGGTTCGAGTCCCGTTAGCTCCACCAGTAGAAAAACCCTCGGTCGTTATGACCGGGGGTTTTCTTGTATCTGCCCTGGGGTAGTGTGCTCGCCGTTTACCTCAATGATTGGTAATCCGTATGGCTGTAGCAACTTTGTCTGAACGGTGGAATACTGGGGGTATGGCACACAACGACTCCGTTATTCAGAAACTGTCCACCGAAGAATCCCTTGAGCTGCTGGCTACGCAGACTTTTGGGCGCCTGGTTGTTCGTCGTAAAGACGATATGGATCTTTTCCCGCTGAACTACGTTGTTCATGAGGGGAGCATTTACTTCCGCACTGCCGAGGGGTCGAAGCTCTTTACTGTTTCTCTGAACCACGATGTTCTTTTTGAGGCCGACTTTGTTGACAAGGATGCTCAGAAGGCCTGGTCGGTCATCGTAAAGGGTGACGCAGAGGTTCTCACCTCCCGCGCGGATATTAACGCTGCAGATGAGCTGCCGCTGAAGCCCTGGCTGCCGACGTTAAAGTACAACTACGTGCGCATTACCCCGAACGATGTTTCGGGTCGCCATTTCCACCTCGGGGAGGAGCCGAATCGCTACGAAGTGTAGCGGTGGCATACGGCACTTTTGCTTTACGACGGTGGGGGCTCCGTCGTGAAGCAGAGATAGCAGCGTGCAAAGGCAGCTTTTAGTGACTGAGCACCGCCGTTAGCTGTTTTTTAAAAATTGTTGGGTTAAATTACCCAAAAGCGCCCTAAGTGAGATTCAACCCGTTACAGTCGCAAATGTGACGTGCACCATAGAATCGACCGATGGGGTGCCAGCGCAGCCCGATGTGCGCAGGCAGTCTCCACGTATGCAGAAGATCGTAGATGAAGCGCGCGCGATGCTGCGCGAATCGGGCTGGAGTGCTATCAGCATGCGCCGCCTAGCGGCGCGGCTCGATGTGAAGGCGCCATCGCTGTACAAGCACATCAGCGGTAAAGAAGAGCTCCTTCAGCTGTTGCTGACCGAGAGCCTCGAGAATCTGGGCAAGCGTATTCATGCTGCCATTGATGAGGAATGCACTTCGGCGTCTCTGCTGCAGGCGTACCGCCAGGCAGTTCTCGACGATCCGCATGGTTACCGGCTGATGAGTCGCACTAATTTCGTGAATGTCGTCTCGCCTTCGTCGTTGGATGCCTGGATTCGCGATGCATTCATTAAGGTTGCCGGCGATGAGCCTAAGGGATTGGCCATGTGGGCGTTCGCCCACGGTTTGGTGACCGCCGAGCTCGTCCAGGATGGTTCACCTGCGCTGGAACCCAGCGCCGAAGCCGGTGCGGCAGACAGCTTGGCCGCAGTTGGGGCTATTTGGGACGCTGGCGCGGAGGCCTTCTCTTAAGGGGTTTGCTGCTCTGTCCGGGACGCTAGATCGGTGGCCCGGGGCAGTAGCCTAGCGCCACCAGGAATCGGCCGGTCCGGGCGGGACGGCTCGCTTGTGCCGGGAAATGGAGTAGAGGTGCTCGATTCGCGCGGCATCCTCATCTGAGACAGCCTTGCCTTCGAGGTAGTCGTCGATGGCGGTATAGGTCACCCCGAGCGCAACTTCGTCGGGAAGCGCAGGGCGGTCTTCTTCCAGGTCGGCCGTCGGCACCTTCTCCCACGTACTGGCTGGTGCGCCGAGGTGACGGAGTAAGGCCGCGCCCTGGCGCTTGCTCAGCCCCTGCAGCGGGACGAGGTCGCAGGCGCCGTCGCCGTGCTTGGTGTAGAAGCCGGTGACCGCCTCCGCGGCGTGATCTGTGCCGATGGCCAAAGCGCCGTCAACACCCGCCACTGCGTACTGGGCAATCATTCGCATGCGGGCCTTAATATTTCCCTTGTTGAAATCGCTGATAGCGCTGCCGGCCAGGGCATCGGTGACCTGGGTGGTTATCGCGGCGGTGGCCGGTGCGATATCGATAGTTAGCCTTTGGTCAGGCTGAATGAATTGCAGTGCCACCTGTGCGTCGTCCTCATCGGCCTGGACGCCGTGGGGGAGGCGAATGGCAATGAAAGTGGCATCCTCACCGCCGTCGCGAAGCTTTTCGACGGCCAACTGCGCTAGACGCCCGGCCAGCGTGGAGTCTTGGCCGCCAGAAATTCCGAGCACGAATCCCTTGGCGTGCGCGGTGCGGAAATAATCGCAGAGAAAATCGACTCGGCGGCTGATTTCCTCGGCGGCATTGATGGTGGGCTGGACGTGGAGGTCGTTAATAATCTCCGACTGGAGGGGATGCGGGAAATCCTGTGTGCCTACTGGGGTCATGAGCCTCACTCTACCGCTAGTTCCGGACGGGAAAAGGGATGATTTTCCTGCCAGAAGAGTGCCAAAACTCTCATCTTTATCGAGTAAGTGCTGTTCGGATAGGGGGTCTTTGCCTGGACGGTGGCAAGATTTCCAGCGTGAGTACAACCGAACAGAATAAGACTGGACCGAACCGGGAAACCACCACATCTCGGTCGATAGCCGTGGCTATCATCGCCGCTCTGGGCGGCCTCCTCTTTGGTTACGACACCGGTGTCATCTCGGGCGCGCTGCTGTATATCCAGCGCTCTTTTGAGCTGACTCCAGGACAGGAGTCCACTGTCACCGCCATGCTCTTGGTCGGTGCGGCTATCGGTGCGTTCCTGGGCGGTCGCGTAGCGGACTCCCTGGGGCGCCGTGGCACCATCCTGCTCGGAGCGGTCGGCTTCATCATCGGCAGTATCTGGTGCGCTTTCGCTGCTAGTGCGTTTTCGCTGGGTGCTGCGCGTACTTTGCTCGGCGTCTGTATCGGTGGTGTTTCCATCGTCGTACCGATGTACATCTCCGAAATGGCACCACCGCATGTGCGTGGACGCCTGGTCAGCCTGAACTCGCTGATGATCGTGATTGGTCAGCTGGTGGCGTTCCTCACCAACTCCGCCCTAGCCTCCTCCGGTAACTGGCGACTCATGCTTGGATTCGGCGCTGTCCCCGGCATCGTGCTGCTCATCGGCATGCTGGTTCTGCCGGACACACCGGCCTACCTCGTCCGTCGAGGACAGGAGGGCAAGGCGCTGGCCGTGCTGCGTCAGATGCAGGGAGATGAGGCGACCTTGGCTGAGGTTGCCGTTGGTGAGGCGTCGTCAAGCGCCGATCAGCGTGCAGCAGAGCGTCTGGCTGTGAAAACCCCGTGGGTGCGACGCACCGTCATCATTGCGATGCTGATTGGCGTGACGCAGCAGGTCACGGGTGCGAACGCGATTATGTATTTCGCGCCGACGATGATGAACAAGGTTGGCTTGTCGACGGAAAGCTCTGTCTACACCTCCATCATCATCGGTATCGCCTCGGTGATCTCGTGTGCAATCGGTATGAGCATTATTGACCGCGTTGGTCGCCGGCGAATGCTGATTATCGGTTTGGTGGGCTGTGCAAGCTCGCTGCTCGTGCTGGCGCCCGTCTATGGCCTGTCGAGTAACTCTTCGACGGGTGCCATGATGTCGCTTCTGCTGATGACTGTATTTATCGTATTTCAGCAGGCGGCTGTGTCGGTGGCGACCTGGCTCCTGATTTCCGAGATTGTCCCGACAGAAGCCCGTGGCCTGGGTATGGGGCTGGCAGGGCTCGCGCTCTGGGTTGCGAAC
The DNA here is from genome assembly GCF_008042455.1 of Corynebacterium sp. LK10. NCBI lineage: Bacteria > Bacillati > Actinomycetota > Actinomycetes > Mycobacteriales > Corynebacteriaceae > Corynebacterium > Corynebacterium sp. LK10. The sequence continues at coordinate 367,981 of NZ_NOVT01000017.1, forward strand.
TGGTTTGTGGCGCAGGCATTTCTCCCGATGGTGGATGCTGTCGGTGGTGCGTGGTCATTCTTCTTCTTTGCCATCACGGGTGCGATTGCGCTGGTATTCACCATCAAGGCGGTGCCGGAGACTTCTGGCAAGACACTTGCCGAGGTCCGCGAGTACATGATTGCCGCTGCCAAATAGAGAAGCGGAGGCAGTTGCAACGTGGGGAGTTGCAATCTTGGGGTTGACCGTCAAAGGACATGTTTCCCCCGGATTTTTGGAGTTATTCCGCTTATTAGGTAGTATGGCAACTCGTGTCGTAACGCATACTCTTTGATATTTCTTCGGATTATCAGGAAGGGTGCGTTGCCAGGCAGTCACTGGGGTGATTGTCCGGGGAGAGTGCAGTGTGCACATTCCCGTTTCGGAGCCGAGTAGAAAGGAGCGCCCGAATGAAGGTCCGCAAGTCCCTTCGGTCGCTGAAGAACAAGCCGGGCGCTCAGGTCGTGCGCCGTCGTGGCAAGGTCTACGTGATCAACAAGAAGGAGCCGCGCTTCAAGGCCCGCCAGGGCTAAGCCTTATTTAGGCTAGCGCGAAGCAAATAGCTTCCTCATTTATTGCCAAAACCGCAATCTGAAGTCGCAGTTTTACTGTGGCTAAAGGTTGCGGTTTTTGGTTTTTAGGGAGGGGAGGTTCAGGCGGTTACTGCGTTTATGGCTGGCGGCGGTGGGGCGATGGAAGTTACTGACTACGTTTATGACAGAAATGGCTCGAAAAATGGCTTGAAAGTGTCATAAACTTACACAGTTTCACATGTGCAGCCCGTGTTCACATGTGCAGCCCGTGGTTTTTTGAGATCGCTGCTGAGTCCGAAGTTGGGCAGGGGAGGGACAGGGAAGGGGAGGGGCGGTGCGGCGCCTGGTATTGGTGTGATTGGCCTCGAGCCGTCTTGCAGTAATTGGTTTAACCAAAATGCGCCGATAGTTGTTTTTCTACGATTTTCTAGAATTTTTAGCGTGAAATTACAAGGTTGTGGTGCGTCTGTGTACAACATCTTGTGCGCCAGAGATCTCCGAACAGGGAATACCATGGTTGTGAGTACTACATCTAGTATGACTAGAGTTTTCTAGGCACCAAGTGTAGTGTTTTCGATGTCGAGCCAAGGATAGCTAAAAGGATCTGTCGGCCACCCGTACTCGGTTTCTCATGGACCTCCGGGAGCTTTCAGTCATTCAATCAATCCGCTGATTCCTCGGCCGCTTCCGTTGTTTGTACGAAGTCGATCCGATTCATTGGTCTTACTCAAAGCCAGAAAGTTTGTGAGAGTCATGGTTACCGTTTACAGCAAGCCTGCATGTGTCCAGTGCCGCGCTACCACTCGCGCCCTCGATAAGGCTGGAATTGCCTACGATATCGTCGACATCACCATGGATGATGAGGCTCGAGATTACGTCATGGCTCTCGGTCATCTCCAGGCGCCGGTCGTTGACACTGGCACTGAGACCTGGTCGGGTTTCCGCCCGGACCGCATCAAGGCTCTCCAGGCAGCTTAAGAATCACACACCTCCCCGCAGATTTCGTTGACCACCCGGGAAACGAAGATTGCGGGGGTTTTGCGATGTAAAGGGTGAAGCTCTCATGCTGGTGGTGTATTTCTCCTCGGCGACGGGGAATACACACAAGTTTGTTGAAAAGCTAGATATCAAAAATGCCCGCATTCCCATCCGTCGTAATGAGCCGGAGCTTATCGTCGATGAGCCCTACGTCCTCATTTGCCCGACTTATGGTGGCGGCGCTTCCATCAGCGGCGGTAACTCAAGGCCAGTTCCTCCGCAGGTCATCAAATTTCTTAATAATGAGCACAACCGCTCTTTCATCCGAGGTGTGATTGCTGCCGGCAATCTCAACTTCGGTGAGGACTTCTGTAAAGCAGGGGATGTCATCTCCTACAAGTGCAAGGTTCCATATTTATATCGCTTCGAGCTGATGGGAACCGACCATGATGTGCAGCGAGTCAGAGAAGGGCTAGAGGAGTTCTTCCACGGTAGAGCCAGCGCTTAAGTTGGCTAGCCTCAGTGTCGAGGGAAGGGGCACTGAGACAACCGAATGGGTGCGCTCGCGGAAGCCGTCGTAAAGCGGTGCGCGAGGAAAATAGCTAGATTGGATTGCTCTGGGCAGTGATTGAACAGACCCTGCGCAGGCAAATGAATATTAAAGGAGTCAACGTGTCGGAAATGGGCAAGCAGGTCGCGGAGCCGGTGGGCGAGGACAAGCTGGATTACCACGCGCTCAATGCGCTGCTGAATCTGTACGGTGAAGACGGCAAGATTCAGTTCGATAAGGACCGCATGGCTGCGCGACAGTTCTTCTTGCAGCATGTCAATCAGAACACTGTGTTCTTCCATAACTTGCGGGAGAAGCTCGATTACCTGGTAGAGAACCATTACTACGAGGCTGAGGTTCTGGAGAAGTACGAATTTGAGGACGTCAAGGCACTGTTCAAGCAGGCCTACGCCCACAAGTTCCGTTTTCAGACTTTCCTGGGTGCTTACAAGTACTACACCTCGTACACGCTGAAGACTTTCGACGGCAAGCGTTACTTGGAGCGCTACGAAGACCGTGTGTGCATGGTTGCTCTTACGCTTGCCGACGGCGACTTGGGGCTCGCGCAGCACCTGGTTGATGAGATCATCGCCGGACGCTTCCAGCCCGCTACTCCTACATTCCTCAACTCCGGTAAGGCCCAGCGCGGCGAGCCGGTGAGCTGCTTCCTGCTGCGTATCGAGGACAACATGGAGTCCATTGGCCGCGCCATCAACTCCTCGCTGCAGCTGTCCAAGCGCGGCGGTGGTGTTGCGCTGCTGCTGAGCAATCTGCGTGAACAGGGCGCTCCGATTAAGCACATCGAGAATCAGTCTTCCGGTGTCATCCCGGTTATGAAGCTGCTGGAGGACTCTTTCTCCTACGCTAACCAGCTGGGTGCTCGCCAGGGTGCAGGCGCTGTCTACCTGCACGCGCACCACCCGGACATCATGCGCTTCCTGGATACCAAGCGTGAGAACGCGGACGAGAAGATTCGCATCAAGTCGCTGTCGCTCGGCGTTGTCATTCCGGACATCACGTTCGAGCTGGCCAAGCGTAACGACGACATGTACCTCTTCAGCCCGTACGATGTCGAGCGTGTCTACGGTAAGCCGTTCGCGGACATTAGCATCACCGAGAATTACGCGGATATGGTCGAGGACCCGCGTATTCGTAAGCAGAAGATCAACGCGCGTCAGTTCTTCCAGACCATCGCTGAGATTCAGTTTGAGTCCGGCTACCCGTACATCATGTTCGAGGACACGGTTAACCGCGCGAACCCGATTGAGGGCCGCATTAACATGTCGAACCTCTGCTCGGAGATTCTGCAGGTCAACACCCCGTCGACCTACAATGCGGACCTGTCCTACGAGCACGTGGGTGAGGACATTTCCTGTAACCTCGGTTCGCTGAATATTGCGATGACCATGGACTCGCCGGACTTTGGTCGCACTGTCGAGACTGCCATCCGTGGCCTGACTGCGGTCAGTGAGCAGACTTCTATTGACTCGGTGCCATCGATTCGCAAGGGTAACGACGGATCCCATGCGATCGGCCTGGGGCAGATGAACCTGCACGGCTACCTTGGCCGCGAGAAGATTATGTACGGCTCGGAAGAGGGGCTGGACTTCACCAACGCCTACTTTGCAGCAGTGCTCTACGCAGTCCTGCGCGCATCCAACAAGATTGCTCGCGAGCGCGGTCAGAAGTTCGTCAACTTTGAGAACTCCGACTACGCCAGCGGCAAGTACTTCGATAACTTCGATCCGGCAGAGTTCCAGCCGAAGACTCAGCACGTCAAGGAGATCTTCGAGAACTCCACCGCGCACATTCCGGACGCTGAGGACTGGGCGCAACTGAAGGCCGACGTCATGGAGTACGGCCTGTTCAACCGCAACCTGCAGGCAGTGCCGCCGACCGGTTCGATTTCCTACATCAACAACTCGACCTCGTCGATTCACCCGATTGCATCTCAGATTGAGATCCGCAAGGAGGGCAAGATCGGTCGCGTATACTACCCGGCTCCGCACTTGGACAATGACAACCGTGAGTACTTCCAGGACGCCTACGAAATCGGCTACGAGAAGATCATTGACACTTACGCGGTCGCTACCAAGTATGTTGACCAGGGACTGTCGCTGACCTTGTTCTTCAAGGACACGGTGAGCACTCGTGACCTCAACCGTGCGCAGATTTACGCATGGCGCAAGGGTATTAAGACTCTGTACTACATCCGCCTGCGTCAGGTTGCGCTGGAGGGTACTGAGGTCGAGGGTTGCGTATCCTGCATGCTTTAAGCAAGCGTGCTTGAGGGCTAGGCATCTAGTGCTTCAGTTGTAGCGCATTGAAGGCGCGAGAATTTCCCCGAGTTTTGCCGGGAGATTCTCGCGCCTTTTTCGTCACTCCACCCAATTGGGAACAAATGTAAATATCACTATTGACGGTTGTAATCCAGGTAATTAACCTGGGCAGTGGTACACCAATGTTCGCATAATTTTCACCCACGGCTAGTGGGGGAAGGGGCTGGAAGCCATGTCCGATACCACTGGTAAGAGCACTCCACACATCAACCCAAAGGGTGCGCCGATTGCAGAAACCATTTTGTTGCCAGGTGACCCGCTGCGTGCCAAGTTCATTGCGGAGACCTATTTGGACGATGTCGTTCAGTTCAACAAAGTTCGCAACATGTTGGGCTTTACCGGCACCTACCAGGGGCAGGAAGTGTCCGTCATGGGATCCGGTATGGGCATTCCGTCTATCTCGCTGTACTCCTGGGAACTTATCCATGTTTTCGGCTGCAAGAAGCTGATTCGCGTCGGTTCCTGCGGCGCGTTGCAGCCGGAGCTGGACCTGTATGACGTGGTTATCGGCCAGACGGCATCGACGGACTCCAATTTTCTATCGCAGTACAACTTGCCGGGAACGTTCGCCCCGTCCGCATCTTTCCGTCTGATTGAAGATGTTCGCGATCGTGCCCGCGAGCAGGGCATCACTACACACGTCGGCAACATCTTGTCCAGCGATATTTTCTACAACTTCCAGGATGATGTGAACGACCGTTGGGCACGCATGGGTGTGCTGGCGGTGGAGATGGAATCTGCTGGCCTTTATGCCACCGCCGCCGAGGCCGGTGTGGAGGCCATGGGAATCTTCACTGTGTCGGACAACATCGTCACCGGTGGAAAGACCACTCCGGAAGAACGTGAGAAGGCCTTCACGACGATGATGGAGCTGGCATTGCCGCTGGCTCGACTCTAGTGTCCTGGTCCGCAATCAATTGGCTTGAAGTGTGAAATAGGTACAGTGCGATGAGCAATCCCGCCAGCAATACCAGCTTGAACGTGAATCCCCGTGAAAGCGCAGCGTCCAAGGCTGCCGCGCCAAACCCTAAGGCCGCAGTCCCGGTCTTGCTGTTTTCCTTTGTATTCTGTTTGGTCTTGGACAATGGCTTTAAGTTCATGACCAAGCCGATTGCGGAATCTCTGGACCTCAGTGTCTCCACGGCCAGTCTGCAGGCGACACTCGCCGGTATCTTGATTGGCATTGGAGCGGTGGTGTACGCCGCATTGGCGGACAGCATCAGTATCCGCAAATTGATGATTGTCGGTATCGGCTTCGTCGCCGTGGGCTCTCTACTGGGTTATTTCTTCCAGGGAGTATGGCCAATCGTGCTTACTGCCCGCATTATTCAAACTGCCGGCCTGGCGGCGGCTGAGACACTCTACGTCATCTATGTCACCAAGTACCTAAGCCCAGAAGATCAGAAAACCTACCTCGGCTTTTCCACCGCGGCCTTCCAAGCCGCGCTGCTGATTGGAACGTTGACCTCGGGAATCGTGGCTACCTACATTTCCTGGCCGGCTATGTTCCTGATTTCGCTCATTCTGATAGTTGCCATTCCGTTCCTGATCAAGACAGTTCCGGAGGAGCAGCAGCAGAAGAGTCACCTGGATATCTTTGGCCTGTTCCTCATCGCGGTCATCGCCACTGCGGTGATGCTGTTCATGCAGCAGTTCCAATGGTGGTGGCTGGTTGCCGCTGCGCTGGGCGTCGCGCTCTTTGTCTGGCACATCCGGACACATGACAACGCCGTGGTCAGCCCGTCGTTCTTTACCAATGCTCGCTACGTTTGCGCGCTGATTGTTGTGCTCGTGGTTTACATGGTCCAGTTGGGGTATTCGGCCATTCTGTTGCCGTATATGGTCGACGAGCTCTATGGCATCAACCTCGACGGTGCTGCCTATATCCTCGCGCCGGGCTACCTCTGCGCTGTCATCGTCGGTGTAATGTCTGGCAAGGTTGCCAAGTTCCTGCCCTCGAAGCAGGCCATTGTCGCGGCTATCAGCATCATCATCGTGGCGTTGCTCATCCCCGCAGTGCTGCCGGGGGCCGGTGTTGCCACGGTTATCGTCTCCATGATTCTGTTCCCATCAGGGTTCGCGCTCATGTATGCGCCGTTGGTCGCGACCGCACTGCAGAACATTCCTGCCGCCAAGTCCGGTGTTGCAATCGGTTTCTACAATCTGACGATCAACATTGCCGTACCGGTTGGCATCGCGTTAACGGCCATGCTTGTTGATTCTCGACCGGCCTTCTTCAGTACCCTCTCCATCGCGCAGTCTGAAGCAGAAGGGGTCTCCGCTACCATCGCTTGGTTGCTCGCGCTCATGGCTGTCGTAGGTTTGCTGGTGTACGTCATCTCCGACCGCATCATCAACGACACGGCGGAAAACCGAGAGAAGGTTCACGCCTAGGTTCGCGCAACATCTTGCGCTTGGTGCTTGACGACGGACATTGCGTCGTCAAGCACCTTGTTCTTTGTGTGACGTGGGGTTAGGGGAGGGGGCACCGGGAACAAGACTCGGCAAGTGGGGCGATTTCTTCTAGGCCGCGTGCTTAATAATGCGGGTGTGGGTAAGCTGCTAAGGGTAGTGGCTCCTTTCATCGGGAGCCTGACGTTTTGTAGTGGGACAAGGCTGGAATAGCCACCGCTGCAGTCGCTGTTTGAACTCGTAAAGAGTGAAGGACGTTCCTTATATATAAGGTGTGTTCGAAAAACGGCAATATCAATGAAAAAGGGAGAGGTTTCCACGTGAGTTTCGATGATTGCCCACCCTCGACTCCGGCCCACCGTGAGAAGAATCCAGAGTCGCGTGCATGCCCAGTTGCGGCTATTGACTGGAACACGATTCCTGATGATAAGGATCTCGAGGTTTGGGATCGTCTGACCGGTAACTTCTGGTTGCCGGAAAAGGTGCCGCTGTCGAATGACATCAAGAGCTGGAATACGCTCAACGCACTGGAGCAGCGCACCACGATGCGCGTGTTCACTGGTCTGACCATGCTGGACACCATCCAGGGCACGGTAGGTGCAGTATCACTCATTCCAGATGCGCTGACTCCGCACGAGGAAGCTGTGTACACCAATATCGCCTTCATGGAATCGGTGCACGCAAAGAGCTACTCGTCGATTTTCCAGACGCTGGCGTCGACTCCTGAGATTCAGGATGCGTTCCGTTGGGGCGAGGAGAATGAGTACCTGCAGAAGAAGGCCAAGATTATCCTCGACTACTACGAGGGCGATAATCCGCAGAAGAAGAAGGTTGCTTCCACTTTGCTGGAGTCCTTCCTGTTCTACTCGGGCTTCTACCTGCCGATGTACTGGTCCAGCCACGCCAAGCTGACCAACACCGCGGACATTATTCGCCTAATCATTCGTGATGAGGCAGTTCACGGTTACTACATCGGTTACAAGTACCAGCGCAACCTGGAGCGTCTGACCCAGGCCGAACGTGACGAGCTGAAGGATTACACCTTCGACCTCATGTTTGATCTCTACGACAACGAGATTCAGTACACCGAAGAGATGTACGACGAACTCGGTTGGACCGAGGATGTCAAGCGTTTCTTGCGTTACAACGGCAACAAGGCTCTGAACAACTTGGGCTATGAGGGTATGTTCCCGGCCGACGAGACTCGCGTTTCGCCGTCGATCCTGTCGGCCCTGTCGCCGAATGCTGACGAAAACCACGACTTCTTCTCGGGTTCCGGCTCTTCCTACGTCATGGGTAAGGCTGAAGTAACCGAGGATGAGGACTGGGACTTCTAAAAGCACAGGTGTAGGGAACATTCCGCATCGAGCCTCACTCTGGTGACAGCACACACACGGGGGTAGTAGTCCTAGCCTCGACGGTTCCTGCTAAATAGGCGTTAGCCCAGGTTAAGACAATTCTCAGGAAACTAATAGTGTGCTTAGCTGAGTGGGGAAGTGAGCCGGAAAATCCCTTAGCCTTAACTTTTTCCAAGGTTCAGACTAGAATCTGGCACATAGCGGTAGGTGGGTTCGCCGTCGCGTACTCGCCTGCACTATTCTCACAAGGACAAAACTTAAAATCCCTGTAGTGAGTTACAGGAAATCTTCGCGTAGTAAGGAGGAAGAATGACTGCAGTAGCGCCTCGTCCAGATCATGGCGTTGTAGCGCCGGAACGGCCGCAGCCGTTCGGACATGAGCGTAAGGGCAGCTGGGCGTGGGAAATGCTGACCACGACCGACCACAAGAAGCTGGGCATCATGTACATCATTATGTCCTTCTCGTTCTTCTTTGTCGGCGGTCTGATGGCTCTGCTTATCCGTGCTGAGCTCTTCGCCCCAGGACTTCAGTTCCTTTCTAACGAGCAGTTCAACCAGATGTTCACCATGCACGGCACGGTGATGCTGCTTCTGTTCGGTACCCCGATTGTTTGGGGTTTTGCTAACTACATTCTGCCACTTCAGATTGGTGCTCCGGACGTGGCTTTCCCGCGTCTGAACGCTTTCGGCTTCTGGCTGACCACCATTGGTGGCATTCTGATGCTGTCGGGCTTCCTGACCCCGGGTGGTGCTGCTGACTTCGGTTGGACCATGTACTCCCCGCTGTCTGACCCGATTCACTCTCCGGGTGTCGGTTCTGACCTGTGGATTGTCGGTGTCGGTGTTGGTGGTGTCGGTACCATCGCTTCCGCCATTAACATGACCACCACTGTCCTGTGCCTCCGTGCACCAGGCATGACCATGTTCCGTATGCCAATCTTCACCTGGAACATCCTGGTTACCTCGATCCTGGCTCTGCTGATCTTCCCGATTCTGACTGCAGCTGCTCTTGGTGTTTTGTACGACCGTAAGCTGGGCGGTCACATTTACGACCCGGCAAACGGTGGCGCAATGCTGTGGCAGCACCTGTTCTGGTTCTTCGGTCACCCAGAGGTCTACGTCCTGCTGTTGCCGTTCGTGGGCATCATCACCGAGGTCGTTCCGGTCTTTTCCCGTAAGCCGCTGTTCGGCTACGCAGGTATGGTCTTCGCAACCCTGTCTATTGCAGGTCTGTCCATGGCTGTGTGGGCACACCACATGTTCGTGACCGGTGGCGTTCTGCTTCCGTTCTTCTCGTTCATGACCTTCCTGATTTCGGTCCCGACCGGTGTTAAGTTCATCAACTGGATGGGCACCATGTGGCGTGGCCACATGACCTTCGAGGCTCCGATGACTTTCGCTCTCGGCTTCATCGTGACCTTCCTGTTCGGTGGTTTGACCGGTATTATGCTGGCTTCCCCACCGCTGGACTTCCACGTCTCTGATACTTACTTCGTCGTGGCGCACTTCCACTACACCCTGTTCGGTACCCTGGTCTTCGCTTCCTACTCGGGCGTTTACTTCTGGTTCCCGAAGATGACTGGTCGTATGCTCGACGAGAAGCTGGCAAAGGTTCACTTCTGGCTGACCTTCATCGGCTTCAACCTGACCTTCCTGGTCCAGCACTGGCTGGGTAACGAGGGTATGCCGCGTCGTTACGCCGACTACCTCGAGACTGACGGTTTCACCACCCTGAACATGATCTCCACCGTTGGTGCGTTCATCCTGGGTCTGTCTGTTATCCCGTTTGTCTGGAACGTCTTCAAGTCCTGGCGCTACGGTGAGGTCGTCACTGTTGATGACCCGTGGGGTTACGGTAACTCCCTCGAGTGGGCTACTTCTTGCCCGCCGCCGCGCCACAACTTCACCTCGATGCCGCGCATCCGCTCGGAGCGCCCGGCGTTCGAGCTGCACTACCCGCACATGGTTGAGCGTCAGCGCGCAGAGGCCCACGTTGGTCGTCAGCTCTAAGAGCTAGTGGCTACATGGCTGATGCAACTCTGAGTTAATAACTACGCGAAGCTAAGGCCCCATCACGGTTCTCCGTGATGGGGCCTTAGTCTTGTCTTTGAGAGTCTTTCCTAGGGAAGAGGCAGTAAGAGAGCGCAGTAAGAGCAGGGGGGCGCAGGGAGCGCCAGAAGGGCAAGAGAGCAAGGCGATGGCTAGCGCCTGTCGCTGGCCACCCACTGAAGTGCGGAATCCCACTATGCGATGAGCGCTCTGCCGGGGCTTCATGCGATACTGGATTGGTGAATGAACAGGTAATTACCTCTCCCAGTCAGTCTGTAGATACCGATGCTCTATCGGTTTCGTTGGCACCGGGACTAGCTCCGGTGCTTATTACCGCTGTTGGCCGAGACCGCCCGGGTGTCTCCGCAGCTTTCTTCCGCGTGCTCGCGGCCCACGGAGTTCAAATTTTGGATGTGGAACAGTCGGTGTTCCGCTCTAATCTGAGCCTCGGTGCGCTTGTTGGTGTCACAGAAGAAAAGGTCGGTGTTCTCCGTGAGGGACTCATTGAAACACTGAAGCCTCACGGCATGACTGTCAGTTTCCAGCTGGATGCGCCGATTGAGCGCAGCGATGGCTCCACCCACGCACTTGTCGTGTTGGGCAATCCGGTCAACGCTGAGGATATTTCCCGTATCGGCCGCACTCTTGCTGATTACGGTGCAAACATCGATTCCATTCGCGGTATTGCTGACTACCCAGTCACTGGCCTGGAATTGCTGGTCTCTATTCCGGACCCGAAGCCGGGTGCGGGCATTCCGCTGCGTAAGGCACTGGCCGAGCTTGCACAGGACCAGGACATTGACATCGCAATTGAACGCGCTGGTTTGCAGCGCCGCTCCAAGCGCTTGATTTGTTTCGATGTGGACTCGACCTTGATTACCGGTGAGGTCATTGAGATGCTGGCCGCCCATGCTGGTCGCGAGGCGGAGGTTGCAGCGGTTACAGAGCGCGCTATGCGCGGTGAGCTGGACTTCGCCGAGTCACTGCATGAGCGAGTTAAGGCTCTGGCTGGCCTGCCGGTCAGCGTCCTAGAGGAAGTCACTAACTCCATCGAGCTGACTCCAGGCGCCCGCACCACGATCCGCACGCTGAAGCGCCTCGGTTACAAGTGTGGTGCTGTCTCCGGTGGCTTTATCCAGATCTTGGAGCCGCTGGCAAAGGATCTCGGTCTGGACTTTTACAAGGCGAATACCCTCGAGGTCGAGGACGGAAAGCTGACTGGACGCGTGGTCGGCGATGTCGTCGATAGGCAGGAGAAGGCCCGCAGCCTCAAGACGTTCGCCGCAGAGTCGGGATTTCAGATGCATCAGACCGTTGCGGTCGGCGATGGGGCCAATGACATCGATATGTTGTCGGTCGCAGGCCTTGGTATTGCTTTCAATGCCAAGCCGGCGCTAAAGGAAATCGCTGACACGTCCGTCAACGTTCCATTCATGGACTCGATTCTGTTCATGCTGGGCATTTCCCGCGATGAAATCGACGATGCCGACCGCGAAGATGGCACCTTCCGCCGCGTGCCGTTGGAGCAGTAGTGCAACGCGAGGATCACAAGAATCCAGCTGTCACGGACGCATCATCGGTACCGGAGTGGTTCCGTATCGCCCATAACCTCCTGCCGCAACCCGATAGGGAAGACCACGGCGAGGATGTGCCGTGGGCAATGGCTATTGTGCTTGAGGTTCCGAAGAAGGAACGCCCCTCGCGCACTGCGCTGCTCCGCGCTGCCGCGATGGCTGTTGTTGCTTGTTGCCTGGACGAACGCGCAGGCGATGACACTTCTGCCTATCAACAAGGTCTGGCGTCTTGGTACGGTGCGCGCATCCGCAAGCTCACACGTCGCGCTCGCAATATCGGCTGGCAACGCGCTCAGCTTGCACCGGGTGTCACCGTGGACGTCGACGGCGCGCAAGCTCGCGCACTAGTGCCAACTCCTGTCGACGAAACCTACCCGGAGATTGCCAAACTACAAATTTCCGGCACCGATTTGCCTTACGACGACCCGGAGAACACATCTCCCGGCGCCCCGGGCGACCATGAGAGCGCTGACACCTTTGCTCCGCCAGTGATTTGGGTGGACAAAAACCTGAATATGTCCGTAGGAAAGGTGGCCGCGCAAGTTGGACACGGCTCAATGCTCTATGCGGCCAGTCTGTCGGTCGAGGACGCTTGGGCGTGGGCGCAAAGTGGTTATGCGTTAGATGTGAAAGAAGTACCGCGGGAGCAGTGGCCAGCGCCAGAGCTCTGCGCGGTTGAGGTTCAGGATGCCGGGTTTACCGAGATTGCTCCCGGTTCAGTCACCGTGGCGGTGACCCCTGGGGCAGTAACTCACGACTGAGCGCGTGCTGCCTCCATGGCCTTGAGATCCTTGCGCAGAATCTTGCCCGTCGCCGACTTCGGGATTTCATCCATGAACTCGACTGCTCGCACCTTCTTGTACGGTGCGACGCGGTCGGCGACGTAGTCCATAATCTCGTCTTCAGTCACCTGCTCGCCCGCCTTGATGACGACGTAAGCCTTAGGAATCTCCTCGCCGTCGGAGCGAACGACACCACTGCAGGCGGCATCGGCAATATCCGGGTGGCTGAGCAGCACGGACTCGAGCTCGGCCGGCGGAACCTGGTAGCCCTTGTACTTAATCAGTTCCTTGAAGCGGTCGACGATGTACACATTCCCGTGTTCGTCGAGTTCCGCAACGTCGCCGGTACGCAGCCAACCGTCGACAAGCGTCTCTGCCGTCGCCTTCGGGTTGTTGAGGTAGCCCTTCATCACCTGTGGACCATGAATCCATAGCTCACCTGCCTCCGAGCGCCCCTCGGCGGGAACCGGGATTTCCTCAAAGCTGTCGGAGTCGAGGTTGACAATCTTGTACTGAGTGTTGGGGACTGCGCGACCGATCGAGTCCAGCGGACTATCGTGGCCGATGCGGATGTGGGCTGCTGGCGAGGACTCGGTCATGCCGAAGCCCTGTGCGACCACGCAGTCAAGGCGCTTTTCCACCTGTTCCGCGAGGTCAAGTTGGAGAGAAGCGGCACCCGAGAAGATTGTCTCCAGGCTGGACAAGTCAAAGGAATCGACAGCTGGGTGCTTGGCCAGGCCCACAGCTACAGGTGGTGCGATGAACGCGAACTTCACCTTGTGCTCGGCGATGATGGACAGGAAATCGACGAGGTCGAACTTGCCCATGGTGTACTGCGTCGTGCGGCGCCACAGGCACAGATTCAGCAGCGCAGTCAGGCCGTAGATGTGGAAAAACGGCAGGATAGTGACAGCCGGGGTGTCCTCGGTCAGCGCGTTGACTGTAGCTCCACCCGCCTGAGCGACGTTGGCCACCAAGTTGCGGTGAGTGAGCTGGACGCCCTTCGGTACACCGGTGGTTCCCGAGGAAAACGGAATCACGGCAACGTCATCGGGTGATACGTCGACGTCCGGGGCGCCGTGCCCCTCGGCAAGCAGCTCGCCCATGCCGTGGAGGCCCGTCAGGCCGATAATCATCTCTTCCGGCAGACCAGCAGCCTCAGCGCCGTGGGCGCCAGCCCAACCGATTGAGGAGGTCGTTAGCATCATCTTCGCGTCAGACATCCGGAGTTGGTTTTCAATGTCCTCCGCAGTTGCCAGCGATGCGACCGTCGTGCAGACAGCCCCCGCGCGTAGGACACCGTGAAGAGCGACCGCGAAGGTTGTCGAGTTGGGGCAGTGGAGAGCCACAACGTCGCCCTTCTTAATCCCACGTGCTGCCAGCGCACCCGCAAACTTCTCAATGCTGGCCTTCAGATCACCGAAGGTGACCTCGGAGCCTGAGTCAACGATTGCAAGCTTGTCCTGGTGACGTGGCTCAATTTCTCCGAAGAGGAACTCAAAGAGTGAGGTCTCCGGGATGTCGATGTCGGGGAGGTTGCTGGAAAGGGGCATGCAGGAAATCGCCTTTCTAATCTCGTGCACGGCTGCCAAGTGTCCTGCTTCATTAGCTCGGGCACTGTAGCAGTGCTGTGTTTCACATCACAATAATGTATTGGATAGAAAAGCGTGGGATTTTTTCCAGAAACTATGCCTAATCCAGCGTCACCTCGTGAGCCCAGACAGCCCCCTCTGAATCAGCTTTGGGTCAGCCGCTGCAACGCTCCAGCCGCAATATCCAGGTTGGTCGTCCGCCAGAAGTCAGGCATCGACGCGGCAATCCAGGAACCATAGCGTGCAGTAGCCAACCGTGAATCCAGTACCGCAACAACCCCGCGGTCATCGACTTGGCGTAGCAGACGACCAGAACCCTGCGCCATCAGCAGCGCTGCATGTGTCGCTGAGACCTCCATAAAACCGTTTCGGCCAGCGGCATTAGCCGCATCGGAGCGCGCGGACAAAAGCGGGTCGTCGGGGCGGGGGAACGGGATGCGATCGATGATGACACACGATAGCGATGGGCCAGGAACATCGACGCCTTGCCACAGCGTCAGCGTGCCAAACAAGCATGTCTGCGGATTAGCTGCGAAGCGATCAACCAGAGCACCGATAGAGTCATCGCCTTGGCACAGCACGTCGTAAGGCAGGCGCTTGCGCATTTCCTCCGCCGCTGCCTCGGCGCCTCGGCGAGAAGAAAACAGCCCGAGCGTTCGCCCACCAGCGGCGCGGATGAGGCGCTCCATGATCGCGAACTGCTCCGGTGTGGCGCCGTCGCGTCCAGGTCGTGGCAGGTCGCGTGCGACGTAGAGGATGCCAGATTTCTGCGGGTCAAAGGGCGTGCCGACGTCCAAGCCATCCCACCCACCGGAGGGAAGCCCCCAAGCGGCGGCCATGGCATCGAACTTGCCGCCAAGAGCAAGTGTTGCTGAGGTCAAAACGACGGTGGATTCGCCGAAGAGGCGTTCGCGAAGCAGTGCTGCGATGGACAGGGGAGCGACATAAACTGTCTTGTTCTCGCCAAGCCATACGACATCGTCGCTACTGAACTCTAGAATTCGCACGACTGTGTCGTGCATATTCTCCACGGCAGCGCGGACGGTCTGGCGCTCAGTGTTGTCAGAGTCAGAACTCGAACCACCGGAGCCCGACCCGCCAGAGCTGCCTGAACTAGAGGTGCCCAGCGTGGTCTGTAGTTGCCACAGGCTATCGCGGAGCGAAGCTAGCGCCGCTCCAAGCTCACCGGGAATTTCTTCGAGTGCGCCGCTGTAGGCGTCGGCAAGCAATGCGACGGTCTCGCCGAGTAGATCCGTGGCATCGGTGACATCATCCACCTGCTCTGCGGCTCCGAATTTGCGGGCGCGCCGGGCCATCATGGTGATACCGGCAGGGGAGAGCTCGTCGGTGGCAACAGAGGTGATTCGACCGTCGAGCTCGTGAGCCTCGTCAATGACAACGCAGTCGTGCTGCGGCAAAATCATGGCGTCGGAGAGCGCATCGATGGCCAACAGTGCGTGATTGGTGACAACGATGTCAACGTTGGAGGCCTCGCGGCGGGCTTGTTCGGCGAAACACTCCTCGCCGAAAGGGCAGGAAATGGCACCGACGCATTCGCGAGCCGTGACGGAGACCTGCCGCCAGGCTTCGTTGGAAACGCCCTTGTCCAGGCTGTCGCGGTCGCCGGTGTCGGTGTCATTGGCCCACTCGCGTAGCCGCATGACCTCGGCAGCGGTTCGGCTGAGCTGCGCTTCGCTGAGGAGGGCAGTGGGGCCAACGGCGTCACCTGAGCTGGCCTGCTCGGATTCATCACCGTCCATGACGGGATCTTTGATGACATTTCCGACCTTGGACTTGCACAGGTAGTTCGAGCGGCCCTTGAGGATTGCGAAGGTTGGCGTGCGGGACAAGTGTGGCTCTAGCGAACTGACTAGCCGCGGCAAGTCGCGTTCGACCAGCTGGCGTTGCAGCGCAATGGTCGCCGTGGAAACGATTACAGACTCGTCGGACTCCATTGCTTGCACAATGGCAGGCACCAGGTAGGCCAGCGACTTACCCGTACCGGTGCCTGCCTGTACCGCTAGGTGCCGCTCGCGCGCAAAGGCGGAGGCCACCGACCGGGACATTTTGACCTGATTCGGTCGAGTCGTTCCGCCGAGTCCCTTCACTGCCGCATCGAGAAGAGCTTCGATGCTATCCGCGTTATGGACGCTGGCTCTCGGTGAAGCTAGCTCGTCAACATCGTCAAAGTCCTCAAAGTCGTCCGATAGCTCAGCAAAATCTGCGTGCCCGATACTGTCCGACACAGTTCCCCCGCCGCCTAAACGCCGTGAAAACGGACGGACAGTACCGGCTCGTCACGGGAAAGTGCAAGTCCCTCCCACGGGAGGCTGACCAGCGCTTTAACCAAGTGATCGCGGGACTCCTCCAAGGTCGGTAGACCATCGACGACCTCGCCATCGCGCATCATCGGAATGGTCAGATCGCGGTAGTGCAGGTTGCCCACATCCGGGATTTCTGAGCCGAGCGGGAAAGCGATTTCCTCCACGGCGGTACCGGAACGACGGCAGGTACGAATAGCCGCCTTCACGCCACCGTGGCTTCGCTTGTCCAACGAGCGCTTGGCGACGGGCACCCCATCAACTTCGACCATCTTGTAGACCAGGCCCGCAGTCGGTGCGCCGGAGCCAGTGACTACAGAGGTGCCCACGCCGTAGACATCGACCGGCTCTGCCCTCAGCGCCGCAATGGCGAACTCGTCGAGGTCAGAGGACACTACGATGTTGGTGTTGTGCGCCCCCAGCGAGTCGAGCTGCTGACGCACCTGGCGAGCGAGAACTCCGAGGTCGCCGGAGTCAATACGTACACCGCCGAGTTCCGGACCCGCGACCTCAATAGCCGTATTGACGCCCTCGGTGATGTCGTAGGTATCCACCAACAAAGTGGTGTCGGTTCCCAGTGTGTCAATCTGAGCCTTGAAGGCCGCAGCCTCGTTCGTCGTGCCATCTGGGTTGGTGTGCAACAGAGTCCACGCGTGCGCAGCGGTACCGGAAGCTGGGATGTTGTACCGTGCCGCTGCCTCCAAGTTGGAGGTGGCGCTAAAACCTGCCAGGTAGGCGGCACGGGCAGCAGTCACAGCTGCTTCTTCATGAGTGCGACGCGAACCCATTTCAATAATCGGGCGCCCACCGGCAGCCGTGACCATTCGGGTTGCTGCCGAGGCGATGGCGGAGTCCGCATTGAGAATGGAGAGAATAACAGTCTCCAAAATGACGCACTCGGCGAAGGTGCCTCGCACCGTCAAAATGGGCGAGGCGGGGAAGTAGAGCTCTCCCTCGCGGTAGCCGTCGACTTGGCCACTGAAGGAATAGTTACGCAGGTAATCCAGCGTCCTGTCATCGAGGAAGTCCAGCGAAGCCAGCTGTTCCTCGGTGAAGCGGAAGTTGCGGATAGCATCCAACACACGCGCTGTACCAGCGACAACGCCATAGCGACGCTCATTCGGCAGGCGACGGCCAAACACCTCGAAGGCGACCTGGCGCTCGCCGGATCCGTCGGCAAGCGATGCCTGCAGCATCGTCAGCTCGTACTTATCGGTGAGAAGGGCGGTGGAGGAATGCTTATCAATCACGGTCAATAGTCTAGTCGGCTGAAGCGGGCCGGGGCAGTCGGTTCCGGCGAGCGCGCGCCACTCCGTACTATCCTGGTGCCTATGAGCATGCCAGCAGCAACACCGATGCCCACTATGGATGCCGATGTCGTGACGGAATCGAACCGACCCTGGCAGTGCATTGTGTGGGATGACCAGGTTAATTCGATGAGTTATGTCACCTACGTGTTTCAGATGCTCTTCGGCATGGACCGAAAGAAGGCGCACGCGCTAATGATGACGGTTCACACGGAGGGCAAGGCAATCGTGTCTTCCGGTGAGCGTGACAAGGTGGAGGCCGATGTGAAGAAGCTCCACAAGGCAGGCTTGTGGGCAACAATGGAGCAGGCTGACTAAGCCGATATTCGACAGCGGGAGAGAATTTACATGCGTCCTTGGAAGCGCAAGCGATCCCTTCTCGGCGGTGGCGTCAAGTACGTCACGGCTTTTGAAGGCACGGAGCGGGATTTGCTGCTGAATCTGGCTGCTACTGTGGCGGACTCGCTGATGGAGCGAGCCCGGTCGGCGCCGAAGGATGAGCTCGCGGAAATGACGGGAATGCCTGTCGGACACTCCGAGGCCCCATCCGATCCGAAGCTTGCGCGACTGTTGCCGGACTTCACCAAGCCGGGTGAGGAGAGCGTGGAGGGGGAAAACGCTTTCATGCGCCAGCTGCATGAATCGGAGATTGTAGAGAGCAAGCTCCATTCCCTGCGTGCGATTATCGATGCCCTGGAGCCCGCCGAGTCGGGGCAGGTATCCATTTCGGAAAGTGATGCCCATGCCTGGGTAGCGGGTATCAATGACTTACGTATTTACCTGCATGTTTCCATGGAGAACCTCAATGGCTCCATCGAACAGATTGAGCAGACCGACGCGATGTACCAGTGGCTGTCCTACAACCAAGAGTCACTGTTGGACCAGCTCATGGGTGAGTAGCGAATCCGAGCAAAACCCCGAAAAGATGCAGTAATCAACTGAGGTTAGCTGCCATGAACTGTGGTGAAAGGTGCCGTGGTCGACAATGAATTCTGAGATCTTCGCAATCAGCCCCACCGACATTCGACACCAAGCCAGCAGTGCTGCGCTGGGCACGAGCATCGACATCGGCGCAGGCTGTCTCGACTCCATCGACGGCATCTCCATCGGCCATGCTGCTGAGGGGGATACCGGAGTCACCGTCATCGCCGCTCCAGGCGGCGCTGTCGGCGCTGTCGATGTCCGCGGCGGCGGTCCGGGCACCCGCGAGACCGACCTGCTCGCACCGGAGAATACCGTCGAACGCGTCCACGCTGTCGTTTTGGCTGGCGGCTCCGCGTACGGCCTCGCAGCTGCCGACGGAGCTATGCGCGAACTGCGCGACCGCGGCATTGGCTTTGAGGTCACCCCAACTCGTCCGGATATCCTCGTGCCCATCGTTCCCGGTGCTGTCATCTTCGACTTGCTGTTGGGGGAGCCGACGCTGCCCACCGCTGCACTCGGGCGCGAGGCGTTGTCTCACGCGCTTGACGACGTCCCGGAGGACACTCCCTCCGGGACAGTAGGTGCCGGTGTCGGCGCTATGGCCGGGGCAATCAAGGGTGGTTTTGGACAAGCCCGTGTGACCTCCGCCGATGGTAAGTACTTTGTGGCTGCCGCAATGGTTGTCAACTCCTTTGGTGCGGTCATTGACCCGGAGGGACACCTTTACGGAATGCCCGCGGCTGCCGGTGCCAGCAAGGAGGCATTGGCGCAGCTGGACCAGGTTTTCGTCGGTAGGACCAAGATTCTCGCCGATGCGGCTGGACACGGGGAATCGTCGGCAAGCACGCGAAACACAACGATTGGCACGTTGATAACCAATGCGCCGGTGACAACTGCGCAGTTGAAGCGGTTGGCGATGTGCGGTCATGACGGGTTGGCGCGAGCGATTCGGCCGGCTCATGCGCCGATGGACGGTGACACGCTGTTTGCCCTCAGCTCGGCCGAGGCGGCGGATAGCGGAAACGCTGAACCCGTGGGCTCGGATGTGGTGGCCCTGTTGGCTGCGATGGCGGCCGATGCGGTGCAGATGGCTATTGTCGATGCTGTGATGAGTGCAACGGGACGCGCGGAAGTAGCCGCGCTGTCAGAGATGCTGGACAAGTAGTGAAGGAAGTTCGCCAATGAATCCGCAATGGAGCTCGGGACAACAGCAGAATTACCAGAACTATGCGCAGTACCCGATGGGCGGTCCCGTGCAGACGCGGCGGAATAATCAGATTGTTCCACAGGATCGCGACGGCGGGCTCGGGGCGGCCATCAGTACGGCTATTGGGTACCTGGCACTTATCTGGACGGTCTTTCTTGTCAACGAATTCATCTTTGGTGGGGCGCTGAACAACTTCGGTGTGCGCCCACGCGAAACCTCGACGCTGTGGGGAATTTTGACCGCACCGCTGCTGCACGCAGATTACGGGCACATTGTGGCGAACTCTCTGCCCGGGGCGTTGTTCGCCGGTTTGATTGCAATGTCGTCGAAGCGGCTATTTTGGCAGGTCACACTCTTGATTACGGTCGTTGGCGGCGGTCTGACCTGGCTGGTCGGCGGTGTAAATACCGTCCACATCGGTGCGTCCGGCCTGATTTACGGCTGGCTGGCGTTTTTGGTCGTACGCGGTTTCGTGAATCGTCGGGTGATGCAGATTATTTTGGGCGTGATTCTGGCATCGATGTATTCGGGTCTTATCTGGGGAGTGCTGCCAACACAGATGGCTGTTAGTTGGCAGATGCACCTCTTCGGTGGGCTTGCGGGCATCTGGGCTGCGGTGATGTTTAAGCGCGGTCGTGCACGTGGCTAAGAGTGCACGTCGCTAAGAGCCCGAGGTACGTGGCATCAGCTCCTGACGAAATCGGCCTAGAATAGGAGCTTCGGTGTTTGACCAACGATATGAGGAGTCCAGATAGCGGTGGGAGCAGGAGCAGAAACTCAGGCAGTCAATCAGCTGACAGCGCAGGATAGCGGCTTCCCCGACCGAACAGCGCCGATTGGCATCTTTGACTCCGGCGTCGGTGGGCTGACAGTGGCACGTGCCATCATGGATCAGCTGCCGCACGAGTCGATTATGTACATCGGCGATACTGCCAACGGCCCTTACGGGCCGCTGCGCATCGCCGAGGTTCGTCAGCACGCTGAAGCGATTGCCGATGAACTGGTTGCACGCGGCTGCAAGATGATTGTCATTGCCTGCAACACGGCTTCGGCCGCATTTTTGCGTGATGCCCGCGAGCGCTACCCAGTCCCAGTAGTCGAGGTCATTCTGCCCGCTGTGCGCCGTGCGGTCTCGACCACCAGGAACGGAAAAGTCGGCGTAATCGGTACCGCCGCCACAATTCGCTCCCGTGCCTACCAAGATCTCTTTGATGCAGTGCCCGGCGTGGATGTCTCCGCGGTCGACTGCCCGCGATTCGTGGACTTTGTCGAGCGAGGAATTACCTCCGGTCGCCAGATTCTGGGACTTGCAGAGGGCTACCTCGCGCCATTGCAGGCCGATGGTGTGGACACCCTCGTGCTGGGCTGCACCCACTATCCGCTGCTGTCTGGTGTGATTCAGCTGGCTATGGGGGAGGACGTCGCCCTAGTGTCGTCGGCGGAGGAGACGTCGAAGGATGTTCTGCGCATCCTCACAAAGACCGACATGCTCGCTGACCCGGAGAGTAATCCGAACCCTGTGCGCACATTCGAATCCACTGGAGATCCGCAAGTTTTTGCATCCCTGGCAAAGCGCTTCCTTGGGCCGGGTATTAGCCAGGTCCCTATGCATTCCCAAATGTGACCTTTCTTATTAAATCCAGACACTCCATTGGTTTTTTGCTCGTTTTTGATCAATTACATGGCAAGCTTGAAGTATGCGATTGAAGGTTCTGGGATGTACAGGCAGCATGGGTGGCCCATCGGCGCCAGCATCTGGCTACCTCATTGAGCTGGATAACGGTCGAACCTTTGTCATTGATTTGGGTCCCGGTGTCCTCGCCGAATTGCAGAAGATCTCTGATCCTGCAGCTTGTGATTTGTTACTAACTCATGTGCACCCAGACCACACTGCAGACATTCCAGGGCTGCTCGTCTGGCGTCGCTTCCACCCGACAGCCCCGGCGAGTTCCCGGAATCTCCTGGTTGGCCCCGGAGACATTCACGATCGGATAGGCACCATGTGCAAAGCACTGGGAAGTGAAGAAGATGCCAACCTGGAAGACACTTTTGATCAGGTTGTGAGTAACCCCGGTGAGCCACTGTTAGTCGGTGGGGGCGAAGCGGACGGAGGCGCCGTCGTCACGCCGTATAACATGGTCCACCCGGTGCCAGCTGTTGGATATCGCATTGAAGCAGATGGTCTGACCATTGCGTACACCGGAGATACTGCGTGGACCGATGAATTGGTGGAGCTGGCGCGGGATGCGGATATCTTCATCTGCGAAGCCACATGGTGCAGCAACGAAGAGGGCACCCCACCGGACATGCACCTGACAGGCTTTGAGGCCGGAAAGGCAGCGACGCTGGCGGGGGTTAAGAAGCTGGTGCTGACTCACATTCCGCCATACGCCGACGGTGAAGAAGCACTACGTGCTGCGAAGAGCACCTTTGCCGGTGACGTTGAATTGGCCTACCTGGGCATGGAGCTAGGCGGCTAGTCACAGCGACTATCGGGTTTCCGTACAGCTGTCGCACCGCTTCCGCGCCGGGCGGTAGGGTAGTTGGCATGACTACAGCTAATTCCGATTTTCGCCGTGCCGATGGACGCGCGGTTGATGAAATGCGCAAGGTGACCATCACTCGCGGCTTCACCGACAATCCGGCCGGTTCTGTGCTGGTTACTTTCGGTAATACGCGTGTAATGTGCACCGCTTCCGTCGAACAGTCGGTGCCACGATTCAAGCGTGACTCCGGCGAGGGCTGGTTGACCGCTGAGTACTCCATGCTGCCGGCCTCTACCCACGAGCGCATGCCCCGCGAGTCAATGCGCGGCAAGGTCAAGGGTCGCACTCACGAGATTTCCCGTCTGATCGGTCGCTCCTTGCGAGCTGCTATCGACTTGAAGGAACTCGGTGAGAACACCATCAACATCGACTGTGATGTTCTGCAGGCGGATGGTGGTACCCGAACCGCTTCCATCACCGGTGCGTACGTCGCGCTGGCTGATGCCCTGACCTACCTGCATGCAGCGGGTGCAGTTCCGGGCACCCCGCTGAAGGCACCAGTCGCAGCTGTTTCGGTTGGCATTATTGATGGCCGTGTCTGCCTGGATCTGCCTTACGAGGAGGACTCTCGCGCTGAGGTCGACCTCAACGTGGTGATGACCGCAGAGGGCAAGTTCGTCGAAATCCAGGGCACTGGCGAGGAAGGCACCTTTGACCGAGGTCAGCTGAATGACATGCTCGACTCGGCGGAAAAGGGTCTGCGTGAGCTCGTTGCCCTGCAGCAGGAAGTTCTGCGTGCGCCGTACCCGGGTGAGCTGCCGTGAAGCTCCTCGTCGCTACCCGAAATTCTAAAAAACTAGTCGAGCTCGACCGCATCCTGCGTGCGGCGGGTATTGATTCGGTGGAACTTCTTTCGCTTAGCGACGTCCCGGAGTACCCAGAGCGCCCCGAAACCGGTCGCACTTTTGCGGACAACGCCTACATCAAGGCTTTCGATGGTGCGACACACACCGGCTACGCGTGCTTGGCAGACGATTCGGGGCTCAGCGTCGATGAGCTAAACGGCATGCCGGGTGTGCTCTCGGCGCGCTGGTCCGGCACTCACGGCGACGATGTCGCTAACTACGAGCTGCTGCTCGCCCAGATGGGGGACTGCCCAGATGAGCGTCGTACGGCGTCCTTCCGTACCGCCTGCGCGTTGGTCGTCCCCGGTGTCAAGGAGGTGCCGTCCGCGCTTGCCGACGGCGGTTTCCCAGCCGTCCTCGATGAAGCCGGTAATCTGCTGCTGGTTGTAGAGGGCCGCTGGCCTGGCGCCATTCTGCGCGAGCCTGTTGGGGACAATGGGTTCGGCTACGATCCGGTGTTCGCGCCCGCAGTTGGGGAGGGCAACGAAGCTGAGGGGGCCTTGTCTGCGGCACAAATGAGCGCCGAAGACAAGGACGCTTTTAGCCACAGGGGGCGTGCACTGCGTGCCTTGACTCCGGCGCTGAAAATTCTGGCTGAGGTTGAGGCTAAGGGGTAGCCCTCGGGCTGCCGAGAGCCCGCTACTTCAGCTGGAAAGCGGTCTCGACTTCCTCACGACGCTTCTTCTCGACGAAGAAGGAGAGGAACGGGACCACGCCACCGAGCGCGGTGATAATCCACTTTGCTGGTTCCCAGCGGGCCTTGGTACCCAGGTTTACGGTGGCAATGAGGAATGCCATGTAGCCGAAGCCGTGAATCTGGGCGGTGTAGAAGAACCACCGCGGCGCGTCGGCGGAGTTGTCGAGGATGAGGTACTTGTAAATCATCTCGGCACACAGCAAGAGCAGCATCACACCCGTGAAGTAGGCGGTGACGGAGAAGTACGTCAGTGCCTTCCTTACGCGCTCTTGACGATCTGGATT
Source organism: Corynebacterium sp. LK10 (assembly GCF_008042455.1). NCBI lineage: Bacteria > Bacillati > Actinomycetota > Actinomycetes > Mycobacteriales > Corynebacteriaceae > Corynebacterium > Corynebacterium sp. LK10. The sequence continues at coordinate 392,297 of NZ_NOVT01000017.1, forward strand.
GATGTTGGTCACTAAAAGTCCTTTTCTCGAATAAGCAGTTATCGCCTAGGCGTTGGTGCCAGAATCCGTCGATTGTGTCTCATCCACACGCTGCACCTTTCGCGAGCCATCTGGGTTGGTCGGCAGGAATTCGTCTGGAATTTCCGTCATGACATCGTCTTTAGCCTCAAATGCGGCCTCGCTATTGCCGCTCAGGCGTTCGCGTTCGTACTCCATGTATTTGCGGTAGGCCCAAATAAAGAACAGGCCGAAAGCTGGCCACTGCAGTGCGTAGCCCAGGTTTTGGAATGAGCTGGTTGTGTTCCACCTGCTGAGCTGCCAGTAGGCGAGTGCAAGAGTGGCGCCGACTGCAAGAGCCAAGAAGATTAGTTGCACCACGCGGGTACGAGTGGGAATCTTCGCTGGCTTGTCAGTGGTATTGGAATGCTGTGAAGTGGACACATAACCACCATAGCTAGTCCGTGACCTGCCAAGCTAGCGCGCTCGCTGGATAGGCAGGGGATGGGACATTAGGAAATCTGCGGCAAACCCGTTAAAGTGTGTACAGTCCAAATGAGCTGTGAAAGTTCGTTGTGCCTGTAGGTGGCTAATAGGTAGTCCATGCTTACGGGGACTGTACGTAACTGTCACGGATTCGCGACGGGCGCCTGTGGCGGAATTGGCAGACGCGCTGGATTTAGGTTCCAGTGCCTTAGGGCGTGGGAGTTCAAGTCTCCCCAGGCGCACACATAAATACCCCGTGACTATGCAGGTCACGGGGTGTTTTCGTTCTCCAGCCCGCCAGATTTTTCGCCCTCATTACGCTGCGTGCCCAAAATCTGCCCCATTTCCCGCCCGAAGCTATTCCAAGGTCGCTAATCTCCCGTGCACGGTGTAGAACCATGACTATGAAAATTGTTGTCTGCGTCGTTTATCCCCGCTATCCGGATAACACTGAACCTCTCGGCGGGTTCGTCGAGTCCGAGGAGACCGCCCGCAAGATAGACGACTGGTGGCGTGCACAACCTGGCGACATGATTGGTACCTGGGAAGATTTCGAGGTCGAGGTCGAAAGCCGCGACCAACTCCTCTATGGAGTATTCACCGGCACCCCCACTCTCGAAATCACCGATAGCAACTTCTGGGACCCTATCTGTTACGGGGTGTACACCGACCGGGAAGAAGCCGAGCGGGCAACCAAACCAAAGTCAATGTGGGAAGCGAACAACAGTCCCCAGAAGTACGTCCTCCCCTTCCGTCTGGGCTGGAAATATGACAGATACTTCCCTGACGGAAAGCCCTGGCCACCAGACCAGCTGTAGACCTGCGACAGTTTTCGCATCGATAAGGGGAACGCAAGACGGGGCAGCCGCACAGCGCGCGTGAGTACCATTCTGGGAAACCTCTGTCCGCTCATTCCACTGCGTAGGGCAATCGAATCTGTCGATACAATGACGCTGATCGAATCGTATCTTGAATCGTAAGGTGGAAGCAGGGAGGCAACATGAGCATCTCGATGCATCTGGATGAGTACATGGCGCGTCGTGGCATAGTTCCCGACGACACTGTGGTCAACGATGATCCCTGCGCAATCTTCGACGGCAAGGTCGAGCGCGATGGTAAGTCGCAGCAGGACCTTGAAGAGTCAGAGCGGCGCTTAGAAGAAGCGGAGTCCACAATTCTGGATATGCTAGGCGATTAATCGAGGAAAGATTGAGCGTTCTCGGCGCCCATTGACACGCATTCCGGGTGTGATGTTCATCACCGATTGGGCATAAATTGGCTCAGTCTTCCGGGCTTCATTTTCCACTGCCGGTGCTGACAGAGTGGTGAAGTGCAAGCAATTTCTCGACAGGGGAACACTGTTTTCTACCTGCGAAGTTCTTTCATTTTAGAAGCGTTGTACTCGCTGATTTCGCAGCCGTGTTCGGCCTCTCGTTTTGGGGTTGCAAATTATCTTCGCGTTGATGGCATCACAAAACCGCACGAGAAAAACATGATGGATTCCTCATGATTTATGGCATAGTGTCCTGGCAAGGATTTGGAAACAAAAGATGTTTTCATTTCGTACTCCACAAGACAAGGACCTCAGCCACGTGAAATACGAAAAACTCGCCACTTTGCAGACCAATGTCGTAACTGCTCCAGACCTGGGTACTTTTGCAGTCACTTTCGCCGGTCAATCGCAACCATGGCTGGACACTCTCTCCAGCGTCATGGCCAGTGGCAACTCAAAGAAACTACGGGAAGTTTTCACTCGCGCTGAGGAACTGCTCGCACCGCTTGACGACGATCTCATCGGCCAGCTTCCCGCAGGTTTCGACCCCTTCGGCTGGGCAATCTCACTCGTTACAGACGAGCCATTTACCGGAGATACAACCAACCCTGCGGTCAGCGTCCCGGGCATCGTCTTGGCACAGTTGGGCATTGTCGAGTTGCTGGAAAAGCAGGGAATTAATATCACCGAAGCGGTAGCGGTAACCGGTCATTCGCAAGGTGTTCTTGCCGCTGAGATTGTCGCTCGCCCAGAGAAGGCAGCAGAGCTTCTGGCGCTAGCTCGCCTCATCGGTGTGGCGTGTGCGCGCGGAAGCCGAGTAGCCGGATTTGGGCGCGCGCCGATGATGAGTATCTCTGGCCTGACGGTCGAGGAGTTGGAGCCTTTCCTCCCCCAGGGCTGTGTCATCGGTCTGAAGAATACGCAGACTACCAGCGTAGTTATCGGCAAGCAGGATGAACTAGACCAGCTGGCAGAGCAGCTCACAACGCAGCAGCCGAAGGGTCGGAAAGTCGAATGTACAGTTCTGCCAGTTAGTGGCGCATTCCATCACCCAGCGCTGGTACCTGCTGTGGCATGGGTAGTGGAGCGAGCTGAGCGCATTGGGCTAGATGCGGAAACGGCGGACCGGCTTGCGCGTGCAATCTTGGTTGACCCCAGTGACTGGAGCGCCGAGGTACGGGGGCTCATCGACCAAGGAGCAACCACCATTTTGGATTTGGGGCCGAACACAGGCGTCGTCAAGCTGACAGAACGTAACGCTGAAGGCTATGGCGTGGCGGTGATTCCTGCGGCGACAGCTGCGGGTAGGGGCGTCCTGTCTGAGAGCGACATTGAGCATCCGACATCGTGGCTGGAGTTTGCGCCGCGTCTGGTCACTGGAGACAAGCCCCGTGTCGAGACGAAGTTCACCAAGTTGACCGGGCGCTCGCCAATTCTGCTCGGCGGTATGACCCCGACAACCGTTGACCCTGAGATCGTGGCGGCTGCTGCGAATGCGGGGTTCTGGGCGGAGCTGGCCGGTGGCGGCCAAGTCACGCCGGAAATCTTCGAGGCTAATGTGGCGCGACTCTCCGATCTGCTCGAGGAGGGGCGCAGTGCACAGTTCAACACCATGTTTTTGGATCCGTACCTGTGGGGTTTGCACATTGGAAGCCGCCGTTTGCTCCCGCGCGCAGTGGCAGCGGGGCGACCGATTGATGGAGTCACCATCTCCGCGGGAATCCCCGAGGTGGACGAGGCAGTTGAGCTAGTAAAGCAGCTGCGTGAGGGCGGGATTCCGCATATCTCCTTCAAACCGGGCACAATCGCACAAATCGAGTCGGTGCTCGAAATTGCAGACACCTTGGCGCAGCAGGGCACACCGTATCCAATCATCATGCAGGTTGAAGGTGGGCGTGCCGGCGGCCACCATTCCTGGGAAGACCTCGATGACCTGCTAATTAACACCTACGCAAAGATCCGCAAGCGAGATGTGGTGCTTGCTGTTGGCGGCGGTATCGGCAAGCCAGAACAGGCCCGTGATTATCTGATGGGCACGTGGTCGACACGGTACGGATTGGCGCCGATGCCGGTCGATGCTGTCATCATCGGCACAGCTGCGATGGCAGCCAAGGAGTCGACCGCCTCTGAGTCCGTGAAACAGATGCTGGTCGACACCGTCGGCACTGACAACTGGATCCCCGCTGGTAGCGCCATGGATGGCATGGCGTCGGGACGCAGCCAGTTGGGCGCTGATATCCACGAAATTGATAACGCCGCAGCACGCGCAGGCAGATTGCTTGACGAAGTCGCAGGTGACCTCACTAAGGTCACTGAACGACGCGCAGAGATCATCGAGGCAATTAACGCCACCGCGAAGCCGTACTTCGGGGATGTCAGCACCATGACGTATGCCGAGGTGCTGAATCGCTATCTCGAATTGTGTGCGCCCGAAGGGACGTTCCTCGATCCAACGTGGTCGACGCGCTTTGTCGCACTCGTCGATCGCGTAGAGGCACGATTGAATGCAGTCGACGCGGGCACGTTTGACGCGCTTGCCGACGGCGACAGCTTGCGCACTCAGCCGCAGAACGAAATCTCGCGACTGTCCGGCCTGCTGGATCTGGATACCCAGCTCCACCCAGCAGATGTCACCTTCTTTATCTCTGAGCTCTGCCGCACACCTGGCAAACCTGTGCCATTCGTTCCGGTTATCGATGATGAGGTTCGTCGCTGGTGGCGATCGGACTCCCTATGGCAGGCGCATGACTCTCGCTACGATGCGGATCAAGTCTGCATCATCCCAGGGCCGCAGGCTGTTTCGGGCATTACCCGCGCGAATGAGCCAGTAGCGGAAATTCTGGGTCGGTTTGAAAAAGCTACTGCACAGGCATTGATGGATACCGGCTACCTGCCGGAGGCACCTGTTGACGCCCTCAGCCGGATGCTCGCAGCACCTGTGATTTGGTGGGCTGGTCGACAGCAGCCGAATCCGGCGCTGGCACTTGGCGCGGAACATGAGTGGGTATGTGTATCTGACGCAAGTGATGTCTCTCGTTCACAACGCCTGGAGCACCCAGGTACTGGTGCCATTTTGGAGACCATTGGAGTTGATGGCAGCAATGATGAGGGCGGGGAGGAGCTCGTCTGGGCACAGCTGACCGTTCCGCTGCCCGATGCTGCGGGGGAGAATACGCAACTGCGAATTCGCCTGTGCCAGAGTGCAGCGGTGGGCGCAGTGCCCGTCGTCAAGCATGAGGATGCGGCAGCCGCGATGCGGGAGCTGACGCGAATCGCGGCTGGCGGTGAGCTTGCAAACATCGTCGATGGGGTCGCGGAGTGGGAATCCGAGTGGGATCCGATGGCGATGGCTGACTACGATGCGGTCACTATTGCAGCTGCCGGCGATGAGTCGCAGGCGACGGTGCCGGACGCGTTGGTCGGGCATGCTTGGCCAGCGATTTTTGCGGCAGTCGCGCAGGCGCGTACTGAGACCGGCATTGATGTTGTTGAGGGCATGCTCGCGCTTGTTCACCTTGAGCATCACATTCGTATGATTGGGGCTCTGCCGCAGGAAACCACAACGTTGCGGATTAGCGCGCGTGTCGATGAGGTCGTTGATACGGACTTAGGGCGACTAGTTGTGGTGCGCGCGGAGGTTCGTGATGGCGATACGCTGCTCGCCACCTTGAGCGAACGGTTTGCCATTCGTGGCCGAAACGGCGGCGAGACAGCACGGACCAATACTGTGCCATTTCCAACGGTCACGGACACGCCACGGAGTTTCCGCGGTGCGTTGACCGTGGAAGCGCCTAAGGCGATGGAGCCATTTAGCTGTGTCACAGGCGATCGCAATCCTATCCACGTCGATTCCCGCGCGGCAGCGCTAGCTGGTCTACCAGGGGTTATTGTCCATGGAATGTGGCTGTCTGCAATGGCCGAGCATGCGGCTGTTGCCACGTCGGATGCCGGCATTGGCAATCGGGTGATTGAGTTCACGGCTACTATGCTGAGTCCGGTTCTACCTGGTCAGGAAGTGAAATTCTCTGTCGAACGCCGTGGTTTTGATGACCGTCCAGGCGCCGGTGAAGTCCGTGAAGTCACGGCCACAGTAGAGGGCGAGCTGGTACTGACTGCCACTGCTGTAATTGCCGCACCGACGACTGCATATGTCTTCCCTGGCCAGGGAATTCAATCACAGGGGATGGGGCTGTCTGCCCGGACTCGCAGCGTAGCGGCCCGCCGCGTGTGGGACCAGGCGGATGCGATGACCCGAGAGAAGCTTGGCTTTTCCGTACTGGCTATTGTTCGGGACAACCCGGTAGAGGTGGTTGTGGATGGTGTGCGCTATTTCCACCCAGAAGGTGTCCTGAATCTGACTCAGTTCACCCAGGTTGCGATGGCGACGTTGGGGCTGGCGCAGGTTGCGGAGCTCCGTGAAGCAGGGCTGCTGGATGAAACAGCTCACTTTGCGGGACACTCTGTCGGTGAGTACAACGCGCTGGCGGCTTTCGCTGGTGCGCTTGACGCAGATGCCGCGTTGGAGGTTGTCTACCGCCGCGGTTTGACCATGCATGAACTGGTCGAACGTGATGAGCAGGGGAGGTCCAACTATGGTTTGTGCGCCCTGCGTCCGGACAAGATCGGCGTACGCGAGGACGAGGTCACTGAGTTTGTTAATCGGTTGTCGCAGGAAACCGGTGAGTTCCTCGAAGTCGTAAATCTCAACCTGGCAGGCAAGCAGTACGCCGTCGCCGGCACCGTCGCGGGTCTTGCGGCACTGGCTGAACAGTGCGAGCGCCGCAGCTCGGACGGCAAGGGATACGTGCGTATCCCAGGTATTGATGTGCCATTCCACTCCAGTGTCCTACGCGACGGTGTGGATTCCTTCCGTAAACACTTGGAGCGGCTGCTGCCAGCGGAAATCACTCCAGAGCGCCTGGTGGGACGCTATATCCCGAATCTCACCGCGACCTCTTTTGAGCTGACTGAGAAGTTCGTCCGCCAGATGGCTGCAGTCGTCGACTCAGACATTTTGGAACAAATCCTTGCCGACTTTGATACTGCCGCTGAAAACCCGGCGCGCCTGGCCCGCATGTTGCTGGTCGAGTTACTGGCCTGGCAATTCTGCTCACCGGTGAGGTGGATCGAAACGCAGGATCTGCTGCTTGAGGATCTCGGCGTCAGCCGCATTATTGAAGTTGGTGTAGGTACAGCGCCCACACTGGCAAACCTGGCTGCCCGCACCTGCCAGTTGCCCCGTCACCGAAGCCGTGACATTCGAGTACTCAATCTCGAACGTGATGCTGATGCAGTGTTTATGCGCGACCAAATTCAGCCGGAAAAGACTGAGCTCGAGTCGGAGGTGACACCGGAGCAGGACACGGCGCAGGCTCTATCTGGAGCAGCGGGAGAAACAGGAGCAGCAGGAGCAGCGGAGCCGGCAGTATCTGTCGACCAACTCGCGGCGACCGAACAGGCAACCACGATCACGAGTGCTGCCACTCCGGCTGCCGAAGTTGCTGATATCGCAGTCAGCCCGGCAGAAGCGTTGGAAGTTCTTATTTGCCAATGGACGAAGGTACGTCCCGACCAGCTCGGTGCCGCCGACTCCATTGAGACTCTGGTCGATGGAGTCTCATCTCGACGCAATCAACTGCTGCTCGATCTCGGAGTCGAATTCGACCTCGGTTCAATCGAAGGGGCCGCAGATGCGGAACTGGCTGATCTAAAGGACAAGATTGATAGCTTGGCCAGTGGATATTCCGCATTCGGCCCGATTCTCTCCGAAGCCATTGCCGACGGTATTCGCCGGATTACCGGTCCTGCCGGTGCAGGCGCGAATTACATCGATGACTATGTGGCCGATGAATGGCAGCTCGGCAAGGGGTGGGCAACCGCAGTTAGCGCCGAGATCATGCTCGGTACTCGCGAGGGCGCATCCCTGCGCGGTGGTGATCTTGCGCATCTGGCGCCGGCCGCCCCAACCAGTACTGCTGAACTCAACCAGCTGATCGATGAAGCAATCCTCGCGGTCGCCTCGCAACGAGGTGTATCTGTCGCTAAGCCGTCGGCAAGCGACAGTAGTGCTGGGATGGTCGACTCGGCTGCACTCACTGAGTTTGCAGATAAACTGACTGGTCAACGAGGAATTCTTGCCACCGCTGCACGCACGATTCTGGAGCAACTCGGCCACGAAATTACCGGTGCCATTGACTTCGATGCCGAAGACGCCGACAGCAACCTGGTAAATCTCGTCACTGCTGAACTCGGTGCGGACTGGCCGAAGCTGGTCACCCCGACGTTTACGCCCACCAAGGCAGTGCTTCTCGACGACCGCTGGGCCACCTCCCGCGATGACCTAGCACGCCTCTGGGCAGCCACTGATGAAGACGTGGCTGACACCGCGCCGGGCAGTATCCACGAAACCGCAGTCGAGCAGGCACAGTGGTGGGCTGCCAAGGCAGACGAGGCAGGGCGGGCACAGTTGGCGAGTATCTACCGACAGCTGTCGGATGAGGCCATCACGAATGTGGATGAACTGCCGATGAATGCCGACATCGCTGTTGTTACCGGTGCATCGCCAAATTCGATTGGCTCCGCCGTAACTGCACAGTTGTTGTCTCAGGGCGCAACCGTTGTTGTCACTACCTCACGCCTGGGACATGAGCGCCTGAGCTTCTACAAGCAGCTCTACCGTATGCATGCGCAGGGCGAGGCGAAGCTGTGGGTGGTACCGGCGAACCTGTCCAGCTTCCAGGACCTGGATTCCCTTATCGACTGGATCGGAACCGAGCAGACTACGACGATTGGTGCGGAAGTGGTTGTGACCAAGCCCGCGCTGTCACCGACGCTGCTATTCCCGTTCGCGGCGCCTACGGTCTCAGGTTCGCTTGCCGACGCCGGTCCTGCGTCCGAGACCCAAATGCGTCTGCTTCTGTGGTCGGTGGAACGACTCATCGCAGGGATATCAGCACTTGGCGGGGACAATAATCTGGACCATCGTTTGCATGTGGTGCTGCCGGGTTCACCGAACCGTGGTCGCTTCGGCGGTGATGGTGCCTATGGTGAAGCCAAGGCCGCACTCGATGCAGTGGTGGCGCGCTGGAATGTGGAGGACGCTTGGCGCACCCGCGCCACTCTGGCTCATGCACAGATTGGTTGGGTTCGAGGCACCAACCTGATGGGTGGAAACGATCCGCTGGTTGCTGCAGTGGAAACAAAGGGAGTTCGCACCTTCTCCACCGAAGAAATGGCAGCTGAACTCATTGAGCTCGCGAGCTCGGAGGCTCGGAAGAAGGCACAAACCCGCCCGATTCAGGCCGATCTCACCGGCGGATTGGGTGACGTCGACCTCAACATTGCGCAATTGGCGCAGGAGGCTGCGCAGGCGGCTGGCCCAACAGCTCAAAGCTCCGAGGTCGCTAGCGGGGCGCGTTCGCAGGAGCCGTCGTCAAGCCGTGTTCTGAGCGGTCTGCCAAGCCCACGCCGACCAATTGCGCAGGCAACACCGACCTTTGGTGACATCGCAGCGGCTCCGGAGGACATGGTGGTCATTGTGGGCGCCGGTGAGCTTGGGCCGTACGGTTCTTCCCGGACGCGCTTTGAGGCTGAAGTCGATGATATTTCTGCAGCAGGAATTGTGGAATTAGCCTGGTCAATGGGGCTGATTTCCTATGAGGGTGGCTGGCGCGATGCCGACGGGCAACCGTTGGCAGAAAGCGACATTGCTACGCGCTACCGCGATGAAGTACTGGCGCGAGTTGGTGTGCGTCGTTACGCCGATGATGGCGATTTGGTTGACAATACGATGACTGAGCTGACCACGGTCTACCTGGATCGTGCGTTGAGCTTTGCTGTGCGTGACCGCGCGGCAGCGGAGACTTTTGTCAGTTCCAACCCGGACAACACCACTGCGAGCTTCGATGCCGAGACAGGGCAGTGGCTTGTGACACGGGCCGCTGGCACGCCAGTTCAGGTTCCACGCCGAATGGCGATGAGCCGCTATGTTGGCGGTCAAATTCCGCAGGGCTTTGACCCGGCACGCTACGGTATTCCGGCAGACATGATGGACAATCTGGACCGCGTGAGCTTGTGGAACATTGTCTGTACTGTCGATGCCTTCTTGTCATCGGGCTTCAGCCCAGCGCAGCTGCTGGAAGCGGTCAACCCGGCGCGAGTGTCGTCGACACAGGGCACAGGTATTGGTGCGATGGAGTCGCTGCGCAGTCTTTACATCGACGGTCTGCTGGGGCAACCGCGAGCCAATGACGTCCTGCAAGAGGCATTGCCAAATGTTATTGCCGCCCACGTTATGCAGTCGTATGTCGGTGGCTACGGGCAGATGATTCACCCTGTGGCAGCCTGTGCGACGGCAGCGGTGTCGGTGGAGGAGGGCGTCGACAAGATTGCCCTGGGTAAGGCAGATTTTGTTGTCGCGGGTGGCTTTGATGACCTATCCACAGAGGGAATCACAGGTTTCGGCGACATGGCCGCCACAGCTGACTCCGCCACCATGGAAAACAAAGGCATCGAGCATGAGTACTTCTCCAGGCCGAACGATCGTCGACGCGGAGGTTTTGTGGAATCGCAAGGCGGTGGCACGGTGCTGTTGGCTCGCGGAGACATCGCCCGTGACATGGGGCTCCCCGTGCTCGGTGTCGTCGCATACGCCCAGTCCTTCGCCGACGGCGCGCACACATCCATTCCGGCGCCGGGTTTGGGCGCGCTAGCGGCCGCTCAGGGCGGCGAGAAGTCTCGGTTGGCTCGCGCCCTTGCAGCACTCGATGTCACTGCGGATCAGGTCGCGGTGTTGTCCAAGCACGACACCTCGACCAATGCCAACGACCCAAATGAGTCCGAACTGCATGAACGCATTGCAGATGAACTCGGTCGCGAGCGCTCTAACCCGCTGTTGGTGGTCTCTCAGAAATCGCTGACGGGACACGCTAAGGGTGGTGCTGCAGCGTTCCAGATCATTGGTCTGACCCAGGTGTTGCGCAGCGGCATTGTGCCAGGTAATCGATCGCTGGACTGCGTCGATCCCGCATTGGCTGAGCATTCGCGTCTGGTATGGCCAACGAAGGCAGTCAATTTCGGCAATACGTTGCCGCTGAAGGCTGGCTTTGTTACCTCGCTCGGGTTCGGACATGTCTCGGCACTGGTGGCAGTCGTGCATCCGGAAGCTTTCTACCAAGCGATAGTGCAGCACGATGGCGCTGAGGCTGCGGAGCGTTGGCGGTCCGCGGCGTACAACCGCGAAGCGGCTGGTCTGCGTCGCATTGATGAGGCTATTTACGGTGGAGAAGCCCTCTACGAGCGTCCACGCGAGCGAAACCTGGCGGACGGTGGTCGGTTCGGTTCACCCGCTGCATTGGAAAAGGCAGTTCTGCTTTCCGACGGCGCCCGTCTGATCGATGGTGTCCTCCAGCCATGATTGGCGTAGACCTCGTCTATATTCCGGGCTTCGAAGAGCAGCTGAATATGCCAGGAAGTCAGTTCGCGCAGGCTGTTTTCACACCTGCGGAGCTACTGGTAGCTAGGCGCCGCGGAGCAGTCGGCGGCGCGCTGGCGCGTCACTTAGCGGGCCGCTGGGCTGCGAAGGAAGCCTTCATCAAGGCCTGGTCGCAGACCCTCTTCGGCAGCCAACCGCCGATTGCGCGCGATCAGCTGGACTGGCGGGAAATAGAGGTGCAGCCGGATGCCTACGGTCGCGTGAGCATCAGTCTCCACGGTGCTGTGAGCCGCCATTTCCACGATCAGGAGTGGCAGCTGGGGCCGTCGTTAAGCATCTCGCACGACGGCGACTACGCAATCGCCGTCGTACGCCTGGACTAGTCCGGCACCGCGCTAATCGACGGACTTCTGACGGCGACCGACCAGGATGCCGGCACCGAAGATTAGCGCGCCCAGGATTGCGCCGGTTCCGGCGACTGCGGCGGTTTGGAGCGGGGAGTTGGTCGCGGCCTGCTGAGTCTGCACATCAACTTCGTCGAGGCCATTGCCGGAAGCGTTGGACTTTGCGGAAGCCTTGCCAGATGCCTTGGATGAGCCGCTGGCCTTGGACTCTCCGGTCTTGGAGGCACCGGTCTTCACAGCTTCTTCGCGTTCCTTGGCGGAGCCGCCGACGCTGAGGTCCGTGGCCGTGTCCTGGCTGCGGTCGGAGGAACCGTGAGCAGCAAAGGTGTAGAGTGCGCAGTCATTTTCGACGCAGTTGGCGGCCGATGTGACGGCCTCGACATTGAGCGTTGTGGAGAAGCTGCCGTCGGAGGACATCTGGGAGGTGCGGACAAACTCAGCGGCGGAGAAAGCATCAGCGTTGGTGGTGGAGAACTTGTTCTTCTCAGCCACTGCGACGTAGATGCCGTTGCCACTGGTCTTGAATCCGGTGCCGGAGACGGTAATTGGGGTGCTGCCCGATGGATTCAGTTCCGTGGTGGACAGGCTTACCGACGGGGTGCCGGTCGAGGAGCTGCTGCCGTTGGAGCTGCTGGAGCCGCTGGAGGCGCTGGTGCTACTCGTTCCACTAGACCCTGTGCTGCCACTGGTGCCGGAGCTTGCGCTGCCTGCGGACTGTGAGGAGCCACCGCCGGAGGGCAGGGTAGCGTCCTGCTTGGCAGCTCCGCCGGCAAACGATACCGCGGTCGCCGTGTCCTGGCTGCGGTCAGAAGAACCGTGAGCAGCAATGGTGTAGACCGAGCAAGCGTTCTGCATGCAGTCTGCCGTGCCGAACTTCGCGCTGACCGGAAGATCCACGCTGAAGCTGCCGTCGGACTTCAGGTTGCCGCGAGAGGTAGACACAAACTTGGTATCCGGGCCGAAGGAATCGGCGTTGGTCACATCCATCTGGTCATTTTGCGCGATACCGACGTAGATGCCCGGTCCAGAGGTCTTGAAACCCTTGCCTTCGACTCGAATGGTGTCGCCGCTCGGGTTCAAGTCTGAGGTCTTGGACAGGCTCACCGATGCGTTACCCCGTGACTGCGACGGTGACTGCGAGCCCGACTGTGACTGGGAGCCCGAACCAGCGCTCTGGCCACCGCTCGGCGCCGCGCCGGTGGAACCCTGCGATTGAGCAGCCTGGGAAGTAGCACCCGCCTTGAAGGTGATGGGGACCCACTGGTCATTGCTGCGGTCAGAAAGATTAGGGAACGCAGTAAAGGAGGCTACGTAGCACTGGGTAGAGGTGCAGTCGACATCGCCAAAGCTGGTCGCGACCTTCATCTCCTGCGTAAAACTTCCGTCCGCGCCAACCGTGACCTTGGCCGCTTCGCCGTAGGTCGAAGGGTAGCCCGACTTTGGCTTCTCGATTGTCTGGGCCAGGTAAATATTTGCGTTAGCGGGGTAGCCGACTCCCTTGATGGTCACGGTGGCGCCGTCGGACAGATCGGTGGCAGGGGTCACGGAGAGCTGGCGCTCAGACTGATCGGTGCTGCCGCCGAGAAGGTCGCCGATGCCGGGGAGCGAACCGCCGAGCTGTCCAATCGATGGCAGTGACTGTGCCGATGCGGGGACTGCGGGTAAAAATCCCGTACTCACTACGATTGCCGAAGCTAAAACAATAGAGCGGGGAAGCAGGCTCCGTCGGAAAGCGCCCTGCGTCGTGGACATGTGAACCTCTGATTCTGTTTGGGAGTTCCGGCGCAGGCGCGGCGAAAAACAGGGAACCCCACCGCGCTGACCAGAGTAAAGCGTAAACTAAGGCAAGCCTACCCTCCGCGTATTGATAAGGGCAATAAATGCCCCTGCCGAGGTGGGCGAGGGGTGCTCTCTAGTCTGCGGCCTCCGCGACGCTCATGAGATAAGAGATTGTCATGCGTTTGATTTCCTGCACCGTCAGCTCGTAATGAGCTTCCCGCTCAGCATCGCTTCCCGGATGGTCCACCGCATAATTCAGCAGGGCGTACGTGGCGTTAATCATGAGGTCGGAGATGAAGTTCAGTTCCGCATCGCTTGACGACGGCACCAGCGGGCGCAGCACCTTTGAAATCTCGGTGACCAGGCGTGACTTCGTATCTTCTGCGGTTGCGCGTGTGGCGGGCGTTGATTGAACAGCCAGCCATACGGCTCTTCTGGAAACGTCCTCGCGCCAGAGTTTTGCCAGGTGATCGATGAACTCCGAGAGAAACTCCGGCCATTTCAAGGTGGGGACTGTTTCGCCGAAGCGTGAGACTTCCTCGATGACGGCCTCGGTGTCCTGACGGTCGAGCTCGCAGATCATCACATACTTGTTTGCGAAGAATTGGTAGAGCGTGCCAATGGGGATATCTGCGATGCGAGCGACTTCGTCGAAAGTGAAAGACTCAAACCCGTGCTCGATGAGCACTGTGCGTGCCGAGCTGAGCATGCGTGCGTACCGCTCTCGGCTGCGTTGCTGAGCCGGAGTGCGACGGGGACGAAGAATATTCGGTGCGTCCTGGGATTGAGTCACTACTACGAAACCGTCTAATCGGGATGATGTGGGAGGAGAGTTTGGGGCTAGGGTCAAAGTAGGCCTTGCGGCTAGTTAGCTTTCGGAAGCCTGTGATTCCACGCCCAAGTCACGCAGTACGCGCTGGACGTGCCCCTTGGCGCGAACGTTGTACCAGGCCTTTTCAATTTCTCCTTCGGCATTAACCAGGAAAGTCGAGCGGATGACGCCCTGGACAATCTTGCCGTAGTTCTTCTTCTCGCCGAAAGCGCCGAATGCGGTCATGGTTTCCTTGTCCGGATCGGACAGAAGGGTGAAGTTTAAGCCGTGGTCCTCGCGGAACTTTGCGAGTTTCGCCGGCTTGTCCGGAGAAATACCTACGACAGGAATGCCGGCATCGTTCAGGGCAGCGGATTCATCGCGGAAGTCGCATGCCTCAGTGGTGCAACCTGGGGTGTTGGCCCGCGGGTAGAAGTAAATCAGCACGGGCTTGCCCGCGTAGTCCGACAGAGAAACCTGCTCTTCGGCGTCGTTGAGAAGAGTAAACGCTGGGGCAGGGTCGCCAGCTTCCAGACGGATGTTGTTCTGGCCGTATTCTTTGTCGCTGGAGGAAGAAGTAGTCATGGCTTCATCGTATCGACTCTGGAGCGGTGCGTGTCGACTCTGAAGCAATGCGTTGAGTTTTTCCCCGTGCTCGCCCACGTTGCTGTAGTGGAAGTGTTAGTCTTTTAGGCGAACAATCACTTTAGATATTCAACTTTTTAGGGAGTTTACGTGGCTCGCAGCATTGAAGATATCCAGCGCGATATTGAGCGTAACCGTAACCAGCTCGCCCGTACTCTGGATGAGCTAACCGTGCGAACGAATCCGAAGAACGTTGCGGATGACGCAAGGACCCGTGTTTTCGATGCTCTGAATGAGCCGAAGGTGCAGGCAGCACTGGGCGTCGTTGCCGCACTTGTTGTTGGTGGCATCGCAATGGGCATTCGTCGCAACCGCAATCGCAGCAAGGAAATTGACCGCATTCGCGAGATGATTGAGACTGCTGCTAAATAGTTTTTCGGTAATTAGCGCACGCGCTTCGGGTGGTTGCCTGGGGTCGTGCGCTTTTGCGTATCTAACCCTTGTTTGAGTCAGGCGTGGGGTGCGAGCGAGGGTTGCAAGTTGGCGCCTACGCTTGTTATGCAACAAAAAGACCGGGAGGGTATTTCTACCTTCCCGGTCTGTATTGTGCGCCATCAGGGACTCGAACCCCGAACCCGCTGATTAAGAGTCAGCTGCTCTGCCAGTTGAGCTAATGGCGCTTACTGTTTCCTGCTTGGTGCTCTCTGTGTGAGCTCCTCGCCGGCAACGAGAAGATATATAACCAGGTTTCTGATTGTTTGTAAAATCGGCTGGTCAGATGCTGTTTTTGAATTGATGTTTTTGCATGTTTTTTGAAAGGTTTTGCGCAACCGTTTGAAAAAAGTTCAAAAAAAGTTTGGAAATCCTCAAAGTGGGGTAGGGCCTGTATCAATGCCATCGACGTTGGGAGTGTGCATAGATGTCGGAGTTACGTTCGACAGTGTTCAGTAACGTCCGGAAGCGTCCGGTGGCACTTTTGAATAGCGAACTGATTACTTTTCGGTAACGCAGCTTCAAGGGGGCGCTGTTTTCCCAGGTCGGTTGAAGTGCCCCGGTTTTTTGGGGTTGCACAGCAATTTTCCAGAGGGTTAACTGTAGGAACCGTTGGGCTACTTTGCGTGCTGCGCCCTGTGAGGGGTTGATGACTGCGATTGGGCAGTCAATAAGGCTTTTCAGTTAGGGCGAGCGTTTTATCGGTGGCTAGTGCCGCTGCAGGGTAGTCTGACCTTTTTCGAGGGCGCACCAGGGGCTGTAGCAGGACTCCGCTGTGTGTCGCAGTGTGTCCCCGGGACTTACTACTTAATAATTGCACTGTTGGAGTGAAGCACGATCATGCGGCAATCTTTTAAGCGCCTGTCGATGGCGGTGGTGACATTTGCGACCACCATCTCGCTAGCTGCTTGTACCGTCGGCGGAGATAATGCCGAGCAGCAAGAGGCGGAGAAGCCAGACGTTGGTCTTGTCGCCAGTGTGAAGGACGACGCCACCGATGTTTCGGTGGTTGACCCGATTTCGGTTCAGGTGGAAGAGGGACATCACCTGGACAAGGTTGTTATGACCAACCCTGAGGGCAAAGAGGTCAAGGGCAAGCTCGACTCCAGTGGTACCAAGTGGACCACTGCAGAACCCCTGGGCTACTCAAAGACCTATGAGATTAACGCCACCTCGGGCACAGAAAAGCTGGCTACTTCTTTCACCACCGTCGAGCCGACTTCTCAGGTAAATGGTTACCTGTCCCCGCTGGATGGTTCCACCGTGGGTGTCGGTCAGACTATTGCTGTGAAGTTCAGCGCGAGTATTTCGGACCGCAAGGCTGCTGAGGAAGCAATTAAGGTGACCACCGAGCCTAAGGTGGAAGGCGCTTTCTACTGGCTGAATAACAGTGAGGTGCGCTGGCGTCCAAAGGAGTACTGGAAGCCGGGGACCAAGGTTACCGTGAAGTCCGATATTTACGGCACGGATCTTGGTGACGATATGTACGGTGCGGAGTCCGCCGAAACCAGCTTCACTATCGGTGATGAAGTCATTGCTATCGCTGATGACGCGACGAAGACCATGGTCATTAAGAAGAACGGTGAAGTCGTAAACTCCATGCCTATCTCTATGGGGTCGAATGTTCACCCGACTCCGAATGGCCAGTACATCATCGGTGATCGCAACGAGACCATGGTGATGGACTCTCGTACCTACGGCCTGTCTCTGGAAAACGGTGGCTACGTCACGCCGGTTAACTATGCAACGCAGATGTCTTACTCCGGTATCTACGTCCACGGTGCACCGTGGTCAACGTGGGCACAGGGCAGCGTCAACCAGTCTCACGGCTGCATCAACGTCACTGACGCCAACGCTAAGTGGTTCCTGGACAACACTAAGCGCGGTGACATCGTGATTGTGAAGAATACGATTGGTGAGACGCTCTCCGGTGTTGATGGACTCGGTGACTGGAACATTCCGTGGGAGACCTGGAAGAAGGGCAACGCCGACGAGACCAGCTCCTGGTAGCTCATGTCCTCTAAGTGAGGCCATCATTTAAGCCACGCGGGTTAGTCCGTTTCCTAATCACCCAACATTCCCAGCTCCTGCGCCCGAGCAACAGCCGCGGTGCGGGAGCTGACGTCTAGCTTGGTGAAAATATGTACCAGATGCGATTTCACAGTCGCTTCGGTGAGCACCAGCTGTTCTGCAATTTTTCTATTCGACATACCCCGCGCGACCAACTCGAGCACTTCGAGTTCGCGCGGGGTTAGTGCTGTACTGGGGTTGCGCATCCGACCCATCAAGCGCCCGGCTACTTGTGTGTTCAGCACGGTCTCGCCGCGAACGGCACGACGGATACCATCGATGAGCTCCTCCGGAGCGGCATCCTTCAGCAGATAACCAACTGCGCCTGCGGTGACAGCGCCGAGCACATCGGAGTCCGAAGAATAATTGGTCACCACCAACACTTCTGGGGCCTTTGCGCCGCGCCCGGCCAGTGCGCGGATGGCTGCGGTGGCATCAACTCCGCCTGCGCGGGTAGCAGTGCCAGGGGCCTCACCAAAGCGAAGGTCCATGAGTACCAGATCGATGTGGTCGCAAGAGTCGTCGTCAAGCGATGCGCGCACCTTCTCGACCGCCTCGTCACCGCTGGCCGCCTCGCCAACCACGACGATATCCGGCGCCGATTCAACGACTGCGCGAAGACCAGCGCGGACGATGGGGTGATCGTCGGCGATGAGGACTCCGATGGGCTTGGTCACCTGGCTAACTCCTCGGGTGATGTGAATGGTCGTTTCCTACCTGCATACCAGGCGCGGGACTTTAAGAGGCGAGCTCGTGCGGGATGCTGACGCTGACACCGCAGCCACGCCCCGGTTCCGACTCGATGGTGAAGGTGCCGCCGAGCTTCTCCACGCGTCGGCGCGCGTTGGCGATCCCCACGCTGTCGTCGTTAGTTGGTGCGGTGGGGTCGAAGCCGATGCCGTTGTCGACGCAGTCGAGCAGAACCTCGTCGGGCTGGTAGGTCAGGGTGACACGGCAACGCGTGGCGTGTGCATGCTTGACGACGTTCGCCAAGCTCGCCTGGGCCACCCTGATAATGGTTGCTTCGACGGTGGCCGGCAGCCGCGTGGGTGTGCCGTCGACGCAGAAGCTGACAGCATCGCCCAGCACCGTGGAGGAGCAGACCTTCTCCAACGCACCGGATAGGTCTGCGCCTTCGAGGGGAGCCGGCTGAAGTGCTGCGATGATGCGCCGGGTCTCGGCGAGATTGTCGGCCGCAACCTTGCGGGCGAGCTGTAGCGAATCCACCGAGGTCTGGTCATGCTGAGTGGGAGCACTTTTCATGCGGGACTCCACCGAATGCAGCAGCAGCTGGATGGAGGAAAGCCCCTGCGCCACGGTGTCATGAATATCGGCTGCGAGGCGTGCGCGTTCGTCCAGCTCACCGGCACGACGGGACAGTGCTTCCGAGTGGGCGCGGGCAGCTGAGAGCTCCTCCAGCGCCTTGGTCTTTTCGATAGTCTCCTTCTGCAGGAGCCGGAACCCCAGCCCCACCGTGAGTACAAACGTCCCACCCAGAATGGGGCCGAGGACACCACCAAATGTCAGCGGAGTATGGATAGCGATGGCGCCAATTGCCGTCGCCGTTGTCGCCGCCACCATGATTACGGCCATAAGGCCGCCGGTTACCTGCAAAATTACGAAAAACAGTGGGAAAACCAGGAACGAGGCGTCCAGCGTTGCAAACGCCAACGCCGCCCAGCACAGCAGCAGAATCACAAGCCAGCCCAACAGCAGGCCACGCGGCTTAGTCAGCGCGACCTCGTTGGCTACGTTGCCATGCCGAGCCTGCCCAATCGGCCCAATGGAACCTGCAATGTACACCGCTAGAAAGCACGCCGCATAGGTGATGATTCGCCACTGCGGATCCGGAACCACGCATACCGCCAGCAGCACCAGCACCAAAACATCCAGGGCAAACCGCAGTAATTGCCAGCTGCGATTCAGGGTCTCAGGAGTATCCACGCTCTCGAGCTTAGGGCAGTTCCACCTGCCAAAACACCGCTGACAAGCCGGAATTGTCAACATCAACCGAAAGTTGGAGACGAAGTTCAACCTCCCTGGCGATTAAATCCGCCTTTGAATCCACGACCATAATGAGTATGTACCAGTCAATGAAAGAACTTCGAGCCGCTCCAGGCCGTGCCGCACTGATCACCATCACCGTCGGCATGATTGCTGTGATGGTCACGTTCCTCTCGGCTTTGGCTGCCGGACTGTCAGCCCAGTCCGTCTCCGCACTTGACGAGGTCTACGGCAAAAACGACGCCGTCGTCGTCTCCGAGGGGGCTACGTCGCTGTCGTCGTCAAGCATCGGCGAGACGGCGCGAAAGAGCGTCCAGACGTGGGCGAACGATAACAACGCCACCATCCGCGATGTCTACGTCAGTCGTGCGCGCGTCGATGAAACGCCCGTCACCGTCATCTCCGACTTTTCGCTTAACGACGACCAGGTGGCCGTCACCGACGGTGTCAGTGAAACCGCCATTGCGGAAGGTGACTCGCTGACCCTGTCTGGCGCGATGGGCGAGCACGAGGCCACCGTTGCGCGCGTGGCGGGGGATAAGTGGTTGGACCACCAAGCGGTCATTTATGCCGGGCGCGGTGTGATGGAAGACCTGACACCGGGGCAGATGGTGCCGGCGGCGATGGTTGTCGACGAGTCTGCGACGCAGCTGCCGAATGTCCCGGAAGGAACAATTCTGCGCGACGGCGAGCGCAATAACCTGTCGGCTTCCTATCAGGGCGAGCAGACCTCGCTGAACGCGATGACCTCGATGCTGTATGTGATTTCTGCGCTGGTGGTAGGCGCGTTCTTCACAGTGTGGACTGTTCAACGACTGCGTGGTGTGGCCATTTCCTCGGCGCTCGGTGCGTCCCGCTCCGTGCTGGTGGCTGACTCTCTGGCGCAGGTCCTGGCCGTGCTGGCAATCGGAGTCGGCGGCGGTGTTGCGGTGACTGCAGCGGCGGGCTGGGCTCTGCAGAGCGGCGACGTCATGCCAATTGTGGTCGATGCTTCCACGACCGTCGTGCCGGGGCTCATTCTGGCCGTGACCGGCGTAGTTGGTGCGCTGCTGGCACTGGTGCCGGTATTCCGCGTCGATCCGACCACCGCATTGGCGAATGCGTAGTGGCTCGTTAGCACGGCCTAGCACGGCGGCTTCCCACAGAACACTCACATCGTGTTAATCATGCACAACCTGCAACTGAGGAATTGAGGAATTGAGGACAAAATGACTACCTATATCGACAACCAGGCTCCCGTGGCACTCGCTCTGAAGAACATCTCGCTGACCGTCCAAGATGGCGACAACAAACGCACCATTTTGGATGACATCTCGCTGAAGATCCGGGCAGGCGAGGTAGTGGGACTGGTCGGACCATCGGGTTCCGGCAAGTCGACTCTGTTGACCATCGCAGGTTGTTTGAAGAGTGCCGATACCGGACATGTCACGCTGTACTCCAACAAGCAGGACGCGAACGGTGCAGGCGCGGACGAGAGTGCGGAAAGGAAGGCCATTGATCTGAGCGCTCGCGGCGCGGATGCTGCCAAGATTCGTCGCGAACACATCGGCATCGTTTTCCAGCAGCCGAATCTTCTGCCAGCGCTGACGGTCAAGCAGCAGCTCATCGCAATGCGGCGATTGGGCCGTGTTTTCGGGTGGCCCGCGGGTGGCCGTCGTGAAGCGGAGAAGCGCGCAGATGAATTGCTCGAGGCAGTCGGACTGGCTGGGCTGGGAGAACGTCGCGTGAGCCAGCTTTCCGGTGGTCAGCAGGCACGCGTCAATGTTGCGCGCGCACTGATGAATGAGCCGGAAGTGCTGCTAGTCGACGAACCGACCGCGGCTTTGGATCAGAAGAGTGCAGGGGCGGTGACGCGACTGATTATGGATGTGACGCGGAAGATGGGTGTGGCCACCCTGTACATCACCCACGACCTGGGGCAGCTTCACGGTGCCGACCGAATCGTGGAGATGGTTGACGGCAAGCTGCAGTCCGCGGATGCAGGCTTGGTGGCTACTCGGTAGTGACTATGGGGGAGGAGGCGGCATCGAAAAGGCTGGGTCAGATAACCACGCCGCCGGAAAGGCTCACATTTTTGGCCTTTAACCCCAGAAATTACGGGCTGCAAATGTGAAACTGTGTGAGTTTATGACACTTTCGGGCTATTTTTCGG